>NZ_DATMST010000274.1:0-13457 GCF_035565275.1 Sphingopyxis sp.
GACCGAGCGCGATGCCCGAGCGCTCGGTTGCTGCCCTCCCCGCGCTCGCGCCCGAGACAGGCGAGAGCTGGAGCGACTGGCCGCGGCCGTCGCGCATGCTAGCGCGGCCCGAACCAGTCGATGTCGTCGCCTTGCTCCCCGACGATGCGCCGCGCCTCTTCATCTGGCGCCGTAAACGCTACCGGGTCACCCAAGGCGATGGACCCGAGCGGCTCCAAGGCGAATGGTGGCGCGAGGGCGGGATCGAAGGCGAAACCCACCTCACCGTCCGCGACTATTATCAGGTCGAGACCGAGACGGGCGGCCGTTACTGGCTCTTCCGCCTCGGCGACGGGGTCAATCCCGCAACCGGTTCGATGCGCTGGTTTATTCACGGAGCATTCGCTTGAGAATGCGACCGGTAGCGAACCGCATTCGCTTGAGACTGCCACCGGTGTTTAACTGCATTTGCGTGATGCGGCCATCAAGCAGCGTTGCTTTCGCATGACCGATGACGGGGCGGCCTATATCGAGCTGCAGGTCACGACGCATTTCAGCTTCCTGCGCGGGGCCTCGTCGCCCGAGGAGCTCTTCACCGCCGCTGCCATGCTCGGACTGCCCGCGCTCGGCGTCGCCGACCGGCACAGCGTCGCCGGGATCGTGCGCGCGTGGGACGCCGAGAAGGTTACCGGCGTTCGCGCGTTGACCGGCACGCGCCTCAATCTTGCCGATGGCACGGCACTTCTCGTCTATCCAACCGACAAGATGGCCTATGGGCGGATGTGCCGGCTGCTCAGCGTCGGAAAGACGCGCGCCGGCAAGGGCGCCTGCCATCTCGACTGGCCCGATCTCGAGGACTGGAACGAGGGTCTGCTTGCGATCCTGCTTCCCGACCGCGCCGATGGCGCAGCCGAGGCGGCGATCGCCCGCGCCAGTCGCATCTTCGGCGATCGCCTCTATCTCGCACTCACGATCCGGCGCCGCCCCGGCGACGCGATCAGGCTGCGCGATCTCGCAGCCTTGGCCGCCAAAGCGAAAGTGCCGACGCTCGCAACGGGCGACGTCCTCTATCACATGCCCGACCGGCGCCTGCTGCAGGATGTCGTCACCTGCATCCGGGAGAAATGCACGATCGACGAGCTTGGTGATCGCCGCGAGCGCTTCGCCGACCGCCACATCAAGACGGCGGCCGAGATGGAGCGCCTGTTCCGCCGCTACCTCAAGGACAGCTCGCCGGTCGCCCGCACGGTCGATTTCGCGGCGCGCTGCACCTTCAGTCTCGAAGAACTGCGTTACCAATATCCCGACGAGATCCAGGTTCCTGGACGCACCCCGCAGGAGGAGCTTGAGCGGCTGACATGGGAGAAGGCTCCCGTCCGCTACCCCGAAGGCGTCAGCACCGAGGTCCGCACTCAGCTCGAGCATGAGCTGCGATTGATCGGAGAACTCGATTACGCCCCCTATTTCCTGACGGTTCACTCGATCGTCGCCGAAGCCCGCCGCCGCGAGATTCTCTGCCAAGGCCGCGGCAGCGCGGCGAACAGCGCGGTCTGTTACGTCCTTGGTATCACTTCGATCGATCCGGTGCGGTCCGAACTCCTGTTCGAACGCTTCGTCAGCGCCGAGCGCCGGGAGCCGCCCGATATCGATGTCGACTTCGAGCATGAGCGGCGCGAGGAAATCATCCAGTGGATCTACGAGACCTATGGCCGGACCCGCAGCGCGCTGACCGCAGTCGTCACGCGTTATCGTTCGCGCGGCGCCGTCCGCGAAGTCGGCAAGGCGCTCGGGCTTAGCGAAGACATCACCGCGGGGCTCGCCGGCGCGGTCTGGGGTTACAGCCGCGAGGGCGTCGAGGAAAAGCATGCCGAAGCGCTGAACCTCGACCTCGGGGACAAGCGCCTCGCGCTGACGCTCGAGCTCGCGCGCACGCTCATCAACACGCCCCGCCACCTTTCGCAGCACCCCGGCGGCTTCGTGCTGACGCGCGACCGGCTAGACGAACTCGTGCCAATCGAGCCCGCCGCGATGGAAGACCGGCAGGTCATCGAATGGGACAAGGACGACATCGACGCCCTCGGTTTCATGAAGGTCGACATCCTTGCTTTGGGGATGCTGAGCTGCATGCGCCGTGCCTTCGAATTCCTGCACGATCACAAAGGACTGAAGCACGATCTTTCCACCATTCCCGCGGAAGATCCCGCGACCTATGCGATGATCCGCAAAGCCGACACGCTGGGCGTTTTCCAGATCGAGAGCCGCGCCCAGATGGCGTCGATCCCGCTCATGGCGCCGCGCACCTTCTACGATCTCGTCATTCAGGTCGCGATCGTCCGGCCGGGCCCGATCCAGGGCGACATGGTCCATCCCTATCGCCGCCGCCGAAACGGACAGGAGGAGGTGACTTACCCGACCCCCGAACTCAGGCGCGTGCTTGAGAAGACGCTGGGGGTCCCGCTCTTCCAGGAGCAGGCGATGCGCGTCGCGATCGAATGCGCCGGCTTCACCCCGAGCGAGGCCGATCTCCTCCGCCGCGCGATGGCGACCTTCAAACTCACCGGCGGGGTCAGCCATTTCCGCGACAAGCTGATCGATGGCATGGTCGGCCGCGGCTACGACCGCGAGTTTGCCGAAAAGACCTTCAAGCAGATCGAGGGTTTCGGCTCCTACGGCTTTCCCGAAAGCCACGCCGCGAGCTTCGCGCTCATCGCCTATGCCTCGTCGTGGATGAAATGCCATCATCCCGACGCATTCTGCGCCGCGCTGCTCAACGCCCAGCCGATGGGTTTTTACGCGCCCGCGCAGATCGTCCGCGATGCCCGCAATCATGGGGTCGAGATCAGGCCCATCGATGTCAATCACAGCCGCTGGGACTGCACACTCGAAGAAGCGGCCAACGGCAAATATCATGCGGTGCGCCTGGGTCTGCGCATGGTCCGCGGTCTCGCCAATGAGGATGGCGCCGCGGTCGCCACGGCCCGTGCCGGCGAGCCCTATAGCAGCGCCGAGGAAATCCAGCGCCGCGCCGGGGTCGGGCGCGGCGCGCTCGACCGGATCGGCGACGCGGACGGCTTCGCCTCGCTCGGAAGCTCGCGCCGGGAAGGGCTATGGGAAGTGAAGGGCCTCGGACCTGCCGCCCTTCCCCTCTTTCAGGCTGCCGACGAACGCGCCGGACGTCTCCAGCGCGAAGCGCTGGAACCCGAAACGCTGCTCGCGCCGATGGGCGAAGGCGCCGAGGTCGTCGAGGACTATAGAGCGTCCGGTCTGTCACTCAGGGCCCATCCCCTCGCCTTCCTGCGCGACGAGCTTCGCTCGCGAAAGATCATCACGTGCCGGGAGCTTCACGGCATCAAGGACGGCCGCTGGGTCAACCTCGCCGGGGTCGTTCTCGTCCGCCAGAAGCCGGGCTCGGCAAAGGGCGTCATGTTCATCACCCTCGAAGACGAGACCGAGGTCGCGAACCTCGTCGTGTGGACCAATGTCTTCGAGAAATATCGCCCCGTGGTCCTCGGCGCCGCGATGATGGGTGTGCGCGGTCAGGTTCAGCGCGAGGGCGAGGTCATCCATATCGTCGCGCAAAGGCTCGACGACCTCTCCCCGCTGCTCGCGAGCGTCGGGCAGCGCAAGGACATCGCCGATATCTACAAGGTAGGCCGCGCCGACGTCGTCAAGAGCCCCGTGGGTCCCGACCCGCGCGATCCGGAGACGAAGCCGCTCGGCCGCAATCCGCGCGACATCTATATTCCCGACCTCCGCCTCGGGTCCGGTATCATTCCCGGCCAACCCACCGAGGGCATCAAGATCAAGCCACGGGATTTCCGTTAGCTTTCAAATGGCAGGCGGCGGAACTCGACATGGTTTCAGGGGTCTAGATCATGAGGGGCCAGCGCATGCCCCGCCAAGGTCGGCCAGGCACGCAACCAAATGGAGTGATGCCGATGAACCGCCTGATGATCCTTCCCCTCGCAGCCGCAACCGCCATGGTAAGTGCCTGCGCCTCCACGGGCAGCAGCTACGCCTATGACGACGGCGGCTATGGCTATTATGATCGTGCCTATTACGACCAATATGGCCGCTACGACTATGACCGCCCCGATCCGCGCTACAGCGGCTATTATGCGGAGAATTACTATCGCAACGACCGACGCTATCGCGAACGCCGCCTCAACGACAACGACCGGATCTATCGCGGCCGCGACAATAAATATTACTGCCGCCGAAACGACGGGTCGACCGGACTGATCGTCGGCGGGATCGCCGGCGGCGTGCTCGGTAACGTCATCGCCGACGGCAGGTCGGAAACGCTGGGCACCGTGATCGGTGCCATCGGCGGCGCAGCCGTCGGGCGCGAAATCGATCGCAGCAATGTGCGCTGCCGATAGTCGCAAAATAATCGACGGCCGTTGGAACGATCTGGCGGTCAGCGCGTATCTACTTTGCAAGCTCGGGTCTCAGGACCCGACTTCAGGAAAGCCCCGCAGCCTTGTGCAGCGGGGCTTTACCTTTTTGGGCGTCGGATGCGCCCCACTTCCAACTTTGTTAACGCTCGGGGTCTAGGCTGAGCGTGCGGGATTTCAGGAGGTTCGGCCGTCCGCAGGTGGAACCGGTCCTCCCGGTGGGCGGTAATTCTCGGCAAGGAGCTGAGCGATGTCGACCCCGGTCAAATATTCACCCGATGCGATCGAGATCGAGCTGATCCGAAGTCTCTACGATGGCCTGCTGCCCTCGCTCGTGATGTCGCTCGGCTTTCTCATCTGCGGGGCGCTGATCATCGAACAATCGGGCGACATGCTGATCGCGGGACCCTATGCGATCGGCGTCCTCGCCTCGATCGCCCGGCTCCTCGTCGCCTCGTGCGACGCAGCTGCCGCGGATAATCCCGCGATCACACTCGGTGAGGCCCGCCGGCTCGAGCGCCGCTATGCGGCGAGCTATATCGTCTTTGCAGCCATGCTCGGCTTCTTCGCGGCGCGCGCGCTTGCCCTCCCCGATCCAGCCATCGACAAGCTCGCGATCTGTCTCGTCATCGGCTATGCGGCGGGCGTCGCGGCGGGGACGAGCCTTCGCCCGCGCATCGCCATCGCCGCGCTCCTTCTCGCCGTCATGCCGCCGGTCGTCACGATGCTCGTTGCCGGAAAGCCACTCCACATCGCGACCGCGCTGATGACCGCCGCTTTCCTAGCGGGCGGTATCTTCAGCTTGCGCAAACGACACGCCCGCGCCCTCGACGACATTGGCCGGCGGCTCACCTTCGCCTCGCTCGCGCGAAGCGACGGGCTCACGGACTTGCCCAACCGGCTGGCGCTGCGCGAATGGTTCGACCGCCATGTACGCGCCGCTAAGCTCCGCCCGATCGCACTACACTGCCTCGACCTCAACGGCTTCAAACCTGTGAACGACAGCTTCGGCCATCCCGTCGGCGACGCGTTGCTCACCGCGGTCGCGAGAAGAATTTCGGGAACCTTGCGCGAAGGCGACATTGCCGCGCGGCTGGGAGGCGACGAGTTCGTGATCATCCAGCTTCAGATCGGCAATCCTGACGAGGCCTATATGCTCGCGGAACGCGTCGCAGCCTCGATCGCGCGTCCCTTTGCCGTCGGAAGCCATGATATCCGCGTCTCGGCGTCGATCGGTTACATCGTCTGCGACGACCTGTCGCGCGACCTTGAACAACTGATCAGCCTCGCCGACGAGGCGCTCTACACCGCAAAGCGAAGCGGCCGCGGCATATGCCGATATCAGGACGCTGCCGAGGTACAGGCAGCGGCTTAAAAACGGCCAGGGAGCAGCAACATCCGTTCACGTCGCGCATTGGTGCTGCGAGGGGGATCGAGGATGAATGATGCCCCGTATTCTATTGCTCATGACGTCCGTCCTCGCAATCGGTGCCGCCACCCTTTCGCTCCAGTCCTGCGGCAGCGAACCGGTTGAGGCCGCACCGCCGGAAGCAGCGACGAGCGCGCTCGTCACGCTTCCCGATGGATCGACGATGGCGGCAGCATCCGGATCGCTCACGCGCGAGATGGCCGATTGGCTTGCATCGCGCGATGGCCAAAGCGAGACATTCACTTTTCATGGCTTCGACGAAGACAGGCCCAAATTGACGAGCATCGGTCTCGGCCGAGCCGCGGACCTCGCCACCGTCCTTCGCGCGGCCGCGACGATCGAAATCGCCGGCGACGAAGCCCAGATCAGCCTCCTCGCCCATTTGCTCGAGGATCGCGGCATCGCATCCGAACGGATGAAGATCGTCCCGGCGGCCGGGATCGGAACGGCGATGCTGACGCTCCATCGCGGCTCCATGTCTCCGCTGATGACGGCAAAGTCCTGAACCTCTATGAGGTGAATGAAGGCCAGCTTTAGCCTGCCAAGTCCTCGAACCACCGCGCGTAGGGCGTGTTGACTGCCATATGCCGGTTATAGTCCGGGGCTCCATCGTCCCACCACACCGGTCCGCGCTCGCCAAGCGCGCGTTTCGACCGATCGATCGCCGAGCGGGCCCGCCGAAGCGCGACGCCATCCCTTGCTGCGAGCGCCGTTCGCACGTTCCGCCGGGCAGTCATTAGTTCGGAAACAAGTCGCTCGCGCTGGCCAGGCTCAAGCGCCGGGTTCGACATACGCCAAAGGCGGCCGCGAATGACGAAATAGCGGCCGTCGGGGGTGACTTGGATTGTGTCGGGCCGCTGCTCAGACACGGCCGAAAAAGGAAGGCGATATAGTCGTGTGCCGGCGACCGAGGGGTTTGTGATCGCCGGCACCCGTGAGGATGGCAAAGTCGGAAACTTCGGCCATCCCGGAAACTCAGGGCAATGTGCGGCGTCCGCGCCCGAATACGAAGGCGACGATGAAGAGGACGACGCCGATCACGAGCAAGATCTTGGCGAAGTCGGCCGAAAGGCCGGCGATGCCGCCGAAGCCGAGAAGCGCCGCGACGAGCGCGACGACGGCAAAGATGATAGCCCATCTGAACATGATAAATCTCCCGTCTGGACGCAGTCCGCCAGTCGCCCGACCGCGTGAGCGGGGGACGGTGAAAGCTGCGCCGATTCATCCGTGGTGGATGTCCGGGGTAACGCTGGCTCGTTTAGAAAGTTCCGCGCCGAGCGCGCCTCCGCATCCCCGGAATAACCTGTGTTAATCCGAAAAATTTTCTCGGGAACGCTTGCCGTCGTCGGCGCGTCATTCGGGGTTGAGAGC
The DNA here is from genome assembly GCF_035565275.1 of Sphingopyxis sp. Lineage (GTDB taxonomy): Bacteria > Pseudomonadota > Alphaproteobacteria > Sphingomonadales > Sphingomonadaceae > Sphingopyxis. The sequence continues at coordinate 7,177 of NZ_DATMST010000274.1, forward strand.
GCCACTCCGCTCAACCGGCGAAAGAGGTATCGAAGGCAAGGTGCCGACAGAATCGCGGCACAGACAGGCGCAGATTGCTGCGCCTTCTGGGCCGGGCCGCAGCTCCCGCGCGGCCCGGCTTCGCGAGCGCAGACACAGGAGACCATCATGGCGGATGACAAGAGACTGACGGGCGCCTCCGATCGCGATCGGATCAGCCTTTCCGAAGATTATGAGATCCGCGATTGGACCGAGAGCCTCGGCGTGGGCGAAGAAGAACTTCGCGAGGCTGTCGATGCTGTCGGAAACAGCGCGGACGCGGTCCGCGCCTATCTGAACCACGGCCGATGACTCGGGACACTGCAGCAACGGCTCCGGTCGAGCGGATAGCCAGGGTCCTTGCCGGACATGAGCTCAGCCGGAACGGCGAAGGCGAACTGCGGTCGGCGGCCGATGCCGTCGACATGCTCTGGCCGGAGTATACCGCCGCGGCGCTCGCTATCCTCAAGACGATGCGGGAGCCGAGCGGGCGCATGCTGGCAGTCGGGGATGCCGGGGTGTGGGAAAGAATGATCACCGCGGCGATCGAGGACGAGACGATCTCCGAGAGCTGATCGTTCAGCCACGCGACACGAGGCCGGTGGTAAAGCCGCCGATATGCCTCTCACCACCGATCTCCCTTGGGAGCAACTCGCGATCTATGCGGCTGGCGCCGCGCTCGTCTTGATCCTGCTGTTCAAGATCCCCTATGTCGGCCGCGTGCTGCGCGGCCTCTTCTCCTTCGCGCTTCTCGCCTTCGCGATCTTCCTCATTCTTCAGCACGCCCCCTTCGATCCGAACCTCGGCCGCCTCACCGCGGCGATTGGTCTCGATCGACAGCAGGTCGTCGGCAGCGAGGTGCGCATTCCCATGGCGCGCGACGGACATTTCTGGGTCGATGCCGAAATCAATGGCGTTAAGCGAAGGATGCTCGTCGACAGCGGCGCCACCGTGACCGCGCTATCGCAGGAGACCGCCCGCGCAGCCGGGGTCGAGGCCGATGCAACGCTGCTGCCGCTCCTGATGCAGACCGCGAACGGGACGGTGCGGGCCGAGGCCGGAACGGTCGATGCGCTCGCGGTCGGCGCCATCGAGGTACAGCGGCTGAAGGTCGTGATCTCACCCGCGCTCGGCAATACGGATGTGCTCGGCATGAATTTCCTGTCGCAGCTCGCCGCTTGGCGCGTCGAGGGCCGCACGCTCTTCCTTGTTCCTCAACCCGCCGACGTCGACCCCTGATAGACACGGCACGGATTCGCCTTTGTTCCATTTTTGTTCTATGTTCCGTGACCGACTCGCAACGAAAGACCGGCCATGGGTGACGTAATCCCGTTCGACAGATCCGAAGGTGACGACCGCATCGGCGGCCATGCTGCCGCCAATGATTTTTTCGCACCCGGCGGTTTTCTCGCCGCGATCAATGCGGTCCATATCACCGGCGCGCATCTCGCGCGCGCGATCGAGACGATCCGGCATCTTGTGGTGAAGAGCCCGAGCGACATTGCGGAGCATGGCCGTCTGCTTGAGCGCTTCGCGCGCGAGCAGGGACTCGGTGATCACGGCGGCGCCGCGCTCCACGCGCGCGCAATCGCCCTCGATCGCTGGGCGCAGGAATTCGACCCGTTCGGCGAGAGCGACATCAGCGGCTTCTACGCCGCCGGCGGCAGCGCCCCGCTCGTCGAGACCGGGATCGGTCTCGGATTCGAGCCGGCGAGCTTTGCGGAACAAGTCCAAAAATGGACGAAGATTTTCGCCTGAAGCCCGAGAGATGAGCCGCCTCTACACCCTTGCCGCCACGGCTTCGGACGTCGCCGATCATTTCGGCGCCGGCGGCTTTACCGATATCGCCGTTCCCTCGGAGACGATCGAGGCCCTCCCCGGCCTCGTCGTCCACGAAACGAACGGCCGGCGGCACCTTCGCCAGATGCTCTGGGGCTTCCCGCGCCCCACCCGCGAGATGCGGCTGCGCGGCGATCCGCCGGGCCGCATCGGCCTCGTCGCCGATCTCACCAACCCGATGTGGGAAGGTCTCGTCGTCGAGCCCCGCTATCGCTGCCTCATTCCGCTGACGCACTTCGCGAACCCCAACGGCTCGCCGGGCGAGAAGACACGCAGTTGGTTCTCTGCCGAAGGCCAGCCGATCATGGCCTGGGCGGGCTTCGCCAAGAACACCCCCGAATTGGGTCCCGTTTACGCCGGCATGACGATGGACGCGAACGAGCTCGTGCATCCCACCAACGATCGCATGCCCGTCCTCCTCATGCCCCATGAATATGAACGCTGGCTCCACGGCTCGATCAAGGATGTCATCGGCTTCCAGTTTCGTCCGCCACGGCCCGCAGAAAATTTTGTCGCCGAGCATACCGACGATCTTTGGCGCAGCGGCAAATTGCCGCCGAGCGCGCGGCCCCAGCAAGCGCTGCTCTAGCAGAGCGCCGTTTCCCCCCATGCCCTTCCTTCCCGGCTCGATGCTGATAGACTGACGTCCATGTGCAATCTCTACACCGAGCGCAAAAGCGCGGCCGAGGTTGCGGCGCATTTCGGCGTCGACCTCCCCGTACCGGCGTTCAACAGCGCCGAGGATGTGTATCCCGGCTATTCGGGCATGGTCGTCCGCGAAGAGCAGGGAAAGCGCGTCCTGCGCTCGATGACCTGGGGTTTTCCGCGCCACTCCAAAAGCAAGAAGACGGGCCTGCCTAACAAGCCGAGCCCGACGAACAACGCACGCGACGATCAGCTCTTCAATCCTTATGGTATGTGGAGCCAATGGTTTGCCCAGCCGGCGCATCGCTGCCTGATCCCGTTCACCGCCTTTGCCGAAGCCGTCGGCGAAAAAGGCGCAATGACGAAGACCTGGGTCAGCGTCACCGATCAGCCGCTTGCGGCCTGGGCGGGACTATGGCGCCCCACCGACGAATGGGGCGACGCCTATACCGGCGTGATGGTGGACGCGACCGAGGAACTGCTCGATATCCACGACCGCATGCCGGTGATCCTCCGTCCCGAAGATCATGAGACTTGGCTGCACGCGCCCGCCGACGAAGCATTCGGGCTCGTGCGCAAATATCCGGGCGACCGCCTCGTTGCCGAGCATAGCAACGACCCCTGGAGCAACCGCGGCAGGACGTCGCCCCCGCTCCCCGATATGCCGACCCTGCTCTGATGCTCACCGAAGACCGCCATCTCTGGGCCTGCGCCCTCGCCGTCGAAAAGCAGCATGGAGCGGGCGCACCGCGCTTCGTCGCAGCGCGCATCGGTGCGCTCGCGCTCGCGGGGGATAATGCGGGCGTCGAGCGCTGGAAAGCGATCGCGGCGAAGCTGAACGCACTCGCAAGGACATGAAACACAACCCTGTCAGCAAAAGTGCCGCGGCGCAGGCCGATCTGTTTGGCCGTGCACTGCTTCCCGGTCTCGAAGCGGCCGAAGCCTTCGTCACGGAAGCCGAGGAAGCGGCGCTCATAGCCCATATCGAACATGCTGGGCTCGAGGCCTTCAAATTCCAGCAATGGGAGGGCAAACGCCTCACCCGCTCATTCGGATGGAGCTATGATTTCCAGACGGGGGTTTTCGCACGCGCCGCGCCGATCCCCGACTGGCTCGCGCCGATCGCCGCTCGCGCCGAGCGTTTTTCAGAACTTCCGCCGGGCGCCCTCGCGCAGGCGCTGCTGATTTCATACGGCCCCGGGGCCGGCATCGGCTGGCATAAAGACCGGCCCGTCTTCGAGCATGTCGTCGGCATTTCGCTGGGAGCAGAGGCGGCGATGCGCTTCCGGCGCCGCCGAGGAGACAAGTTCGACCGCTTTGCACTGCCGCTCGCGCCCCGCTCGATCTATCGTTTCACCGGCGAAGCGCGGCACGCGTGGGAACATAGCATCGCGCCGATCGAGACGGCGCGCTGGTCGATCACCTTCCGCAGCCTCGCGAGTTGATCGCGATAGCGAAGGCAAATATTCGCTCCTATAGAGACCGCCCGGTCGGCGAGGGGCCGACCGCATAAGGGAGATATTGAATGAACCATGCCGACCTTTCGGACGCAGTTGCTAGCGCGCTCGGAACCAGCAAGGCCGACGGCAAGAAGGCTGTCGACGCCGTGTTCGCCGCGATCGCCGACGCCGCCGCCAAGGGCGAGGAAGTATCGGTAAACGGCTTCGGCAAGTTCAAGGTCAAGGAAAGCGCAGCCCGCGAGGGCCGCAACCCTTCGACCGGTGAGACCATCCAGATCGCGGCCTCGAAAAAGCTCGGCTTCGGCGCGGCGAAGGCGGTCAAGGATCGCCTCAACGGCTAAGACCCGACGTCAGGCGCCGAAGGTCACATGGCCTTCGGCGTCGATCGGCCAAGCCGGATTCCAAGCGATTTCCCAGGCGTGATCGTCGGGATCGGCGACATAGCCCCGATAGCCGCCATGCGGCGGTGCATCGCCTGGCCGGAGCACCCGCCCGCCTGCAGCCTCCAGTGCCGCGATCACTGCATCGACCTCTTCCGCCGACCCGACATTATGGGCGAGCGCGAAGGCCCCCGGGCCTCCGAACGAGGTCCGCGTCATGTCCTCGGCGAGCTTTGCCTCAAGCCATGTGCCGAGGATCAGACCGTTCATCTGATAGAAGGCGATTTCCTCGTTCGCGAACACCGGCGTCCAGCCGAAGCCTTCGCTATAGAAGCGGCGGGACCGGACGAGATCCGCGATCCCGAGCGTCACGACTGCAATCTGCTGCTGCATGCATCGGTCTCCGATATAGGCTCTTTAACAACGGCAAGGGAGCCAGCCTTGTTCCCGCGATCACAAAGTCCCTATGAATCGCCGAAGCCAGACATCAGCTCGCGCCGAACAATGGATCACGAACCTCCTTGTTGGAAAGTCGAGTACCGCACGGAAATTCGGGTAAACTTGATCGAAATCAATATCATATTACACGTCATTCGGAACAGTTCCTCGTAGGTGCGCATTCTTGTAGTGCCTCGTCTCTCCCCCTGGTTCCCGGGAGACGAGGTTCTCTCCCCAGATAATATTGCTGCCAACGAAGAGGTTGAAAGCGCCCCGCGTCGCGGCCAGAAGCGCCCGATGAACCAGCGCCTCCTCTTTATAGCTGCTACTCTCCTTTCGCTCAGCGCTTGCGCGGGCGCCGAGCAAGCTTCGCAGCCCTTTTCGCCCTCTGTCCTGCAAGACCGGCCGCTCACCCTGGCGAGCTGGAACCTCGAATTCCTTGCCGAGCATAACGGCGACGGATGTCAGCCGCGAACCGACGCCGACTATGCCGCCATGCGGCAGATAGCCGATGGGCTCGACGCCGACCTGATCGCGTTTCAGGAAGCGGAGAGTGTCGCGGCGGCAGAGCGCGTGTTCGACCCCGCCCGCTATACCGTCGTCATGGAAGAGCGCGCCGGTAGGCCCAGCGGGACCTGCGGCGGCGAGCACAAGTCGCAGCGCGTGATCCGCCAGGCTGTCGGATTCGCGATCCGCAAGACCATTGCGTTCGACCGCCACCCCGATGTGACCAGCCTCATGCTCGGCAATCCTCAACTGCGCTCGGGCGTCGACATCACGCTCCGACCTGAGCGCGCGAGGCCGCTCCGTCTGCTTTCGATCCACTTGAAGTCGGGCTGCTTTGCCGGAGATACCGCCAAGGCGTGCCCGATCCTGTCCGAGCAGATCCCCGCGCTAGAGGCGTGGGTCGATGCGGCTGCCGAGGCGCCTGTGCGCTTCGCCCTGCTCGGCGACTGGAACCGCAGGCTCGGCCTTGCAGCCGACCGCGTCTGGTCCGAGCTCGATGATGGCACGCCCTCGAACGCCGATCTCCGTCTCGCAGATGCCGGGACGGGACCGAAATGCGATCCGCGCTACGACAGTTTCATCGATCATATCGTCCTTGACCGGCGCGCCGGCGCGGACATGCTGAGCTTTGCCGAGACGCTCTACGGGTCGGGCACCAAGCATTACTCCGATCATTGTCCCATATCGGTGACGCTGGCGCGGTGACGGGAAGAACAACCATGGATCAGGACCTTGTCGAAGCGCTTGAATTCTTGCTTGGCCGGGATGACGACGGCGCCCTGTTCGATCGCGAAACGCCGGAAGGCGGATATCGCTCGCAAGGTCTCGAGAATGCGCTGAGAACGATCCGCCGCAACCTTCGCGCAAAGCCGGATTGACCTTGGCAGCGAGAACGCTGGCCCGAAGGGCCGAAAGCCGCACTCTTGCCGGAGCCGCAGCCGGGGCGGCGTGCGGGCGGGAGCGGCGGGTCGGACGCGGCGGAGCCGTGGCCGGA
>NZ_DATMST010000275.1:0-12874 GCF_035565275.1 Sphingopyxis sp.
GGCGGCGCCCGGGCGCTCGGCGTCGATGCGGGGCTGGCGGTGGGGCAGGTCGCCGACATCGTCTCGCTCGACATGGATCATCCGGTTTTCGCGGGCGCCGACGAGGCCACGCTGCTCGACCGCTGGATTTTCGCGGGGCGCGCGGGAACGATCGATCGCGTCTGGCGCGCCGGGGTCAAGCGGGTCGAGAAAGGGCGTCATGTCGATGGCGCGGCGATCGCCGCCGCCTATCGCAAAAGCATCGAGCGCATCGTCGCATGACCAGGGCGGCCCCGAATCCCGGACGCCGGATCCGCGAGGATATCGAAGGCCGGATCCGGTCGGGTGAATGGCGTCCGGGGACGCGCATCCCGATCGAACAGGAGCTGGCCGCGCGCTATGGCTGCGCGCGTGCGACGGTCAGCAAGGCGCTCGGCGAACTCGCAGCGGCGGGGCTTGTCGAGCGGCGGCGCAAGGCGGGGTCGTTCGTGGCGCATCCACCCGTCCATTCGGCGGTGATGACGGTGCCCGATCTCGCCGAACTGATCTCGGCACGCGGCGAGGCCTATCGCTGGGAAGCGCGCTCGATCAGGCGCGGGCGCGTCGGCGCCGCGCTGCACATCGAGGGGGTGCATTTCGCGGCGGACGAACCGTTCGCGCTCGAGCGCCGCGTCATCGAGCTCGCCGAAGTTCCCGCCGCCGCGGACACCGATTTCATGGTCGAGGCGCCGGGGACCTGGCTGCTCGCGCATATTCCGTGGACATCGGCGCGGCACGTTATTCGCGCAGTCGCGGCGGTCCGCGGCGAGGCGAAATCGCTGGGCGTGGACAACGGCACGCCGTGCCTCGAACTCGAACGCGACACATGGCGCGGCGACCGCGCGGTCACCCATGTCCGGCAATTGTTCCGCGGCGACCGGTTCGACCTCGTCGCCGAGTTTCAGGCGGGGGGTATGAAATAGCGGATTTCCGGCCCCGTCAGTCGTCTCCGCGCTGAAACGTCATCGCCATTTCTTCGAGGTCGAGGTCGCGTTCGAGCTCGTGGAGCACCTCGTCTTCGATCAGCCCTGCGCGATGGATCCGGATCAGCTCCTCGCGACCGGCGGCGATGGCCTGAAGCAGGACGTCGAAATGGGGACGCAGATTCTCCATCGCGGTGCTGGCGTCCTGCTCGTACCTTTCCATGAACTGCATGCGCTTGCGATGCTCCGCGAGCATCTGGGGATGGATCAGCGTGCCGTCGGCGTCGTAGGCGAGCTTTTCGATGACCTGCATCCGGGCCCGCGCCATGGCGGCTTCGGCCGCGGGCATCGCCATTTTCGCGGGCGGATCGGCATCGACCGGCCGGACCTTGCGAATGAGCGCGCCAAGGCTCGATCCCTGTACGACCACGGTGACGAAGATGACCGCGAAAGCACAGATGAGCATTAGGTCGCGGCCGGGCATGTCGACCGGCAGGGTAAGCGGAACCGCGAGCGTCACGACCCCTCGCATCCCCGCCCAGCTGAGGACGGTTGCCTGCCGCCATCCCAGAGGGCGCGCGCGTTCGAGCCCGGCCTTTCGCGCAATCCCGAGAATGGCCTCTGACCCGAATATCCAGACGAAGCGCGCGACGGTGACCGTGGCGACGACCGCGGCGATCGCCAGGATCATCGACGCGGGGATGGCTTCGATTCCGCCAATGCGTTCGATTGCGCTGCGGAGCGAAAAGCCGATCAGGATGAAGACCATCGCCTCGAGGACGAACACCATGATCTGCCAGGCCGAATTGGCCCGCAGGCGGATGGCCGCGGGCAGGATCACATGCTGATACCAGCCCATGGCGAGGCCCGCGGTGACTGTCGCGATCACGCCCGACACATGGACTGCTTCACCGGCCAGATAGGCGGCCCAGCACAGCAGGATCGTGATGAGCATGACCAGCATCGGGTCGCGGAACCGTCTGGCGAGGAAAATCCAGCCCGCGGCAACCGCCGCGCCGACAATCACGCCGCCGATCGCGACGACGGCAAAGCTCTGGATCGCCTCGCCGGTGTGGAAGACGCCGCTGAGCGTCGCCGCGACGGCGAAGCGGAAAAGGATGAGCCCTGTGGCGTCGTTGAGCAGGCTTTCGCCTTCGAGCAACGCTTCGAGGCGGCGGGGCAGGTGGACGCCCTTCAACACCGCGCGTGCCGATACCGCGTCGGGGGGCGATACGATCGCGCCGAGCGCAAAGCAGGCGGCCCACGGAAGATCGGGAATGATCCAGTGGACGGCGACCCCGACGACGAGCGTGGTGAAGACCACCGCGCCCACCGCAAGCGACAATATGCCGGGAAGATGCCGACGAAAGCGCCCGAGCGCGGTATAATAGGCGCCATCCATCAGCAGCGGCGGCAGGAACAGGACGAGCGCCAGCTCGGGATCGAGCGAAATCGCGGGCAATCCCGGCATGAAAGCCAGCGCGCCGCCGCCGACGAGCAGCGCGGTGGCGGGGGGCCAGCGCAGCTTGAGCGCCAGCCAGTGCAGTCCGATGACGAGCGCCAACAGTCCGAGGACAAGCTCGAACGCCTCGACGGCGTGCATCGGCTAGGCCCGGTCCCTGGCGAGGTTGAACGGTGATGACATGTTGAGGCCCCTCATTTTTCGTCCAGTCTCACAGACGCCATTTGTGACGCCGTTTACGATGACGATCAATGCCGGAGATTCCGCAAATCGCGAAAGCTTGCAAAAGGAAGCCCTTTATCCCCCGCCCGCCGCGCCCGGCGGCCGCGACGGGGGATGAGGTTTGGTGTGCACAAAGAGAACATTAAGTGAACAAATCAGCTCCGTCAAGCCCTTTGCCGGGCTTTCCGCAGGCGTGCTCCCGCCGGTTGACGTGAACGTCAATCGGGACCAATGCCCGGGTCAGGACCTTGGGAAACGAAGGAACGGGAAAATGATGGCGGAGCAACCGAAATTCGACCTTACCGGCCGCGTGGCGCTGGTGACCGGGGCATCCTCCGGCCTTGGCGCGGGCTTTGCCAAGGCGCTGGCGGCGGCGGGGGCGAAGGTGGTCCTGGCGGCGCGGCGCGGCGACAAGCTCGCCGAACAGGTGGCCGCCATCGAAGCGGCGGGCGGCCGGGCGATCGCGGTCAGCATGGACGTCACCGACGAAACCTCGACCAGAGCGGCCTATGACGCCGCCGAGGCGGCGTTCGGCACGGTCGATACGATAATAGCCAATGCCGGCGTCGCGACCGAGAAAATGGCGATGGGGCTGTCGGTGGAGGACGTCGATTTCCTGCTCGCTGCCAATGTCCGCGGCGTCTTCCTGACCGCAACGGAGGGCGCAAGGCGGCTCGACAAGGCGGGGAGTCGCGAGAAGCAGCACGGCCGCATCGTCCTCATCGGCTCGATCACCGCCGAAAAGGTCTTTCCCGCGACATCGGTCTATGGCGCGACCAAGGCGGCGGTGCGCCATCTGGGGAAAGCGCTCGCGCGCGAATGGGCGCGGCGCGGGATCAGCGTCAATGTGATTCAGCCCGGCTATTTCGAATCCGAAATGACCGCCGAGCTGTTCGAGAGCGACGTTGGCGCGGCGATGGTGAAGAGCTTTCCGCGCCAGCGCATGCGGCCACCGAGCGACCTGCATGCGCCGCTGCTCCTGCTCTGTTCCGACGCTGCGCTCGGCATTACGGGGAGCGTGATCACGGTCGACGACGGGCAAACATTATGAGCGAGCTGCTCGTCGAGTGGCTTTGCCCTTCAAAGCACTCGCCGCCTTCCTCGAAAAACGCGCACCCGAATATCGCGAACGTTAAGGTTAAGCGCCCCTGCATCGCACCCATTGACTCGAAAATATATTGACATAGTAAGTGTCACATCCCGAGGGGGTGGGAGTGATGGCAGTGCGCAGGAGGACCACTAGATGCCGGGTCGCTTAGGCGGGTCCCGGCGTGCTGCCATCATCATAACCGGTGCGTTGCTCGCCGTAGCCACTGCGCAGGCGCAACCAGCCGCCCCGGTACCAAAGCATCCCAATATCGTGATCCTGCTCGCCGATGACTGGGGATTTTCGGACGTCGGTTCGTTCGGCTCCGAAATCGCGACGCCGAATATCGACGCGCTCGCGCGTGCGGGAATGCGCTTCTCGAACTTCCATGTCGCGGGGTCGTGTTCGCCGACGCGGGCGATGCTCCAGACGGGCGTCATGAACCACCGCAACGGGCTCGGCAACATGCCCGAGACGATCCCCGACCAGCATCGCGGCAAACCCGGGTACGACACGGTGATGAACCTGCGCGTCGTGACGATCGCGCAGTTGCTGAAGGCGGCGGGCTATCGCACCTATCTCACCGGCAAATGGCACCTTGGTAGCGATGCGAAGCGCTTGCCGCACGCGCGCGGTTACGACCGCGCGTACAGCCTCGCCGACGCGGGCGCGGACAATTTCGAGCAGCGTCCGATCGAGGGCATGTACGACACCGCCGCATGGACCGAGAATGGCAAGCCCGCGACCTTGCCGAAGGATTATTATTCGTCGCACTTCGTCGTGCAGCGGATGATCGATTATATCGAGGCGGATCGTCCAAGCGGCAAACCCTTCCTCGCCTCGATCAATTTCCTCGCCAACCATATTCCGGTGCAGGCGCCCGACAGCGACATCGCGCGCTATTCGGCGATGTACAAGGACGGCTGGACCGCGCTCCGCGAAGCGCGGGCAAAGCGCGCGGCGGCGCTCGGCATCGTTCCTGCGGGCGTACCGGTCGTGACGATGGCGACGACCCCCGACTGGAAGAAGCTCGACGCCGAAGAGCGCGCGGCGGCGGTGCGCGTGATGCAGGCCTATGGCGGCATGGCGACCGCGATGGACCGCGAAGTGGGCCGGCTCGTCGCCCACCTGAAAGCCACGGGCGACTATGACAACACGATCTTCGTTTTCCTGTCGGACAATGGTGCCGAGCCCACGAATCCGTTCCACAGCCTGCGCAACCGGCTGTTCCTCGGCATGCAGTACGACCTTGCGACCGCAAATATCGGCCGGCGCGGCAGTTTTGCAGCGATCGGCCCGGGCTGGGCGAGCGCCGCGTCATCGCCCTTGTCGGGATATAAGTTCAGCGCGGCCGAAGGCGGGCTGCGCGTGCCGCTGATCATCGCCTGGCCGGGCCATGCCGCGATCCGCGCCGGCGGGATCAACGACGGCCTCGCGCATGTCACCGACATATTGCCGACGCTGACCGAACTCGCCGGCGTGTCGGATCATGGCGGAAGCTGGCAGGGCAAGGCGGTCGAACCCGTCACCGGCCGCAGCCTCGCGCCCATGCTCAAGGGGCAGGCGGGCAGCGTCCATGGCGACATGCCCCTCGGCTACGAGCTCTCCGGCAACAGCGCGCTGTTTCGCGGCGATTACAAGCTGGTCCGCAATCTCGCGCCGACGGGCGACGGCAAATGGCGGCTGTTCAATCTGAAGACCGATCCGGGCGAAGCGCGCGATCTTGCCGCCGCCGAGCCCGGCCGCTTCGCCGCGATGATCGCCGACTATCGCGCCTATGCGAAGGCGAACGGGGTGCTCGACATGCCGGCGGGCTATACCGCCGACGAGCAGATCAACCGCTATGCCTTCGAACGGCAAGGCAAGCCGCGGCTGATCCGCCTCGGCCTGTGGGTCGGCGGGACCGTCGTACTGCTGTCAGCCCTTGTCTGGAACTGGCGTCGCCGGCGCCGGGCGCGCCGTGTCGATCAGACGAAACCCGATATGGTCGGTGCCTAGGCTGCGTTCCTGGAACTGGCGCGCGGCGGGACGGTAGCGCGCGCAATAATTGGCGGCGCAGAGGAAGCTGCCGCCCTTGATGACATTGTTCTCGCCGCCCGCCTTGCTCGTCGTCCATTCCCACACATTGCCGATCAGGTCGTGGACGCCATGATCGTCGGCGGGGAAGCAGGCGACCGGCGCGCGGCTGGTAAAGCCGTCGGTGCCCATGTCGCGAACGGGAAAGCTGCCCTGATAATAGTTGGCGCGCGGCGTGCCATCCTTGCCGACGGGGACGTTGCGGTCGGCGCCGCCCGTCGCGGCGGCAAGCTCCCATTGCTCCTCACTGGGAAGCGCCTTGCCCTTCCATCTGGCATAGGCGAGCGCATCGTCATAACCGACCTGCACTACCGGGTCGCGGTCGCGGCCCTCGATATTCGTGTCGGGCCCCGCGGGATGACGCCACCCCGCACCGACGACCCAGCGCCACCAGTTCGGATTGCCGTCGGTCGGCGCGGTGAACACCGCCGATCCGGGGATCAGCATTTCGGGCGGTGCCCCGGGCAGCTTCGGCGGATCCCGCTCGGCGAGCGTTTTGTACGCTGTTGCCTTCACGAATTCGGCAAACTCGGCGTTGGTCACCTCGTGCGTCGAAATCCAGAACCCGGCGACCCTGACCTCGCGCGCCGGGCCTTCCTCGGGCAAATGCGCGTCGGCGCCCATCGTGAAGGTCGCGCCGGGAATCCACGCATAATCCTGCTTCGGCATCGCCGGGCATTCGGGCGCCTTGGCTTCGGTAACGGGCGCGTCCCTTGTCTTGCCGCATGCGGCGAGCGCGCCGAGAAAGGCCAGCGACAGGATCACCGATGCTTTGCGCATCAGGCGTCTTCGACGATCGTCGCGAGCTGCGCCTCGACCATCTGCCCCATGACCGCCGCGGCATCCTCGGCCGACAGGCTCTGGTCGTGGCGCAGCGTACGCCAGGTGTGGAACGACAGCGCGGCGCACAGCGCCTCGACCGCGATGCGGTCGGTCAGGACCGGACCCGGAAGCAGGCGGAGGATCAGCTCGCGCTCGAGCATCACGACGCGGCTGTACTGACCCATCAGAAAGGGCGACTGATAGCGTTTGATGTTCGCCGCGAGCCGGAAGGGCAGGGTTGTCTCGAACACCCGCACACGCCGGCGGACGAGGTCGCGGACATTGGCGCGCCAAGGCTGGTCGGGATAGGGCGCCATGACCACCGGCATCACGCGCTCGGTGATCGTTCCGGTAATTTCGGCATAGAGCGAGTCCATGTCGTCGAAATGGCGGAATACGGTACGCAGGCCGATGCCCGCTTCTTCGGCGACGCGCGCCGCGCTCGGCGACAGGTCGCCGCCGACGATCAGTTCCATCATCGCCTCGACGATACGCTTGTGGCTCGAACGGCCACGCTCGCGGCGACCATCGACCCGCTTGGGCTCCGCTTTCGGCGCGCTCGATTTCCGGACCCCCGTCGTCATCTGTCCCTGCTGGCCCGGCTTCGCGCCGGGGTCAAACAATCTTGCGTATGCGGCAATAAAGTGACACATATAGTGTCAATTGTTTCGGAGCAACCCGAAGCGGCGGCGGAGAGGGCGAAAATGAATAAAAAATGGGTCGCACTTGGCGTTCTGGCATTGGCCGCGGCCGGCGGATACTGGGCGTTCGAGGCGAATAAATACCGCATTCCCGGTATCCTTCAGGACTGGCGCGATCCGGTGCAGCCGAACCGCACGGTCGCTTGGCAGCAGGGGCCGACGACGGCGGCGGAGGGGAAGCGGCCGCCCAACATCATCCTGATCGTCGCCGACGATCTCGGCTACAACGACATCAGCCTCAATGGCGGCGGGGTCGCGGGCGGGATCGTCAAGACGCCGAACATCGACGCGCTCGCCCGCGACGGGGTGAACTTCACCACCGCCTATGCGGCGAACGCGACCTGCTCGCCGTCGCGCGCGGCGATGATGACGGGACGCTATCCGACGCGTTTCGGATTCGAATATACCGCGGTTCCGATCGAATTCGCCGAGAATCTCGCGCATGGCGAAGGCGTCGGCCCGCATCGCGCGATCTTTCACAAGGAGCTGATCACTCCCGACATCCCCGCCTATCCCGACATGGGCGTGCCCGCGAGCGAGGTGACGATTGCCGAGGCGGTGAAGGCGGCCGGCTATCACACGCTCCACATCGGCAAATGGCATCTGGGCGAAGCGTCCGCACTACAGCCGCAGGAGCAGGGGTTCGACGAGAGCCTCGCGATCCTCGCCGGCGCCGGAATGTTCCTGCCCGAAGACGATGCGGACACGGTCAACGCCAAGCTGGTGTGGGATCCGATCGACCGCTTCATCTGGGCGAATCTGCGCCACGCCGTCACTTTCAACGGCAGCAAGCGCTTTCATCCGAAGGGCCACATGACCGACTATTTCGCCGACGAGGCGATCAAGGCGATCGAGGCGAATAAAAACCGCCCCTTTTTCATGTATCTCGCGTTCAACGCGCCGCACACGCCGCTGCAGGCGACGAAAGCCGATTATGCGAAGCTGCCCCGGATCAAGGATCACAAGACGCGCGTCTATGGCGCAATGATCGCGCAGCTCGACCGTCGCATCGGCGACGTGATGGCCAAGCTCAAAGAGGCGGGAATCGACGACAATACGCTCGTCATCTTCACCAGCGACAATGGCGGCGCCTGGTATAACGGGATGCGCGACCTCAATGCGCCGTTCCGCGGCTGGAAAGCGACCTTCTTCGAGGGCGGCATCCGCACCCCGCTGTTCATGCGCTGGCCCGCCGCGATCGCCGCGGGAACGCAGCGCGGCGACGTGACCGGGCATCTCGACATCTTCGCGACGATAGCCGCGGCGGCGGGCGCGACGATGCCGCGCGACCGGACGCTCGACAGCGAAGACATTCTTGCGGGTCCGGCCAAACGGTCCGCGATGTTCTGGCGATCGGGCGATTACCGCGCGGTACGCGCGGGCGACTGGAAATTGCAGGTGACGAAGCGCCCAGAAAAGGCGCGTCTCTATAACCTCGCTGCCGATCCGACCGAACGCCACGATCTTGCCGCAAGCGATCCGCAGCGCGTGGCCGAACTGCGCGCGATGATCGAGACGCAGAACAGGGGCATGGCAAAACCGATCTGGCCCGGCCTCGTCGAAGGGCCGGTGCGGATCGACGTGCCGCTCGATACCCCGTGGAAGGACGGTCAGGATTATATCTACTGGACGAACTAGTCCGGATCGCGGGAATGGGAGCGGCCGGGGTCGGACGTGCCGGTCGCGGGTGCATCGTCCCACGCGATGAAGGCGAGATCGTCGAGCGTCACTTGCGCCGCGCCCGCCATGCGCAGCGCGGGCCGGAGCGGCGGCGGCGCGTCGCCGGGACCAAGATCGACGTCGAAGCGGAAGCTTTGCCAGTCGCCCGCGGCGATCCGCACTGTCCCCAGCGATTGCAGCGGCGCGGTTTCAAGCGCCTTGGTCCGGCCTACGCCCTTGGGGTGCGCCTGGAACAGCGCTTCGAGTTCGACAGGCGTATCCGAGCGGACTCGGCCGACGAGCGAATAGCGGCGCGCGCCGTTCGGGCGGAAGAAGGTGGTGGGGGTCAGCGTCGCGGGCTTGCCCGGCTGGGGCTGGATTTGCATCGCCGATCCTCCGCCAAAGCCGCCCGTCGCGAAATCGATCGCGCCGCCCTCTACCTCCCAGCTCCGGTCGAGCGCGCCGTCGTAGCGCGCGGCCTCGAAATCGCCGCGCATCAGCAGGTCGCGGCCCGACAGGCGCGCCGGCGTCGCTTTGCAGCCGGAGGGCTTGGCAAGATCATACCGATAGGCAGTGATCTTGCCCTCCTGTGCGAACGGGCACAGCGTCGGCCGCGGCGACCGGACACCCGGCATGATCACGCCGTGGCCGCCGACGAGGCCGATCGTCGTGCCACGCTCCGCCGACAGATCGATGATCCGGCGCAGCGCGGCCTGCCGCATGCCGCCGGTCGCCGGGACCGGACGATAGCCGAGAATCTGGATCGGGATGATTTCGGCCCGGAACAGCGTGTCCCCGTCCATCCAGACCTTGAGCGCATAGGTCGCCTGCGTTTCGGGAAAATACTGGTCGAACAGGTAATTGCCGAGCGAATAGGCGATCAGCCGGCCCTTGTAGAGTTCGAGCCCGTGCGAAACGTGCGGATGGTGCGAGACGACGAGCACCGCGCCCTTGTCGATCGCAAGCTTCATCCGCCGTTCGCTGATGTCGGTCGGGCGGTCGCTATATTCGCTGCTGCCGTGATACTGGACGATCGGCAGGCGCCCTGCCGCGACCTCGCGCGTCACCGCAGCCTCGATATTCTCGTCGCTGCCGAATGCCGCGCCGCCCTTCGCCGTCTCGGCGACCTGGTTCGGCTCGACCTTGCCCTTCCAGCCGACGAAGCCGAGCATCGCATAGGGATGGCCGCCGATATCGAGCCGCGCGGCCTTCAGCGCCGCGGTCTCGTCCGCGCCCGCGCCCGACCAGGCGAGCTTCGCCGCGTCAAGCGCGGCGGTCGTCGCCGCGAGGCCGGGTTCGACGTAGTCGTAGACATGATTGTTGCCGAGGCTGACATAGTCGATGCCCGCGGCCGCGAGCGCTTTTGCCGCGTCGCTATGCGTATAGAAGACTACCGTCTTGTCGGGTGCGTCGCCGAGGTCGCTGGTCGCGAGCACGGTTTCGAGATTGAGCGAGGCGAGGTCGGCGCCCGCGAAATAGGGACGCATCGGTTCCAGCAGCCGCGCCATGTCGGCGGCGCGGCTTTCGGGACGGATCAGGACGCGCTCGCCGCTTATCGGCTTTTCGAAGCGGCGGCCCATCATCGTATCGCCGCCGAAGAAAAGCTCGGTCCGTCCCGGCGCACGCGCGACGACCTCGATCGGGGGCAAGGTGATGGCGTTGCCCGATGCGGCAAGCTCGCCGGCGCCGAAGGTGAAGGTCGCGTCGAAGATGCCAGGCCCGCGGACGCTCAGCCGGTAAGTATCGGCCTCTGCCACCATTGCCGCGATGCCGTCGTTGGCGATGCGCGCGGGCGTACCGTTGATGCGTATATCGAGTGCGGCGAGGTCGGTCTTGCCGCCCACGATCTTGAGCGAACCCGCGACCGTACGCGCCGGCAACGGTACGCTCACTGCGCTCTCGCTGGCGGCGAGCGGCGTGCATTGCGCCGCGCCGAAGGCAAGCGCGATCGCCGCGCCGGTGCTTTTCAGAAAGCTGCCGCCCCGCATGATCATCCCCTATTTCGCAAACAATTGGCCGAGATCGGCGAAGGCCTTGAATTCGAGCGCGTTGCCCGAGGGGTCGTGAAAGAACATCGTCGATTGTTCGCCCGGCTGGCCAGCGAAACGCGTGTGCGGTTCGATCACGAAGGTGACGCCATGGCGTTGCAAGCGGTCAGCTAGCGCGCGCCATTCGGCGGGAGGCAGGACAACGCCGAAATGGGGAACAGGCACCGCATGGCCATCGACGGGATTATGTCCCGCGATCGCGTCGCGCTTCGCGCCGACGCAATGCGCGACGATCTGGTGGCCGTAGAGGTTGAAGTCGATCCAGTCGCTGTCGCTCCGTCCTTCGGGACAGCCGAGGATGGCGCCGTAAAAATGGCGCGCGGCGTCGAGGTCGTCGACGGGGAAGGCGAAATGAAAGGGGGCGAGGTCAGCCATATCAGCGCTCCTTGAGAATCCCGGCAAGAAAAGCGAGGATCGATTTTTCGGTGGCCGCCTTGGCGTCGGCGTTGGCCTTTACCTTTTGGCGGCTTTGGGTCGGCGTGTCGTAGCTGTGGGTCGCGCCGGGGAAAGAGGTCAGGTCGATATCGCCGCCCTTCGCCCTGCTTTTGGCGACGAGTCTTTCGCACGATGCGGGCGAGACTTCCTCGTCGGCGCCGCCCATGAAGACGCGGACCGGGGCATAGGGCTTATAGCCCTGCTTTTCGAAACGGTTCTTGAGGCCGCAGCCCGGATAGAGCGATACGCCGGCCTGAAAGCCGATCTTGCGCATGTCGCCGGGCTTGTCGTCGGCCATCGCGGCAAGGGTGGCGCTGCCGCCGTTCGACCAGCCGAGCAACGCAACGCGGCCGCCGTCGACGTCGGGCCGCTGCTGCAGGTAACGCAGTGCGCCATAGGCATGGAGCGGGCGGTTCGTGACTTCGTCGACCGCGGCGGGGCGGTCCTTGTATGTGCCCGCCCTGAACCCGCCGGGGTAACCGACGGGCCCGAAATCATCGACCATCAGCGCGATATAGCCGCTGCGTGCAAGCAGGCGGCCCCACGCCTTGTGGCGCGCCGACAGTGTTTCGGCATCATATTTGCCGTCGGCGCGCGCCGAATAGGCGCCCGCGCGGCCGTGCATCATCACCACCGCCGGCGCATGTTCGGGTGCGTTCGCTGCCTTGAAGACATAGCCGTTCACCTCGGTCTTGCCGTCGCGGCTGGCGAACCGGACGGCTTCGACCGCCACCTGCTGCGCGGATGCGGGAACGGCGAAGACGATCGTGGCGGCGAGGGCGAACAGGCGCATGGTCAGTCCTTTGGCGGCAGGGTGATAGTGCGGGCGACGCCGTCGCGGCGCGGATCGGCGGCGCCGTCGAAACCGCCATTGCGGATCAGCACGCCGTGCAGGCCCGAATCCTCGCCCGATCCCGATCGCACCGTGACGCCGCGCCTTGCCATTTCGGCGCGCACGGAGGGGGCGAAGCGGCTTTCCTCGCCCGCGAAGCTCGCGCCGCGCGCGACGAGGTTGGGAAGCGCGACCGCGTCCTTCATCGGCAATTTCCAGGCGATCGCGCCAACGAGCGCTTTCGACACATAGCCAAGGATCGCATTGCCGCCGGGCGAGCCGATCGCGCCGGCGAGGCTGTGGTCGGGATTGAGGATGATCGTCGGCGCCATCGACGAGCGCGGGCGCTTGCCCGGCGCGATCGCATTCGGTCCCGACGGCACGAACGAGAAATCGGTCATCTGGTTGTTGAGGAAAAAACCGTCGACCATGCGCCCCGATCCGAAGAAGCTTTCGACCGTCGTCGTCATAGACACCGCATTGCCGTCGCCGTCGATGATCACGAAATGCGAGGTGCCGGGGACCTCGGCGGTCGCGTCGATCCGCGCGGGGACGGCGGCGGGCGGCGTACCGGCGGCCGGGGGTGCCC
>NZ_DATMST010000276.1:0-14083 GCF_035565275.1 Sphingopyxis sp.
ATCGCGTGCCGCTTCGCGCGCCAGCTCGCCGCCGATCTCGCGGCGCGCGACGTGACCGTTGTCAGCGGGCTCGCGCGCGGTGTCGACACCGCGGCGCATATCGGGGCGCTCGGCGGATCGACGGTGGGGGTGATCGCGAGCGGGATCGACATCGCCTTTCCGCCCGAAAACGCCGCGCTGCAGGAGAAAATCGCGAGCGATCAGCTCTTGATCGCCGAACAGCCGCCGGGAAGCGAACCGCTGGCGCGCCATTTTCCTTCACGCAACCGCATCATCGCCGGGATCGCGCACGGAACCGTGGTGATCGAGGCCGCGCCGCGATCGGGATCGCTGATCACCGCGCGCCGCGCGGGCGACTATGGTCGCGAGGTGATGGCGGTGCCGGGATCGCCGCTCGATCCCCGCGCGCAGGGATGCAATCTGCTGATCCGCGATGGCGCCACGCTGGTCCAGAATGTCGACGACGTGCTGGAGGCGGTAGGGCCAATCGATACGCGGATGGTCCGCGAGGCGTCGTGCGCGCCGATCAGGATGTCGCACAGCGAACCCGCTGGTGATCGCGACCGGCAGACGATTGCCGGGCTTCTGGGGCCAACTCCGGTCGCGATCGACGAGCTGGTACGCCAGTCGGGCCGCCCTGCTGCGGCGGTCCAGCTCGTGCTGCTCGAACTCGAGCTTGCCGGTCGGCTCGAGCGCCATGCGGGGGCGCGGGTCAGCGCAGCCTGAACCGCTACAGAAGGATTGCGTCCTGTGATCCGCCGCACAGCGATGCAAACCATTATGATACAACGTCTTGTCGTGGTTCAGCCACGGTTCAGCGGTCCGACGACAGGCTGATGATATTGTATCACATGGGGAGTTCGATGATGCACAGCCGGTTACTGACGAGCGCCACGATGGTTGCGGTTCTGGCAACGGCGCCTGCGCCGATCCCGCTTGCGATGGCGCAGGCGAAGTCGGTGCCGGGGCAGGGATTTTGCCGAAATGCCGCGCCGTTGCCGCAGCTCGATCCGGAAGCGGCCTCGCAGTCGCAGCAGACCGGCGGCAGCATCAAAACCAAAGGCGGCAGCAGGTTCGACCGTGATGGCATGATGACGGCGGCACCGCCTCCGCCGCCGCCGCCCCCTCCACCCGCCCCAGCGCCCCCGTCCTACGATAGCGCGGACGATGTCTCCGAAGTGATCGTGACGGGAACGCGGGTCCCGTCGCCCGCGCTGGAGTCGCCGTCACCGGCGACCACGATCGGCGGCGACGAATATTCGGCAGAGCGCTCGTCTGCGGAGCCGGTCCCGGGATCCTCGACCGACGCCCGCATTCTGCCGCCGCGGCCCTATCCCCAGCCCCAACCGCAGGCGGGCATCCTGACGGCTGGCGAGCACGACGACCTGCTCAATCCCGAACTTTATGCGGCCTATGTCGGCCGCAGCGGCAATCTGGGGCAGGACGTGCAGAACCTGCCGCGCGTCGATACCACGCGTGTCGTGACGGTGAGGGTCAATGACCGGAGCGGCCAGCCGGTGGCCTTTGCCGATGTCACCGTGACGTGCAGCGACGGAAACAGCATTACGATGGCGACGCAGGCCGACGGGAGCGCGGTCTTTTTTCCGGGCCTCGACCGGCTGAGCGAACGGATTACCGTTTCGGCGAGGAAGGCGGGACGTACGATCGCCGACGCGCGGCCAGTGCTCGTCGCCAGTGCGGCGGGCGGGCAGGTCGTCGGGCTGACTGCGAATCAGGCGGCGACGAAAGCGACCAAGCTCGATCTCATGCTCGTCGTCGATACCACCGGTAGCATGGGCGACGAGATCAACTATCTCCAGTCCGAACTCCGGTCGATCATCGGCGCGATCACCGCGAAGCACCGCGACCTCGACATCCGGATCGGCTTTGTCTTCTACCGCGACCTTGGCGACGATTATGTCACCCGCACGATCGCTTTCGACCGCGATATCGGCCGCGTGCAAGGCGCGCTCGCGCAGCAACAGGCGAACGGCGGCGGCGACTATCCCGAAGCGATGGATCAGGCGATGATTCGCGCGGTCGGACAGGATTGGCGCCCCGACGCCGTAAAGTCGCTACTCCTCGTTGCCGATGCGCCGCCCCACGACGACAAGTTCGGACGGACATGGCAGGCCGCCGAGGCCGCGCGCGCCAAACGCATCCACATCACCCCGGTCGCCGCGTCGGGCGTCGCCGACAAGGCCGAATATGCGATGCGTGCGATGGCGGCGGCGACCCAGTCGCGTTACCTGTTCCTGACCGACGACAGCGGCGTCGGCAATCCGCACGCGCCGCCGGCGATCGACTGCTATCTCGTCACGCGGCTTGACGCGCTGGTCCGCCGCGTGATCGACAGCCAGATCAGCGGCCGCCGGATCGAGCCCGAGGATCAGGAGATCATCCGCAGCGTCGGTAAATATGACGCGGGCAAATGCATCCTTCCGGCCGATTTCAAATGGCAGAACGGATGATGTAAAATCCGGCTTGACGGAATCGAGCTATCCCCGCCACCCTCGCGCGTACATGTGAGAGCCGGTGACGGGGATAGTTTTTAATGCAATTGGTAATTGTTGAATCGCCCGCCAAGGCAAAGACGATCGAGAAATATCTGGGCCGCGATTTCAAGGTGCTGGCGTCCTATGGTCATGTCCGCGACCTGCCGCCCAAGGACGGCTCGGTCGATCCCGACGACGGCTTTGCAATGCAGTGGCAACTTTATCCCGACAAGACGAAGCGGATGAAGGAAATCCAGGATGCGGCAAAGACCGCCGACCGTCTGATCCTCGCGACTGACCCTGACCGTGAAGGCGAGGCGATCAGCTGGCATGTCCAGGAATTGCTGCGCAGCAAAAAGGCGCTGCCGCAGGCGGTCGACCGTGTCACTTTCAACGCGATCACCAAGCAGGCGGTGACCGATGCGATGGCGCACCCGCGCGCGCTCGACGATGATCTGATCGACGCCTATCGCGCGCGCCGGGCGCTCGATTATCTCGTCGGTTTCACCCTGTCGCCGGTGCTGTGGCGCAAGCTGCCGGGTGCGAAATCGGCCGGGCGCGTGCAGTCGGTTACGCTGCGTCTCGTGGTCGAACGCGAGCGCGAGATCGAGGCCTTTGTCGCGCAGCAATATTGGTCGGTCACCGGGCTGTTCGAGATGGGCGGCACGCCGTTCAAGGCGCGGCTCGCGCGCTGGCGCGGCGACAAGATCGAACGACTGACGATCGGCACCGAAGCCGACGCGCGCGCCGCCGAAGCCGATGTGCAGGCGGGGCATTTCACGGTCGATCAGGTCGAGACCAAGCCGCTCACGCGTAACCCGCCGCCGCCTTTCACGACCTCTACCCTGCAGCAGGAAGCCGCGCGCAAACTCGGCTTTTCGGCGAGCCATACGATGCGGATCGCGCAGGCGCTCTACGAAGATGGCGCGATCACCTATATGCGTACCGACGGCGTCCAGATGGACCACAGCGCCATCAGCGCCGCGCGCAAGGCGATCGCGACGCGCTACGATGGCGGTTATGTCCCCGACCAGCCGCGCCAATATCAGACCAAGGCGAAGAATGCGCAGGAAGCGCACGAAGCGATCCGCCCGACCGATTTTTCAAAGGACAAGGCGGGAAGCGGCGATCATGCGCGGCTTTACGAACTGATCTGGAAGCGCGCGCTTGCGAGCCAGATGGCATCGGCGCGGCTCGAGCGCACGAGCATCGACCTGACCGATGGCACGGGCAAAACGATGCTGCGCGCGACCGGGCAGGTCGTGAAGTTCCCCGGCTTCCTTGCACTCTATGACGAGAGCCGCGACGACAGCGCCGATGACGACGATGCGCGCCTGCTCCCCGCGATGGCAAAGGGCGATGCGCCGGCGAAGACCGGGGTCGAGGTCGAAAGCCACGAAACGCAGCCGCCGCCGCGCTATTCGGAGGCGAGCCTCGTCAAGAAGATGGAGGAACTCGGCATCGGGCGTCCGTCGACCTATGCGTCGATCGTCCAGGTGTTGAAGGACCGCGGCTATGTGACGGTCGAGAAGAATCGCTTCATTCCCGAAGAGAGCGGCCGGTTGCTGACGGCGTTCCTCGAACGCTTCTTCGAACGCTATGTCGAATATGATTTCACCGCCGGCCTCGAGGAAGAACTCGACGACGTTTCGGGCGGCCGCGCGCAGTGGCAGGCGGTGCTCGAACGCTTCTGGCGCGACTTCAAGCCGCGCACCGGCGAGGTGATGGAGCAGAAGCCGTCGGAGATCACCGCGGCGCTCGACGAGTTCCTCGGCCCCTATCTCTTCCCTGACAAGGGCGACGGCAGTGACCCGAGGCTCTGTCCCAATTGCGGCACGGGGCGCCTCGCGCTGCGCGGCGGCAAGTTCGGGCCGTTCATTGCGTGCAGCAATTATCCCGATTGCAAGTTCACGCGGAAGTTCGCGCAGCCCGGCGGCAGCGATGCCGGCGATACTGGCCCCGAGACGCTGGGCACCGATCCCGACAGCGGGCTGGAAGTCACGAAGCGAAGCGGACGCTTCGGTCCCTATATCCAGCTCGGCGACGGCAAGGAGGCGAAGCGCTCGTCGATCCCGAAGGATATCCCCGGCGAGGATTTCGACCTCGATTACGCGCTGCGGCTTTTGAGCCTGCCGCGCGAGGTTGGCGTGCATCCCGAAAGCGGCAAGCCGATCATGGCGGGGCTGGGGCGTTACGGCCCCTATCTGCTCCACGACGGCAAATATGCAAAGCTGACCGGGACTGCCGAGATATTCGATATCGGCATGAACGCCGCGGTCGTTCGCATCGCCGAAGCGGCTGCCGGCGGCGGGCGCGGGCGCACCAAGGCCGAGCCGCTGAACACGTTCGGCCCGCACCCGGTGAGCGGCGGCGAGATGAAGCTGATGGAAGGGCGCTTTGGTCCGTACGTCACCGACGGCACGACCAATGCGACGCTGCCCAAGACTGCCGATCCGGCGACGTTGACGCTGGAGGAAGCCATCGCCCTGATCGACGCGCGGGCGGCGAAGGGGCCGGCGAAGGGCAAGAAGAAGGCGGCGCCGAAGAAAAAGGCGGCAGCGAAGAAGCCCGCGGCGAAGAAGGCCCCGGCCAAGAAAAAGGCCGCAGCGGAGTAACGTTAACGCGGTGCGTGCGTTTGCGCCGCTGCAGAGCCGTGATAGGGTGGCGCATCAGGAGGTATTTCGATGCGCCATTTCTATGCCGTGATCCTGCTCGCTTTCCTGTCGGCGCTTTCTCTGCCCGCCGCGGCCCAGCCATCGCGCTATCTGATTTCGGCCCAGCCGATGGCCGATACGCCGCCGGGTACGCAGGCGTGGCGCGTCCAATATTGGACGACGAATGGCAGCGGCCAGCGTCTTGCCGTTACCGGCATCGTCGCGGCGCCGATGGAGGCGATCCCGCCGCGTCCGCGGCGTGTCATCGCCTGGACGCACGGCGCATGGGGCATCGCGGAAAAATGCGCGCCATCGCTCAGCCCGGATTTCTTTCCCTATAGCGCCGGTATGAGCGCCGTTCGCAGCGGCTATGTCGTCGTCGCGCCCGACTATATCGGCCTTGCGAGCCCCACGATGCACCCGTTCCTCGTCGGCCATGATACCGCGAATGCGGTTCTCGACGCCGTCCGCGCTGCGCGCGAGATACCCGGCGCGGCTGCTGGAAATGCCTTTGCCGTATGGGGTGAATCGCAAGGCGGCCATGCCGCGCTGTGGACCGCGATATCGGCGCGCAGCTATGCACCCGACCTGACCCTTGTTGGCACCGCCGCCGCTGCCCCGCCGACCGATCTTGCTGCAAATCTCGCGCAGGGAAGCGACAAAAATGCCCGCGCGCTGTTGCTGTCCTTCGCGCTGCATAGCTGGTCGACGCTTTACGGCTTCTCGCTCGACAGCATCACTAACCGCACCAATCAGGGCATCATTCGCCGTCTGTCGGAGAATAATTGCGTCAGCTTCAACAAGAAGCCGAAACTGGGCACCATCCTTGGTATCCTGACCATCGCGCGTGCGACGAAGAACAAGGACATCGCCAGGATCGAACCCTTCGCCTCCTTCGAGCGAGCTAACAGCGTCGACCCGGCGCGCGTGCCGGGCCCGTTGCTGATCGCACAGAGCAGCAAGGATACGATCGTCGCGCCGGCAGTCACGCGCAAGTTCGCGAAGGCCGTGTGCAAACGTGGCACCCTCACGCGGTGGATCGATATGACCGGCGACCATGGCGCCAGCGCAAAGGACAGCGCGCAGGAAACGATCGGCTGGATCACTTCGCGCTTCGATGGCAACCCGCCGCCGAATGATTGTCGGCGGATCTAGCGATCAGCGGAATGTGTCGGGGTTGACCCTGTCAGCATTGAACCATGTAACGGCATCGGGTCGGAATAGCATGAAGGTCGCGCCACCATAGAGCGCGTAAATCACCAGATTGAGGACAAGGGCAAGTCCGTGCGGCGCCAATGGATTGTTCAAGTTGGCGAGGAAGAACAACAGGCCAAGTCCAAAAAAGATCGCCTGAATCCACTTGGCGACTTTGCTCGCGCGGCGCGAAATGAAGAACCAGATCAGCAGATTGAATCCGATCCCGATCGCGAAGCTTGCGATCAGGAAACCTGATCCGAGACCGGCAGCCGACACTTGCGGATTATTGGCGAGAAGGTCGACGCTTTCTTTCCAGGGAAGCGCAAAGCTGAAGAGGCCGAGCACTATTGCGCCAAGGAAAAGCCGATCGAACAGCTTGATGGAATATGGCTTCGACATTCTGACTTCCCCAATTGGCTCAGTCCACCCAGTCGAGCCCCATGTCGCGGTAGACGCCGCGGTCCTCGTCCCAGTTGGCCTTGACCTTGACGTGCAGGAACAGGTGGACCTTGCGTCCCAGCAACTCTGTGAGCTCGTCGCGCGCGCGGCTGCCGATTTCCTTGATGCGTTCGCCCTTGTGGCCCAGGATGATCGCGCGCTGGTTGTCGCGTGCGACAAGAATCTGCTGATGGATTTCGGCGCTGCCGTCGGGGCGCGTCGTGAATTTTTCGGTCTCGACGGTCGACTGGTATGGCAATTCCTCGTGGAGCTGGCGATAGAGCTGTTCGCGCGTGATCTCGGCGGCGAGCATGCGTTCGGGGGCGTCGCTGACCTCGTCCTCGGGGAAGTGCCACGGCCCCTCGGGCATCAGCCCGGCAAGGTGCGCCTTGAGTTCGGGCACGCCGTCGCCGGTGCTGGCCGAAATGAAGAAGGTCTCGTCGAACGTGACCCGGCCGTTGAGTTCGGTTGCGATCGTCAGCAGCTTGTCCTTCCTGGTCAGATCGACCTTGTTCAGGACCAGATATTTCCTTTCGGGCCGGTTCGCGATGCCTTCGAGCACGCGCTCGACGCGGCCCGTCAGTTTGGCGGCGGCATCGACCATGACAAGGATCGCCTCGGCTTCTTCGAGGCTTCCCCAAGCCGCAGCGACCATCGCGCGGTCGAGCCGACGGGTGGGTGCGAAGATGCCCGGCGTGTCGATCAGCACGATTTGCGTCTCGCCATCCATCGCGACCCCCATGAGGCGGGTGCGCGTCGTCTGCGCCTTCGGGCTGACGATCGCGACCTTCTGGCCGACGAGCGCGTTGACGATCGTCGATTTGCCCGCGTTGGGCGCGCCGACAACGGCGACAAATCCGCAACGGTGGGTCATTCTTCCTGTCCTTCGAGTTCGGCGAGCAGGGCGGCGGCGGCCGCCTTTTCCGCTGCCTGTTTTGATGCGCCCTCGGCCTCGGCCCGGGCAAGTTTGCCGACGCTTACCGCGACACGGAAGCGCGGGGCGTGGTCGGGGCCTTCGCGCGCCACGATCTCATATTCGGGCGGGCGGCGTTTGCGTGCGAGCGCCCATTCCTGAAGCGCCGCCTTCGGATGTTTCGGCGCTGCCTGTTGCCCGGCTATCATCTCGCCCCATTGCGCGAGAATGAACTCGCGCGCGGCGTCGGCGCCCTGATCGAGGTAGAGCGCGCCAATCAACGCCTCGATCGCGTCGGCGGCGATATTGTCGCTGTAGCGGCCGCCATCGTTGCGCGCCTGCGCGCCGAACCGGATGAGCGCGGGCAGGTCCAGCCGCTGCGCGATCGCCGCGCAGGTCGCGCCCGAAGCGAGTACATGCAGCCGCGACGACATCTCGCCCTCGGTCGCTTTCGGAAAGCGTGTGTAGAGTTCGGACGCGATGACGAGCCCGAGCACGCGATCGCCGAGGAATTCCAGCCGCTGATAATCGGCGCGCCCGGTGCTGCCATGCGTCAGCGCCAGATCGTAGAGCGTCAGGTCATCCGGAGAGCAGCCGATGATCCCGGCGAGCGCACCGGTGTCCAGTAGATCGTTCAAAAACCGTCCCCGATGCGGCTCCAGCGCGCGGCGGTGAACCAGCTGATCGGGTTGATCCAGCTTGCCGATCCGTCGGTCGAGAACATGCCGACGAGTGCATGGCCGACCAGATTTTCTTCGGGAACGAGGCCGATACCCTGGTTTTCCATGGCGGGGAAGCGGCTGTCGGCACTGCGGTCGCGGTTGTCGCCCATCAGGAACAGATGGCCCTCGGGCACAACGACGAGCGGGGTATTATCTTCCGGGATCGTCGTGATATCGAGAATCGCATAGCTCTTGCCGCTCGGCAGTGTCTCACGGAACTGCTTGTACCGGCACTGCCGCTGGCCGTCGGCGGCGACTTCCTCGAACTCCATCGAATAGCACGGCAGCGTGCCCATCGTGCGCGACGCCTCGATCATGTTCGGTGTCACCGGAATCACGAGATCGGGCATGGTTTCGCGTTTCAGCGGCTTGCCGTTGAGCCAGACGATGCCATCCTTCACCTGGACGCTGTCGCCGGGCAGGCCGATCACGCGCTTGATATAATCATTGTCGTTGACCGGCGGCGCCTTGAACACGACGACGTCGCCGCGTTCGGGGGTGCGCGCGAAAATCCGCCCCGGAATCAGCGGCGCGCTGAACGGCAGGCTGTATTTCGAGTAGCCATAGGCCATCTTGTTCACGAGCAGATAGTCACCGATCAGCAGGCGGGGCTGCATCGATTCCGACGGAATATTGAAGGGCGACAGGAAAAAGCTG
Source organism: Sphingopyxis sp. (assembly GCF_035565275.1). Lineage (GTDB taxonomy): Bacteria > Pseudomonadota > Alphaproteobacteria > Sphingomonadales > Sphingomonadaceae > Sphingopyxis. The sequence goes on from NZ_DATMST010000276.1 coordinate 9,077, forward strand.
CGGAAAATCAGCACGGCGATCGCGAGCAGCGCGAGAAAGCGAACGGTATCGACCGCCTCTTCCTTGGCAGACACCGGTGCCGGAGCGGGGGTGGGCGGCGTGGGCCCGGCCGGGGGCGTCACATCGGCGGTAAAGCTGGCATTGGTCATGCCGCGGCATTGGCTATGAATAGGTTGCCACGTCAAGCAAATATCGGCGGACGACACTGGCGCCGGGCATGTGGCGGGCCTAGAGAATACCATGCATTCACCCCCGTTCGAGGACAGTAGATCATGACGACCGCCCAGCAGGCCTGGCAGGCTCTTTCCGACTGGCAACCGCGGAGGCTGGCCGATCTTGTCGCCGCCGATCCCGAAGCGCGCCTGCAGGCGATGGTGCGCAGCGTCGCCGACATCCGTTTTGATTTCGCCAAGACGCATCTGGACGATGCCGCGGTCGGGATCCTGTCCGGCCTCGCAGCCGCGCAGGATTTTGCCGGGCGGCGCAAAACGCTCTTTTCGGGAGGCATCGCCAACCCGACCGAAGATCGCGCCGCCGAGCATAGCGCCGAGCGCGGCGACGGCGCGCCCGAGTCGGTGCATGTCGCGCAGGCGCTGCACCAGCGAATGCGGATGATGATCGACGCGATCGAAGCCGGTGCGTTCGGCGAGATCCGTCACTTGCTCCATATCGGAATCGGCGGATCGGCGCTCGGTCCCGACCTGCTCATCGATGCGCTTGGTCGCCACAGCGACCGTTACGACGTTGCGGTGGTATCGAATGTCGATGGTGAGGCGCTCGACCAAGTCTTCGCCAAATTCAGCCCCGAGCACACGCTCGTCGCGGTCGCATCGAAGACGTTCACGACCACCGAGACGCTGCTTAACGCCAACTCGGCGCTGCAATGGCTCGATGAAGCGGGTGTCGAGGACCCGGTCGGCCGCTTCATCGCGCTGACCGCGAAGCCCGAGCGCGCGATGGAATGGGGCATCGACGAAACGCGCATCCTGCCTTTCAGCGAAACCGTCGGCGGCCGCTACTCGCTCTGGTCGTCGATCGGTTTTCCCGCGGCGCTCGCGCTTGGCTGGGATGCCTTCGCCGACCTGCTCGAGGGCGCGGCCGAGATGGACCGTCATTTCAGGCTTGCCGACGATGCCGATAATATCTGCCTCCTAGCCGCCTTCGCCGACCAGATCTACGCCAACCGCCTCGGCTGCCAGACGCGCGCGGTCTTCGCCTATGACGAGCGGCTGCGGCTGCTCCCCGACTATCTCCAGCAACTGGAGATGGAATCGAACGGCAAGTCGGTGACCTTCGATGGCAAGCCGCTGGCGCAGCAGACCGCGCCGATCACCTGGGGCGGGGTCGGCACCGATGCCCAGCACGCGGTGTTCCAGCTGCTTCATCAGGGGACCCGCCTGACCCCGGTCGAATTCGTCGTCGCACGCGAACCTGATCATCTGCTCGACGACGCCCATCACGAGACGCTCGTCGCCAACTGCATCGCGCAAGGCGCTGCGCTGATGACCGGACGCAAGAGCGAGGATGGCGCGCGCAACTATCCGGGCGATCGTCCGTCGACGACGATCCTGCTTGACCAGATCACGCCGCACAGCCTGGGCGCGTTGATCGCCTTTTACGAACATCGCGTATTTGCAAACGCCGTGCTGCTCGGCATCAACCCCTTCGACCAGTTCGGCGTCGAACTGGGCAAGGAAATGGCGAAAGGTCTCGCCGAAGGCTCGGTCGAGTTCGACGCCGCGACGCAGGCATTGATGCAGGCGGCGCTGGGGGATTGAGATGGCGCCATTCGCTGTGAGCGTAAAATTCGATTGGCATGGCGCCGCGGCGTAACCACATAGGCTGCCCGCGCGAAGTGCAAGCGACCATCCAGATCAGGGGTTTCCATGAGCGAGTTTGATTTCGACCTGTTTGTTATCGGCGCTGGCTCGGGCGGGGTGCGCGCGTCGCGCATCGCCGCATCCTATGGCGCGCGTGTCGCGGTGGCAGAAGAATACCGCGTCGGCGGTACCTGCGTGATTCGCGGATGCGTGCCGAAGAAGCTGCTCGTTTACGGCGCCCATTTCGCCGAGGATCTGAAGGACGCGCGCAAGTTCGGCTGGGACGTTCCCGATTGCAAGTTCGACTGGAACCGGCTGCGCGACAATGTGCTTGCCGAGGTCGACCGGCTCGAGGGGCTCTATGGGCAGACCCTCGACAATCACAAGGTTACCGTGCTCAGGACGCGCGCGACCGTCATCGGTCCGCAGAAGGTGCGGCTCGCCGATGGGCAGGAAATCAGCGCTGAACGCATTCTGATCGCGACGGGCGGCTGGCCGCATGTGCCTGAATTCCCGGGCAGCGAGCATGCGATCACCTCGAACGAGGTCTTCCATCTTGAAACGCTGCCGAAACGTGTCGTGATCGCGGGCGGCGGTTATATCGCCAACGAATTCGCCGGCATCTTCAACGAATTCGGCAGCAAGGTTACGATCGTCAACCGCGGCGACACGATCCTGCGCGGCTATGACGAACAGATCCGCGACCGGTTGCTGCAGATATCGATGACCAAGGGCATAGATTTCAAGTTCAACGCGCCATTTCAGTCGATTGCGAAGAACGACGATGGATCGTTGACTGTTCATCTCGAAGGCAGCGATCCGATCGAGGCCGATGCCGTGCTGATGGCAACCGGACGCGTGCCGAACACCAAGGGTCTGGGGCTCGAAGAGGCGGGCGTTGAACTCGATAGCCAGGGGGCTATCAAGGTTGACGACCGGAACCAGTCTTCGGTACCCAGCATTTTCGCGGTCGGCGACGTCACGAACCGCATCCAGCTGACCCCGGTGGCAATCCGTGAGGGTCATGCTTTTGCCGACACCTTCTTTGGCGGCAAACCCACCGTTGTAGACTATGCCAATGTGCCGAGCGCGGTGTTCAGCCACCCGCCGATCGGTGCCGTCGGAATGACCGAGGCCGAAGCCCGCAACAAGCTGGGCAGCATCCGCACCTACACCAGCGATTTTCGCGCGATGAAGAATGTCCTCGCCGGCCGTAACGAGCGTGCGCTGTACAAGATGATCGTCAACGCCGCGACCGATCAGGTCGTCGGGCTGCACATGATCGGCCCCGACGCGCCCGAAATCCTGCAGGCGGCGGCGATCGCCGTGAAGGCCGGGCTGACCAAGGCCGATTTCGACGCCACTGTCGCGCTGCACCCCAGCATGGCCGAGGAACTCGTCCTCCTCAAATAAGGTTTCGGCCTGCAACCTGTATGCGCTATCTTCCCCTGCAAAGAGGTGAAGGAAGGACGCGTGGCGGGAACGGCATTGGTCACCGGAGGCAGCGGCTATGTCGCGGGCTTTCTGATCCGGCAGCTGGTCGACAATGGGTGGACGGTGCACACGACCGTCCGCAGCCTGAAACGAGAGTCCGAGGTTCGCGGCTGGCTGAACACCGACAATGACAGGCTGCGCTTCTTTGCTGCCGATCTCGAGAATGACGCGGGCTGGGCCGAGGCGATGGCGGAGTGCAGCCATGTTGCGCACGTCGCCTCGCCCTTTCCGCTCGATGTACCCAAACATGCTGACGAACTGATCGTTCCGGCACGCGAGGGGGCGCTCCGTGCGCTGCGTTTTGCCAAGAGGGCAGGCGTGCAGCGCTTCGTTCTGACCTCGTCGATGGCAGCGATCGCCTATGGTCATGGCAGGAGCCGAGAGCTCTATAACGAAGCCGACTGGACCAACCTCGATAATCCCGAGGTTATGCCCTATCCACGTTCGAAGACCGTCGCCGAGCGCGCCGCGCGCGACTGGGTCTCTGCAGAGGGCGGCGATATGGAATTCGCTTCGGTCAATCCCGCCGCGGTATTCGGCCCGCTGCTGTCGACCGATCTTTCGACCTCGATCGAGTTGGTGAAGCAATTGCTCGAGGGCAAGGTGCCGATGTGCCCCGATATCGGCTTCGGGATCATCGACGTCCGCGATGTCGCCGACCTTCATTATCGCGCGCTGACCGTGCCGGGCATTCACGACGGACGCTATGTCTGTTCGGGACCGTTCCTGAAGATGATCGACGTTGCGAACCTGCTGCGCGCGAACCTTGGCGAGCAGGCGCGGAACGTGCCCAAGCGGAAGATGCCCGACTGGCTGCTCAAGCTGCTCGCGCTGGTGCGGCCCGAGCTCAAGCAGCTCGTCGCCGAACTCGGCAACGTCCGCGGCGGAGACAGCCGCCATGCGATGAAGACGTTGGGCTGGACGATGCGTCCTCCCGAGGAGGCGATCCTCGCGACGGCGCATAGTCTGATCGAACGCGGGATTGTGAAGATTTGATCTTCTTCGTCATTGCGAGGAGCGCAGTGACGAAGCAATCTCCAGCTATCGGCGTCGTGCAAGGTTGATAGCTGGAGATTGCTTCGCTTCGCTCGCAATGACGACTGCGTCACCCGATCCGGTACGGCACCACATCCCGCCGATCCGGGTCCACCAGTATCGGGCGATCGCTCGGCGGGAACGCGCGCTGATCGCAATCATCACGCGGACAGATGCGGCACGATAGCCCTATCCGCGTCGCGGCCTGCGGCGCGGCGACGTCGACCCCGTCGGCATAGACGAAATCGCCCGCATATTGCGCCTCGCACCCCAGTGCGACGGCGTAGCGGCGCGGCGATCGCGCATAGCTGCCCGACGGCTTCACCAGCCCCTTCGCCATCGACACATAGCGCAGGCCATCGGGTGTCTCTGCCAGCTGGAAGAGGATGCGGTCGGGGATCGCGGCGGCTTCGTGGACGATCCACAGGGGGCAGGCGCCGCCAAAGCGCGCAAATTGCAACCGCGTCGCGCTATGCCGTTTGGTTATATTGCCCGCCATGTCGACACGGCAGAAGAACATCGGGATGCCGCGTGCGCCCGGGCGCTGAAGCGTCGAAAGGCGGTGGCACGCCTGTTCGAAACTCACGCCATATTGCATCCGCAGCCGGTCGATATCGTGCCGCACCGCGCGCGCGCTGGCGCGGAAGGGGGCATAGGG
>NZ_DATMST010000277.1:0-25007 GCF_035565275.1 Sphingopyxis sp.
GTTTTCGATCGCGCGGCCCCGATCAATACCACCCCGAAGCGGCAGATTTCCCTTTGAAAAGCGGCCATGCAATTTCCGGGAAATTGCATAACATGGATGCATAATAAGAGATTTTTGGATGAAAAACGGCAAATATCGATCTTTATCTCTCTATATTGCATGCAAGAGCGGCATGATCTAAGCTCGTTCCAGATAACAAGGACGCGGGAACGGACTCGCGGGATCGAGCAGAGGGAGTGGGAGCGGAGATGGCACAGAAAATTGCATTTCGGGCATTGCTGGCAGGCTGCAGCATCATGGCCTTGGCCGGACAGGCTGCGGCGCAGGAGGGCGCGCCCGCCGAAGCCCCCCCGCAGGTCCAGAGCGAAGAGAGCGCGGCTCCCGGTGAAATCATCGTCACCGCGCAGCGCCGCGAACAGCGTCTGCAGGATGTGCCGATCGCGGTTTCGGTCGTGGGCGAACAAGCCCTGAAAAACAGCAACGTCACCGGACTGACCGACCTTCAGTTCCTGACCCCCGGCGTGACGTTCAACACGAACTTCAACGCCAGCTTCCTCGTCCGCGGTGTCGGGACATCCTCGCTTCTGATGACCGCCGAACAATCGGTCGGCGTGGTGATCGACGACGTGGTCCAGGGCATCGTCGAGACGACCTTTTCGGGCCCGAGCTATCAGTCGCTCAACGACATCGAGCGGATCGAGGTGCTCAAGGGCCCGCAGGGGACGCTGTTCGGCAAGAACAGTTCGGCGGGCGTCATCCAGATCGTCACGAAAAAGCCCGTCCTCAACGACTCCAGCATGAATGCCTCCTTCTCCTATGGCGAGAGGAACGAGCTCAACGTGCAGGGGGCGGTGAACGTACCGCTCGGCGATACCGCCGCGCTGCGCGTCAGCGGCGTGGTCCAGCGCCGCGACGGCTTTGTCCGCAACGTCTTCACCGGCGAGGATATCTATGCCTATCAACGCTATGGTCTGCGCGCGAAACTGCTCTGGGAGCCGACCGATCGCCTGAGCGTGTTGCTGACCGGCGACTATCGCCACACCCGCGACAATGCGAACGGCGCCTGGACGCTGCGCAACTGCGGCAGCGGCCTCATCCTGTTCGGCGCGACGGTCTTCAATCCGTGCAACGAACTCCAGCCGCAGGGCATCGAACCGGGGCCGAAAAATCTCGAGGTTTCGCTCGATGGCCCCACCTTCACGCGCCAGACCAGCAAGGTCGGCTCGTTGCGGCTAGACTATGAACTCGGCGGCGCGACGCTGACCTCGATCACCGCCTATCGCGATCTCGATCAGGATATCGCCGTCGACACCGACGCGACGCAGCGCCGGATATACAGCCTCAACCGCAACCCGTCGGGCGGCACGCAATTCTCGCAGGAGCTGCGCGCGGCGGGGCAGGCCGGCATCTTCGACTACACGCTCGGCGCCATCTATTACAAGGCGAAGCCCTTTCAGGAGGCGATCAACGTCAGCACGCTCGGCGTGATACCCGATTCGGCTCCCTTCGGCTTCTCGCAGTCGGCGATCGGCCCGGGCGCTTCGTCGGGTTACCTTCCCATCGTTCGCGCCAAGACCGAAAGCTGGGCGGTGTTCGGTCAGGTCGAAGCGGCGCTGACCGACAATATCACTCTGATCGGCGGCGCGCGCTATACCGACGACAAGGTGCAGCAGACGATCACCTATTACGACGTTCCGAATGTTTGTGCGCTGGGCAGCTATCTCGGCAGCGGGGCCTGCCACGCCAGCCCGACCCCGCCGGCGCCGTCCTTCGCCAAAACCAGCGCGAACAAATTCACTTACAAGGTTACCGCCAAGTATAATTTCACGCGCGATATCAATGTCTACGCAACCTATTCGACCGGTTACAAGGGACCGATGATTTCCTATCCGGCGAACCAGCCGCAGCAGCTCGTGCGGCCGGAAACGGTCAAATCCTACGAGCTCGGTTTCAAGTCGGTGCTGTTCGACAATCGCGTGATTTTCAACCTTGCGCTGTTCAAGGCCGACTTCAACGATTTCCAGGCGCAGCAGCGGATCATCGATCCCCTCGATGCGTCGCGCTCTTACTACACCACCACCAACGCCGGCAGCCTCGAGACCAAGGGCGTCGAGGCCGATCTGGCGGTGAAGGTCACGCCGGAATTCACACTGTCGGGCAATGTCGCCTATATTCCGACGAAATTCACCGACTATGCGATCCAGTGCAAGACCGGCATCACCAACCCGGGAACGCCCGCGGGCCAGTGCATCTATGTGCCCGAAGGTTCGCCCGCCGGCACGCCGCCGGCGTTCAACGCGGCGGGTTACCCGCTGGTCTATTCGCCGAAATGGACCTTCGGGGTTTCCGGAAACCTCGACCTTCCGGTCGGCAACGGCAATTCCGTGACCGCAAGCGCCACCTATAACTGGCGTTCGAAGACCTATGGCGAAGTCGCCGACCCGAACACGCTCAACGAGGGCTATGGCATCCTCAACGGCCAGATCGGCTATGGCGCCGAAGACGGAAGCTGGCGCCTGTCGGTGTTCGGCCGGAACCTGCTCGACAAATATTATGTCGCGGGCATCTTTACCACGCCGTTCGATTCGGGGCTGGCCAACACCAACCCGCTTTCGACCCGCGGCTATTCGAACAACCCCGCCATGGATTCCGAACGGACTGTCGGCGTCAAACTTGATGTCGCATTCTGACGCGGCGAGACAGGTATCCGGAATGAGTGAAAAACCAGCAGCCAACCGCCATGTCCGCGCCGCCATCATCGGCGCCGGCATGGCCGGCATTCTGGCTACGATAAAATTGCGCGAGCAGGGCATCGAGTGCGTCGTGTTCGAAAAGGCCGACCGCGTCGGCGGCACCTGGCGCGACAACACCTATCCGGGGTTGGCGTGCGACGTTCCCGCGCACTGGTACACCTATTCCTTCGCGCGCAATCCCGACTGGAACAACCTCCTCGCGGAGGGGCACGAATTGCTCGATTATTTCGAAGGCGTCGCGCGCGACCGCGGCGTCCTTCCCCTCATCCGTTTCGGCGACGAGGTCGTGCGCCTCGAATATCGGAACGGAAAATGGGACCTGACCACCGCCGCCGGGCATCGGGACAGCTTCGACATCGTGATCTCCGCGAGCGGCGTGCTGCACCATCCGAACATTCCGCATTTCGAGGGGATCGAAAGCTTCGACGGCCCCATCTTCCATTCGGCCCGCTGGGATCATGACGTGGCGCTCGACGGCCGCAAGGTCGGCGTGATCGGTACCGGTTCGACTGCAGGCCAACTGACCGTGGCGCTCGTGCCGCGGGTCGAACGTTTCGACCTGTTCCAGCGCACCCCGCAATGGGTCCTGCCGCGTGCGAACATCGCCTATACCGAAGAACAGAAGGCGTCGTTCCGCGATCCGGCGGTGCTCGATCAACTTGTGCAGCAATACCGGACCACGACCTTCGAAGGCTACGCGACCGCGGTGATCGACGTCGATTCGCCGCAACTTGCGGCGATCGAGCAGCTCTGCCGGGACAATCTGGCGACGGTCCGCGATCCCGTGCTCCGGCAGCAGCTTACCCCCGACTATCGCGCGGCGTGCAAGCGGCTCGTGATTTCGGACACCTTCTATGGCGCGATCCAGCAGCCCAATGCCAATCTGGTGACCTCGCCGATCGAGCGGATCGAGCCCGGCGGCATTCGCACCGCCGATGGTGTGCTGCACGATCTCGACGTCATCGTGCTCGCGACCGGCTTTCACGTCGACCGCTTCATCCGCCCGACCAAGGTGATCGGCCGCGGCGGCGTCGATCTCGACGATGTCTGGGCGGAGGGCCCGCATGCCTATCTGTCGGTGACGGTGCCCGACTTCCCGAATTTCTTCCTGCTCGGCGGCCCCAACAGCCCGATCGGCAACTTCTCGCTGATCGAGATCACCGAACAGCAGCTCGGCTATGTAACGCAGCTGATCGCAGGCCTGCTGGACGGCGAGTATCGCGAGGTGAGTGCCACCCCCGAAGCCACCAGCCGGTTCGAAAGCGAGCGCCAGGCGGCGGCGGCGAACACCGTCTGGGTTACAGGCTGCAAGAGCTGGTACCTCGACAGGAACGGTATCCCCGCATCGTGGACCTTCTCGCACAACCGGTTCATCGAAGAGATGGCGGCGCCGAAAATGCAGGATTTCGAAACCCGCTGACGCTTTGAATACGGACAGATTGCACAAGCTCGTCGCCCGGCAGCGGGACGATGACGGAAAAAGGAGACGGAAATGGTAAGTCGCGAGACGATCGAGAGCAGGCTCCGGCAATTGAACGCCGCCGAAAATTCGCGGCCGAACGCAACCGTCGAGGAAGTGAGCGCCGGGATCGACAAGGTGATGGCGCCCGACGTTCACGGCTGGCGCGGCGGTGTCCATGTTCCGAACCGCGCCGCCGAGCGCGAAGTCGAACGCGCGGCCTTCGGTGCGCTTGCCGATTATCACCGGACCTTCGACATCCTGCTGATCGAGCCGCCCTATGCGAGCCTGCGCTGGACGATCCGCGGTTCTTTCCAGGGCAAGGAGATCGTCGCACCGGGCGCGTCCTTCTTCAAATTCAACGACGACGGCCTCGTCGCCGAATACTGGATGCATATCGATCCGGCCGATTTCGCCTATCGGTCCTGAAAAACGAACTGGAGACAGAGGATTATGACCGTCAGCGTGTTTCTCCCGCACAGCGGAATGGGCATTTCGGAAGCCACGATCGTGAAATGGCTGAAGAATGTCGGCGACAGCGTCGCGAAGGATGAAGTGATCGCGGAGATCGAGACCGCCAAGTCGGTGGTCGAAGTCGAGGCTCCGGCGAGCGGCAAAATCGCCTCGATCCTGTTCCCCGAGGATGAAACGGTCGAGGTGGGAACCGAGATCGCGACAATAGAGGAGGCCTGACATGTCGCTCGACCGCCCCCGGCAGCTCGAACTTTTCTCGCGGATGCTCCGGATCCGGAAATTCGAGGAGGCGCTGATCGCGCACCATCCCGTCGGCCATCTCAGCATCGGACAGGAAGCAGCGATCGCCGGCGCCTGTATCGCGCTGCGCGACGACGACTATGTGACGGGCACCCACCGTTCGCACGGCCATCCCATCGGCAAGGGCGCCGACATCGCACCCCTGATGGCGGAAATCTTCGGCAAGAAGACCGGCATCTGCAAGGGCCTTGGCGGATCGATGCACCTCACCGATACGACCAAGGGTCTGATCGGCGAATCGGCGATCGTCGGCGGCGGCCTGCCGCTGGCGACCGGCGCCGCGCTCAGCGCCCAGACGCGGGGCACCGATCAGGTCAGCCTGTGCTTCTTCGGCGACGGAGCCGCGAACCAGGGCACGTTCGGCGAAAGCCTCAACATGGCCTCGATCTGGAAACTTCCGGTCATCTTTTTCTGCGAAAACAATGGTTACGCCGTCACGACTTCGGTCGCCAAATCGCACGGCCAGCCCGACATCGCGCGCCGCGGCGACGGATATGCCATCCCGGGCGTGATCGTCGACGGACAGGATGCCGAGGCGGTTTATGAAGCGACGCGCGAAGCCGTGGAGCGTGCCCGATCGGGCGGCGGACCGACGCTGATCGAGGCCAAGACCTATCGCTTCGGCGAGCACGCCCATTCGCTGGCGATCCCGATTTCCTATCGGAGCGACGAAGAGATCAATCACTACAAGACCGAGCGCGACCCGGTCACCCTCTATCGCGCCGTCCTGGCCGCGCGCGGGCTGGGCGCCGACGTCGAGGCGATCGAGGCCGACGTCGACCGGATCATGGACGAGGCGGTCCAGTTCGCGCGCGAAAGCCCCGAGCCCGAATTGCAGGACATGCTCGACTGCATGTTCAGCAATCCGATCAACTACCCTCCCCGCTTTGAAGGACTGACCGAGGATGCGTAACTCGACCCGGAAAATGACGTATCTTCAGGCGATCAACGAAGCGCAGCGCGAGGAAATGCACCGCGACGAACGCGTCATGATGATCGGCGAGGATATCGCGGTCTATGGGGCGCAGGCTTTGTTCGAGGAATTCGATGAAAAGCGGCTTCGCAACGCGCCCATTTCGGAAGGCAGCTTTACCGGCGTCGCGATCGGCGCCGCGCTGACCGGGCTTCGGCCGATCGTCGATCTCACCAACGCGAGTTTCATCTATCTCGCGTCGGACCAGATCATCAACCAGGCGGCGAAGCTGCGCTTCATGACCGGCGGGCAGCTGAAGGTGCCCGTCGTGATCCGCGCCTGCTCCTATTACGGCAATGGCACCGCCGCACAGCATGCCGATCGGCCATGGCCCTTCTTCATGAACGTGCCGGGTCTGAAGGTCGTCGCACCCGCGACGGCCACCGACGCGAAGGGTCTGCTCAAATCGGCGATCCGCGACGACGACCCGGTGCTGATGTTCGAGGAAATCAACCTGTGGGGGAAACGCGAGGAGGTCCCCGTCGACGAGGATTTCCTGATCCCGATCGGCAAGGCCGACATCAAGCGCGAAGGATCCGACGTCACGATCGTGACGATCGCCGGCTGCCTGCACGCCTCGCTTGCCGCGGCCGAGGCGCTCGCCAAGGATGGCGTGGAGGCGGAGGTGGTCGATCTCCGGACGCTCGTGCCGTTCGACCGCGAAGCCGTTCTGACCTCGGTGGCCAAGACCGGCCGACTGGTGATCGTCGACAATTCGCACAAGGTCGGCAGCGTGGCATCGGAAATAGCGGCCGTCGTCGCCGAGGAAGGTTTCGACAGCCTGCGCAAACCGATTCAGCGCGTCGCGACGCCCTCGGTCCAGATCCCGTACAACCGGACGCTGGAAAAACAGCTTTACCCGACGAAGGAACGGATCGCTGACGCGGTCCGCGCCATCCTGTGACAAAAGCGACGAGGGGCACAAGGCCGTGGTGAAACTGGTAATCGTCGGCCGCGACGGCGAGGAAAGAACCGTCGAGGCCGAAGAAGGCATGTCGGTCATGGAGGCGATCCGCGACGCGGGCTTCGACGAACTGCTGGCGCTTTGCGGCGGCTGTTGCAGCTGCGCCACCTGTCACGTCCATGTCGATCCCGCCGCGCTGGACCGTCTGCCCGCGATCGACGGCGATGAAGACGACCTGCTCGACAGTTCGTCGCATCGCGACGCCTGCTCGCGGCTGTCCTGCCAGATTCCGCTCCGCCCCGAACTCGACGGGCTGCGAGTCCGGATCGCCGAGGAGGATTGACGCGATGTCGGGCGATATTGCCGCAGCGGGCCACCCGGAAGCCGGCGCCGACGCGGGATCCCTCGGCTACCGCGATGTCGCGCATTCGTCCGTTCGTCGCATGATCGCCCGCCGGCTGACCGAAGCGAAACAGACCGTTCCGCATTTCTATGTCGTCGCGCGGTGCGAGATCGACGGCTTGCTCGATCTGCGGCGGCGGCTCAACGATGACCGGTCGGCGGCCAAGGTATCGGTCAACGACCTCGTCGTGCGCGCGGTCGCGCTGGCGTTGCGGCAGGTCCCGGAGGCCAATGTCTCGTTCGACGAGACGGCATTGCGCTATTACGACGCGGTGGACGTCGCCGTTGCCGTGGCGACCCCGCGCGGCCTCATTACGCCGATCCTTCGCCACGCCGACACCAGGGACCCGCGCGACCTCGCGGTCGAGATGCGGGAACTTGCCGACCGGGCCAAGGCGGGACGGCTCAAGCCGCATGAATATATGGGCGGGAGCGCGAGCGTCTCGAACCTCGGCATGTTCGGGGTCGAAGAGTTCAGCGCGATCCTGAATCCGCCGCAATCATGCATCTTCGCGGTCGGAGCCGGCGTCGAGCAACCGGTCGTACGCAACGGCGCGCTCGTTGCGGCGACCGTGATGACGACTACGATATCATTCGACCATCGCGCGATCGACGGCGACCTCGCCGCGCGTCTGGTTGCCGCCTACAAGACGTTGCTCGAAGATCCCGACAGTCTCGTGACATTGCGCCGATAGGCCGACGGGTTTCCGGCCGGGGCCGAGCGCGCCGGGGAACCCGCAGCAGAATCTTGCACGGGCGCCGGCCGGGACGCGCAGGCCGGATAAAAAAACCGTCGATACGGCTTGGCGTGCCGCGCCTTGCCAGCCTAGGCTCTTTCCGATGATCAGGGAGAGCGAAACGCCGATGTCCGAAGCCCAGCCACAAACCTACCCCGAAATACGCGACGCGGTGCGCCGTCTGTGTGCCGGGTTTCCGGGCGAATATTGGCAAAAGCTCGATCGCGACCGGATCTATCCGACGGAATTCGTCCGCACGCTGACCGACGCGGGCTTTCTCTCGGTATTGATCCCCGAGGATTATGGGGGGTCGGGCCTCGGTCTGGGCGCCGCAACGGCGGTGCTCGAGGAAATCCACCGCTCGGGCTGCAACGGTGGAGCCTGCCACGCGCAGATGTACACGATGGGCACGCTGCTCAAGCACGGGTCGGAGGCGCAGAAGCAGGCCTATCTGCCCGCGATCGCCAGCGGCGAGCTTCGCCTGCAAGCCTTTGGCGTGACCGAACCGACCGCGGGGACCGATACGACGCGCATCCGCACCTTCGCCAAAAGGGCCGGCGACAAATATGTCGTCAATGGCCAGAAAATCTGGATCAGCCGCGCCGAGCATTCGGATCTGATGGTTCTGCTGTGCCGCACCACCCCGCGCGAGGAATGCGCCAAGCCCTCCGACGGGATGAGCGTGCTCCTCGTCGACATGCGCGAGGCGGTGGGCAAAGGTCTCACCATTCGCCCCGTGCGCACGATGCTCAATCACGCCACGACCGAGCTTTTCTTCGACGATCTCGAAGTTCCCGCCGCGAATCTGATCGGCGAGGAGGGCAAGGGTTTTCGCTACATCCTGTCGGGGATGAATGCCGAACGCATCCTGATCGCATCCGAATGCATCGGCGACGGGCGTTTCTTCATCGATCGCGCGGCCGCCTATGCAAAGGACCGCTCGGTCTTCGGCCGTGCGATCGGCGAAAATCAGGGCGTGCAGTTCCCGATCGCGCGCGCGTGGGTCCAGATCGCGGCGGCGTCCGAGATGGTCGACAAGGCCGCACGCCTGTTCGACGCGGGCGCTGATTGCGGGACGGAGGCGAATATGGCGAAGATGCTCGCATCCGAAGCGAGCTGGTACGCCGCCGACATGTGCATCCAGACGCACGGCGGCTTCGGCTTTGCCGAGGAATATGACATCGAGCGCAAATTCCGCGAAACGCGCCTCTATCAGGTCGCGCCGATCAGCACGAACCTGATCCTGAGCCATGTCGCGACGCACGCGCTCGGCTTGCCCAAAAGCTTCTGAGGCAGTCATGGACGATTATTCCGCCTGGGTCGGCCGCAGCGAAACGCGCGAGGATGTGGCGACCGCCGCGCCGCTCCGCGGTCTCGCCGCACTGCTCGATCATGACATGTCGCTTGCGGCACCGGACACGGTACCGCCACTCGGCCACTGGCTCTATTTCCTTCCCGACGCGCGCCAGTCGGCGATCGGCGAAGACGGCCATCCGCGCCGCGACGAAACCGGCCTGCTGCCCCCCGTTCCGTTGCCGCGCCGCATGTGGGCGGGCGGGCGAATCGACTTCCTCGCGCCCGTTCCCGTCGGCGCCGCGCTGACCCGCGTCACGACGATCGACGCCATCCGGCCCAAGCGCGGCGCCAGCGGCGACCTTCTGTTCGTGACGCTTCGCCACGAGATCGCCGCGGACGGAAACGCGGCGATCCGCGAGGAGCAGGACCTCGTCTACCGCGCACCCGCGCCGGCGGGCACTGCGATTGCGACTCTGCCATCGGCCGATCCCGACGCCGGGCCCGCCGAAGAGGTCCGGAGCGTGTCGCCCGATCCCGTGCTTCTGTTTCGCTATTCGGCCCTCACCTTCAACGCGCACCGCATCCATTACGACCGCGAATATGCGCAGGGTGCCGAAGGCTACGCCGGTCTGGTCGTGCAGGGTCCGCTGATCGCGACGTTGCTGATGGACCATTTCCTGCGCACCACCCCGGGGGCCGCGCCGCGCCGCTTCACCTTCCGCGCCGAAGCGCCGTTGATCGAAGGCGCCCCCTTCGATCTCTGTCTGTCGCGCGAGGCGGGCGAAGCCCGGCTATGGGCTCGCGACGGGGCGGGGCGCAGGACGATGCGCGCCGGGATAAATATTTGAGCCGAGGCAGGTCGCCGCAATCAGCCTGCCGGCAAAGGTCGGCGCCCCCGCCTACAACCGGCATTTTCGGGTCACGCCGCGCCGGACGGTGTAGCGATCGGTCTTTTGGTCATAGCTCCGATAAGCCCGTTTGCACGCTTCGACATGGCGGCGCCACGACTGGCTGCCCGATGCTCCCGACTGCTGGGCGAGGCGTTCCTGTCTGATCCTCTGCTGGTGCCGGATGCGATTGTTGTCGCGTTGCGAGCTCAGATAGGAATCCAGATACTGCGCCTTCACTGGTGGCGCGGAAATCATGGCTGCGGGCATCGTCAATGCGGCAACCGCGGCGATCAATATCCATTTGCGCGACATCATCTCGTCCTCCCGACCTTTCGATCCACGGAAGAACGCGCATTCCGGCGTCGATGTTCCCCAAGGCCCGCGCAAGCGGCATCCGGCCTCCGCGCACCGGCTATTTATACATGCCCTCGCGCAGATTGATGCCGTGCTCGGTCCACGCCTTGAGTGCGCAGAGCATCTGCGACCAGCCTTGGCAATTGCCGTAGGATGCGCCGAGTGCGCCCTGATTCTCGCGCCAGCCTTCCTCGGCGATCTCGACGAGCGTGCGCCCGTCGTCGAGCCCCTTGAAATTCATCGTCACCCGCGTGCGGTAATCGGCATCCTTCAACTCGCCGCCCTCGACATTCGGCGCCTCGCCTTCGTTCGCCTGCCATTCGAGGACGATCTTCTCGTCCTCGACAACTTCGATCACCCAGACCGGAAAGGCGCCGGGAAAGTCGTGGAAGTCCCATGTCACCGTTGCGCCGGTCTCGAGCCGGCCCTCGGCGCCGCCCGTGGTGAAATATTCCGACAGTTCTTTCGGGTCGGCCACCGCCTCGAACACCTCGTGCACCGGCTTCGCGATCCGCGCCGCAACCCTGAACTTCAGTTCCATGATCATTCTCCGCTTGAGTCGCACGGATTTTATGTTATAAATTTATAACATGTCAATCCACGAAGAATATGACAGAGTTTTCAAGGCTTTGGCGTCGCACATTCGCCGCCAGATTCTCGACACGCTCAAGGACCAGCCGCTCACCACGGGCACGCTGTGCGGCAACTTCGCCAACATCGACCGCTGCACGGTCATGCAACATCTGAAGGTACTGGAGGACGCCGGCCTCGTGATCGCCGAACGCCGCGGCCGCGAGCGCTGGAATCATCTCAACGCAATGCCGATCCAGGATATCCACGACCGCTGGATCGGCCCGCACGCCGCCGCGGCAAGCGCGCGGCTGTCGCGATTCAGGCAAATGGTGGAAGCGGACCCCAAGGGTAGCGCGCCCCGGGCCTAGTAGAGCGCATTGCTCCAGGTCGATACGAGGAGCAGCCCTGCCCCGAGGATCAGACGCCATCGCCGTATGCGCAGTACGCCCCCCGCCCCGCCGTTCCGCAGCGATTCCTCGGCCTGCCCGAGCAGCCGGTAATCTTCGGCCATGTCGGCGGCCAGCCGTTCGACGACGACATCATCACAAGCGTCGACCATGGCCTTGGCGACGGAGGCTCCCCGTCCGTTGAACTGCAGCCCCGCGATCAGGAATTCACGCAGCTTCCCTGCATCATGCAAGGACTTGATCCGCGCCAATCGCAGCAGATTATGTTGATGGCGCTCAAACTCATGGCTGATCCAGACTTCCCACGCGAGAAAGCAGATGCCGAGAGAGCCGGTCAGCATCATGACCAGCTCCCAAGGC
The DNA here is from genome assembly GCF_035565275.1 of Sphingopyxis sp. Taxonomy (GTDB): domain Bacteria; phylum Pseudomonadota; class Alphaproteobacteria; order Sphingomonadales; family Sphingomonadaceae; genus Sphingopyxis. The sequence continues at coordinate 11,883 of NZ_DATMST010000277.1, forward strand.
TGACTTATGTTGAGCGACGCTACCACCCCTGCGGCTTGCCCTTGTTCTGCTCGTCAAGCCACGCTTTCAGCGGCGCGAAATAATCGGCCATCGCCTTGCCCGACATATCGCGGTTACCGGTGAAAGCCTCCAGCGCATCGGGCCAGGGCTTTGACGCACCCATTTCGAGCATCGCATTGAGCTTCGCGCCCACTTCCTTGTTGCCGTAGAAGGAGCAGCGGTGGAGCGGCCCCGTCCAGCCCGCCTGCTTGCACGCCGCCTCGTAGAACTGGAACTGCAGGATGCGCGCGAGGAAATAGCGCGTGTACGGCGTATTGCCCGGAATGTGGAACTTCGCGCCCGCGTCGAACGCGTTCGCCGGACGTGCGCCGGGCGGGACGATGCCCTGGTACTGGGTGCGTAGCTGCGTCCATGCGGTATTATAGTCGGCCGGCTTGATGGTGCCGTCGAACACGCCCCAGCGCCAGCGGTCGACGAGCAGGCCGAACGGCAGGAAGGCAACCTTGTCCATCGCCTGCCGCAAGAGCAGGCCGATGTCCTTGTCTGCGCTCGGTACCTTCGCCTTGTCGAGCAGGCCGATATCGACAAGATATTGCGGCGTGATCGACAGCGCGACGAAATCGCCGATGGCCTCGTGGAAGCCATCGTTCGCGCCGTTCAGATAGAGGAACGGCTGCGTGTTGTACGCGCGCTGGTAATAATTGTGGCCGAGTTCGTGGTGGATCGTCGTGAAGTCGTCCGCATTGACCTTGATGCACATCTTGATGCGGATATCGTCCTTGTTGTCGACATCCCATGCCGAGGCGTGACAGATTACCTCGCGGTCGGCGGGCTTCAGGAACTGACTGCGCTTCCAGAAGGTTTCGGGCAGCGGCGCCATGCCGAGCGACGAATAGAAATTCTCGCCCGCCTTGACCATGTCGAGCGGGGTCTTGCCCTGCGCAGTGAGGAGATCGCCGACGTCATAGCCAAGGTCACCCGCGCCTTTCGGTGCGACGAGCGGATAGATATTGCCCCATTCCTGCGCCCACATATTGCCGAGCAGGTCGGCACGGATCGGGCCGGTCTTGGGCTGCACTGCGTCGCCATATTTCTCGTTGAGTTTCCAGCGCACATAGGTGTGGAGCGCCATGTAGAGCGGCTTCACCTCCTGCCACAGCCGTTCGGTCGTTTTCGCGAAATCCTCGGGCGACATGTCGTAACCCGAACGCCACATTGCGCCGGTGTTGGCAAAACCAAGTTCCTTCGCCCCCTCGTTCGCGATGCCGACCATGCGTGCATAGTCGTCCTTCATCGGCGCGCCGACATTGTCGTGCCAGCTCGTCCACATTTCGGCGAATTGCGCGGGCGTGTTCTTGAGATTGCCCATCTCGGCTTCGATGTCAGATCCCGAGATTTCCTTGCCGTTCAGCGTGCCGCGACCCTTGCCATATTGCGACTGCAGGTCGGTCGCGATGTTGTTGAGTTCGGTCGCCGCGCCGGGCGTGGTCGGTGCGGGGAGGACAAGGCCGTTGCGCAGGATATCGAGTTTGCGTTTTGTATCGGCGCTCAGCCCGGGCACATCCTTGTACCTGGCAGCTTCGAGCGCATATTTGACCGCCTTTTCGGTTCCGACGGCGTTGATCCGCGCCGCCATCGCGTCGGTATCCTCGGTGATATAGGTCGCGTTGACCCAGTTCACCTGACTCGCCTCGACCGTATAGTCGAACAGATCCTTTTCGGCGGCGGCAATGAAGGCATCGGCATCGGCTGCCGTGGGTTTCGCCGTCTTCGCGGCGGGGGCCGCGAGTTTCTGCTCGGCGGCGACCGCCGGGCCGGCGACGGCAAGCGACAGCGCAAGCGACAATGTCGAAATCATGGCTTTCATGGGGTGCGTCCTCTGGAGTGTATCATAGCGCTCTATGGCGCAATGACAGCAGATTGGCGCTACCCGCGTGTCCGGTCAAGCGGTCAGAAACGCCGCAATCGCTTCGCCGAGTTCGGGCTGGGTCACGCTCGACATATGCGTTCCCGGGATCGTCACGAGCCGCGCATCGGCGAGCGCCGCGACGAGGTCGGGAGCCGAGCCATTGTCCTGGTCGTCGGCGCCGCACACCACCAGCACGGGCATCGTCAGCGCCGCCAGTGCCTCGGGCGGCGTGTCGGTAAAACTGTCGAGCAGATACTCCGCGGCGATGCGGTCGACCTTCATCGTCTTCATGAACTGGATCGACAGCCACGTATCGTCGCCGCGCTTCGCGGTCTCGTATTCAGCGATCACACGTTTGAAGAAACGCCCTCGTTTTTGCCAACCGGCGAGTCCGCCAAGCCCCATGCCGCCCAGAATCAGCCGACGCGGCTTCATCCCCGCGACCACCGCGCGAACGCTGGTCCGGGCTCCAAGCGAAAAGCCGCCCAGATCGAAATCGTGGAGGGCGAGATATGTCACCAGATCCTCAAGATCGTGCACCAGCACGTCGGGCGGATAGAATTCTTCCTCGTGTGGCGCCTCGCTCGACCCATGGACGCGAAGGTCGGGCATGATCACGCGGAAGCCTTCGGACGCGATGCGCGCCGCGGTGCCAAACTTGATCCAGTTGACCTCGCCGCTCGAAAACAGGCCATGAAGCAGCAGCAACGGCCGCCCCTCACCCATTTCGCGCCACGCCAGCTGCACGCCGTCGCGCGCCTCGAAAAATTGCGGTTCGATCATCATGTGCCGCGCTATGCGCTGTCGGCGTGCCGTTCGGCAAGCGCCGATCAGCGTGGGCGCAATCCCTTTTGCTCCATGCGCCATTTCGCCATTTCGATCCGGTCCTGTCCGAAAAAGGGCTCGCCCTCGAACACGAGCGTCGGCACGCCCCAGTGGCCGGCGATCTCGAGCGCGACCTGGTTGGCGGCGATCTCCGTATCGAGCGCCGCAGCATCGCTTGCCGCCTCGACATCCAGTTCGGCAAGGTCCAGCCCGGCGCGGCGCGCGGCGCCCGCAAGATGGTCGCCAAGATGCCAGTCCTGCGCGCCGCCCCAGATCAGTTGCGCGGCTTCATGCGCAAAGGCGAGGCTCTTGCCGCGCCGGGATGCCGCCTGCCCCAGGCGTGTCAGGCGATAGATATAGGGTTGCTCCGCGGCGATCTCGCGCGTCGTCACATTCTGCACGATCGGGTCGGGGCGCGGCGGACCGAACGGGATGCCGTGGAACTGCGCGACACGGATCATGTCGCGCATGGTGTAGCTCAGCCAGTTGGGGTGGTTGCGCTCGAAGAAATCGGGCTGGCGGATCGCGAGCGGATAGACCGGACGGAGGTTGATCGTCACGTCGTGGCTCGCCGCGAGGGCGCGATAGCGGCCGATAGCGAGGTAGCTGTACGGCGAACGGAACGACCAGAAGAGGTCTGCGGCGAGACTCATGCCGGTATCCTGCCCAAAAAGAGGAGGAGTGCAAGCGGGTTGCGCGAAGGCTGATCCGGAATGGAAGTTGGCGAAAGTGCCGCGCAGCGTGCATTGAGTTTAATAGCAGTTGCTATTATATCCTATGACATGAGTGAGACGATCGGATTCCTGCTGAACGACACCGCGCGGCTGTTCCGGCGTTCGTTCAATGCGCGCACGAAGGGCAGCGGGATTACCGCGCTGCAATGGCGCCTGATCACCTATCTGAAGCGGCACGAAGGCATCAGGCAGGGCCCGCTCGCCGAACTGATCGAGGTCGAGCCGATCACGCTGTCGCGCATGGTCGACCGGCTGGTCGAGGCCGAATTGGTCGAGCGCCGGGCCGACCCCGCCGACCGCCGCGCCTGGCAACTCTACCTCACCCCGCGTGCGGGCACGCTGCTGAACGGCATGCGCGACACCGCCGATGCGCTGACCGCCGAAGCCACCGAAGGTTTGAGCGCCGCCGAACGCGACCAGATGATCGATCTTGTCGAACGCGTCCGCGCCAACCTGTCCCGCCGCATTTGCCAAAAAGAAGAAGAGACCGCCTGATGGACCAGCTCTCCCCCTCCCGTCCGAAAGCCGAAGATGCGGCACCGCAGCCCACGCCGAAGGCCGATCCGCTGCCGAACCCCGCGGCTCCGGCCGAAACGGCACCGAAGGCAAGCTGGCGCACGCGCCTGCTGATGTTCGGCCTGCCTGCACTGCTGATCGCGGGCGGCGCCGGCTGGTGGCTGACGAGCGGCGGGTCGGTGTCGACCGACAACGCCTATGTCCAGATGGACAAGGTGTCGGTCGCGGCCGAAGTCGGCGGGCGGATCACCGAAGTTGCCGTGCGCGACGGTCAGCAGGTCACGAAGGGCCAGCTGCTGTTCCGGATCGACGGCGAGCCCTATGCGCTGAGCGTCGCGCAGGCGACGGCGGCGATCGACGCGGCCGAGGTCGAGGTCGGCAACCTGTCGGCGAGCGCCAACACCTCGAGCGTCGATATCGCCGCGGCGCGCGAGGATGTGAAGTTCGCACAGATCAATTTCGACCGCCAGGCCGCGCTGATGGAAAAGGGTTTCACGACGAGAGCCGCCTATGACGCCTCGCGCTATGCGGTGACGCAGGCGCGCGAGCGCGTCCGCCAGACCGAAGCCGCCGCCGCCGAAGCGCGCACCAAGCTGGCGGCCGGCCCGTCGAGCGGAATCAATCCGCAGGTCGAGGCCGCGCGTGTGCAGCGGTCGCAGGCCGAGGTGAATCTTGGCCGCACCACGGTGCGCGCGCCGAGCGCCGGCCGTATCGCCCAGTCGGACCGGCTGCAGGTCGGCCAGATGATGGTCGCCGGGCTGCCCGCGGTCACGCTGGTCGACACCGTGCATCCGTGGGTCGAGGCCAATTTCAAGGAAACCGACCTTGCCGACATGCGCGTCGGCCAGCGCGCCGAGATCAGCTTCGACGCCTATCCGGGGGTGAAGGTGCGCGGCCATGTGCTGACGATCGGCGCGGGCACGGGCAGCGAATTTTCGGTGCTGCCGGCGCAGAACGCCACGGGCAACTGGGTCAAGGTGACGCAGCGCGTGCCGGTGCGCATCGCCTTCGACGAAAAGCCCGCGCGCGACATGATCGCGGGGCTGTCGGCGGATGTGCGGGTGTTTACGAAGTAGGCCGGATGCTGATCCTCACGGATATCTATCAATCCTCCCCGTGGCGAAGCCATGGGGAGGTGGCAGCGGCACAGTCGCTGACGGAGGGGCCATTGGCGCGACCATTGCTGCCCCTCCACCATTCGCTTCGCGAACGGTCCCCCTCCCCATGGCTTCTCCACAGGGAGGACCATTTCTAGTTATGGCCAGCCGTTCCCTCCCCCGCCGCTCGGCCGCCGCGGCGCTCCCCGACGATGACAGCATCCCGCTGCACGAACGGGTGCGCTATCGCGGGCTGCTGACCGTTGCGGTGATGGGCGCGTCGATCATGCAGATCCTCGACACGACGATCGCCAACGTCGCGATCCCGCACATGCAGTCGGCGCTCGGCGCGACGAGCGAGACGGTCACGTGGGTGCTGACAAGCTATATCCTCGCGTCGGCGATCGCGATGCCGATCACCGGCTGGCTCGCCGACCGCATCGGGCGCCGCGAGCTGTTCATGGCGGCGATCACCGGCTTCATCATCGCCTCGATGGCGTGCGGCGCCGCGCAAACGCTCGAGCAGATGGTCGTCTTCCGCTTTCTCCAGGGCGTGAGCGCCGCCTTCATCGGTCCGCTGTCGCAATCGGTGATGCTCGATATCAACCCGCCCGAGCGCCATGCGCGCGCGATGTCGATCTGGGGCATGGGGATCATGATCGGCCCGATCCTGGGGCCGGTGCTCGGCGGCTGGCTGACCGAGAGCGTCAACTGGCGCTGGGTCTTCTACGTCAATCTTCCGGTCGGCCTCATCACGCTCGCGATGATGTGGGCGCTCCTGCCCGCGACGAAGAAGAATGATCGCAGGTTCGACCTGTTCGGTTTCTCGATGCTTGCGCTGGGGCTGGCCGCGCTGCAGCTGATGCTCGACCGCGGTGCGCATCTCGACTGGTTCGACAGCATCGAAATCTGGATCGAACTCGGCGTCGCGATCGCATGTCTTTGGATGTTCTTCGTCCATATGTTCACCGCGCGCGCGCCTTTGTTCAGCCGCGCGATGCTCGCCGACCGCAATCTCGTCACCGCAATGGGCTTCATGGTCGTGATCGGCGTCGTGATGTTCGCATCGATGGCTCTGCTGCCGCCGATGCTGCAGAACCTGTTCGGCTGGCCGGTGATCGACACCGGCGTCGTGCTGGCGCTGCGCGGAATCGGCATCCTGATGAGCATGTGGGTCGCGGGGCAGCTGCTCGGCAAGATCGACGCGCGCTGGATGGTCGGCACCGGGCTGCTGATCGCCGCCTATTCGCTGTGGCAGATGAGCCACTGGTCGCTCGCGATGGGGATGGAGCCGGTGATCATCAGCGGGCTGGTGCAGGGGCTTGGCATGGGGCTGATCTTCATTCCGCTCAACACCATGGCGTTCGCGACGATCGCCCCGCAACACCGCACCGACGGATCGAGCCTGCTCAACCTTTTGCGCAGTATCGGCGCGTCGGTGGGCATTTCGGTCGTCACCACCCTGCTCGGCGCGAACATCCAGACGAGCCACGAGGATCTCGCGGCGCATGTCACCAACAGCTCGGTCAGCCTGCTCGACCCGTCGACCGCCGACAGGTTCGGCATCGCGGGCGACGCGGCGATGGCGATGGTGAATGCCGAGATCAACCGGCAGGCAGCGATGGTCGCCTATATCGACGATTTCTGGCTGATGATGTGGGTGACGCTGGCGTCGGTGCCGCTGGTGCTGCTGCTACGGCCGCCAAGGCCGGGCGGACCGCGGGCGTCGGCGGCGGATATGGGGCATTAGGGGCTGCGTCGGCTTTGGGGTGGAAAGCGGACGTTCGTTCCCTCTCCTTCGTCATCCCGGACTTGATCCGGGATCCATACGATGGTGCGGCCATGGATCCCGGATCAAGCCCGGGATGACGATGAGAGATAAGTCCGCAACCGGTCGTTAGCGATCACTCCGCGCAGCTCTTGCTTCAGGCAGCCGCCGGCACGGTCTCGGCCGCAGGCCGGCGATGCGCGGCGACGCATGAGAGGACGCTGGCGACCACAAAGGCGAAGGCGAGCGCCTCGAGCGGCGTTGGCCAGCGCGCTTCCCACAAAAAGGCATAGAGAAGCGCGAAGAGCGTTTCGAACAGGATCATCTGCCCGACGAGCGTCAGCGGCAGCAGCCGGCTGGCCCGGTTCCACAGCGCATTGCCGGCGATCGACGCGAACAGAGCGACCCCCAGCGATACGCCCGCGAAGGTCGCCCAGTCGGCCGCCGGATGCGCCCATTTGCCGACGAGCAGCGCGACGGGGATCAGCAGCAGGCTTTGCGCGCCGGTGACGATGCCGGTCAGCAGATTCCAGTCCTGCACCGCAATATGATCCAGCCGGGCGAGCCAGCGGCTGTTTCCGACCGCGTAAGTGGTCCATGACGCGAGGGCTCCGATCGCGCAGAGCAGGCCGAAGAGCGGCTTCAGCGAGGCGGCGGCGGCGAGCGCGCCGATCGCCTGCCAGCCGATGCACAATGCACCGGCGGCGCAGAGCAGCAGCGAGGGCAGCAGGCGCGCGAGCGGTACCGCGCCGTGGTCGCGGCTGCCGATGATCGTCACCACGACAGGCATGAAACCGATGACGAGCGACGTCATCGCGATGCCGCCCATCTGCACTGCGCCCGACAGCAGGATATAGTAAAGCGTGTTGCCCGCGAGCGCGAGCCAGCCAAGCGCGAGCCAGATGCTCCGGTCGAGCAAAGGCGCGATCCGCTGCCAGCGCGGCGCGATGAGCAGCGCCGCGATCAACCCGTAAGCGAGGTAGCGGCCGATCGTCAGCTGGAGCGGATCGAAGCCGCGCGCAAGTTCGGGCGCGAGGAATACCAGCCCCCACAGCGCCCCCGCGCCCGCGCCACTGAGGACGCCCGCCATCGTTGCATTCCGAGTGTCCGCCATGGCCTTCATCCGTCGTTCCCTGCGCCGGGAGCGAGGCATATCATCGCCGGCGTGAGCATTGCGCTCTTGATTGACGCGATAAATGCAACAAAAACCCGTTTATGCCCCGCCCAGCCAACCGATCGCCGCGCATTCTCGACTCGTTCGACCGGGCGATCCTTCGCCTCGTCCAGCGCGACAACAAGATGCCGCAGCGCCGGATCGCCGAAGCGGTCAACCTGTCGGCGGCCGCGGTGCAGCGGCGCATCGCGGCGATGGAGGAGGCCGGAGTGATCCTGCGCAATGTCGCGCTGGTCGATCCCGACGCGGTACCGCTGACCATCACTTCGATCGTCGAGGTGCGGCTGTACAACGAGCGCGTCGATACCGTCGATGCCGCGAAGGCCCTGTTCGAGGGCACGCCCGAAGTGCAGCAATGCTATTATGTCACGGGCGGGATCAGCTTCGTGCTTGTCATCGTGACGTCGGACATGCGCGCCTATGAAGCGCTGACGCGGCGGCTGTTCGCCGAGAATGACTGTATCGAAAGCTATCGGTCGCTGATCGCGCTCGACCGGGTGAAGGTCGACACCAGCATCATCATTCCCTGAGATGCGGTCGCGTGGACGGCTCAGCCGGGTCGACGTTCCATCGCGAAACGCATGAACTCCATCGGATCGGGGCTTTCGTCGAAAGTCGGCACACCGTCCGCGATCACGATCCAGCCGCGCTTTCGCTTCACCCAGATATGCGCAAATGGTTCGAGTCCCGACGGATCGTCGAGCGTGCCCGCGCGCACGATCGTCATCGCGGGATAGACGGTGTTCGCATTGCACACGCGGCTGAAACAGTCGGGGCAATGCCGGTTGTTCGTCGTCCCGCCCGACGGGCGCTCGGTCGAAAAGATCACGCTCCGGCCCGTCAGCGTGAACGCGTCGGTCGAGACGATCAGCTGATCGGCAAAGGCGCTTGCGGTCGACTTCTGGCAATCGAGGCAGTGGCAGCAATAGTTGAGCAGCGGCCCTTCCTGTTCGAAGCGGTAGCGAAGCTGGCCGCAGCGGCAGCCACCGGCAATTTCGCTTGCCATATCAGCGGAAGAAGCAGTTGGCGCCGGCGAACAGCGCGTCGATCTTCGCCGTGTCGCCGGGCGCGGCGAACATGCCGCCGATGACCTTGTCGCCGGTGCCGATGCTGAACTCCTCGCCCAGCGTGCTGTCCTCAAGGTCGACAATCGCGACCGATTCCTTCGCCCCGGCGCGCGTCGTGCCGATCGCGACGCCGCTCATCGTCGAGAAAGCATTTGCGCCGGGTTCGTTGCCGAGGAACCAGCCGACGAACCTGCCGCCCTGGAAATTGAGCGTCATCGCATCGTATCGGGTGAACTCCATCGTCCCCGCGCCGCATTCCTCGTTGGTGCTGCGGTCGTCCTCCTTGCCTGCGACATTGGCGAGCGCGGCCTCGGCCTGCGCGCGCGGGACGCCGAAGGCGAGCAGGCTGGCCCTGCCGGTCTTCGTGTCGACAAAGCGCAGCCCCTCGCCATCAAGGCTGACTGCAGTGGTTGCCGCATTCGGGCCGTCGGCCTTTGCCTCGGGCACCGCGGGCGCGACGGGATCGGCGTCAACCGGGGTCTTGTCGGCGGCGGGTTTGCACGCGGCGAGCAGGCCGATCATCGCGAGGGTTATGAACTTGCGCATGCCTATCTCCTGTTCCTGACGATCGGCCCCATCGCCATCCCCAATATCGCACCGAGCGTTGCCAGCGCCATATCCTTTTGCGCGTCCCAGATATCGCCCTGCTGGCCATTGTAACGGTCGGCGGTCTCGCCCGCCGCGACGATGGTGAGCAGCCATTCGAAGATTTCGTAGAGGCTCGAGATGGCCAGCACCCAGCCAAGCACGGCAAAGGCCGCGCCGCGTGAGCCAAGGCCGCCCCAGCGCCGTGCGATTTCGGCGACGGGGATGACCGACAGCGCGCCGAAGGCAAAATGGACGAGCCGGTCATAATGGTTGCGCGTCCACCCGAAGGTGTCGGAGAGGCTGGTGCCGGTCAGCGCGCGCGCCCAGTCGTCATAGGGGACATTGCTGTAGGCGTAGCGCCCGCCGAGCGTGTGGAGCACCATGAAGGCGACGATGCACGCGACGGCTGGCGTCGATAGCGGCCAGCGGCGGAGCAGCCAGGGCGCCGCAACGATCAGCAGCATCGTCGGGATATGCTGGAGCAGCGCGACCTCGGGATAGGGCTGGTCGATCTGCGCGAGCAATAGCAGCGCAAGGAGCAGGCCGAGCAGGCGTTTTTGCGTTTTAGACTGCGCCGAGCCACCCGTCATCGATCGAAATCCGCCGAGACAGAAATGGCGGAAAACTGCCTAACTTCACTCGCAAATGCATGTATCGGGCGCGGCGTCAGGGCTTTCATCATGCCGAAGACCTAATGCAGCAAGATATTGTAGGACAGCGATTTTCGATGCGTCACCAGCGCAGCGACATGCAGCTGAGCCCGGCGTCGATGCGCGCGATCTGGTCGGTCGGCAGCGGGCGGAAAGGCACGTCGCGCGCCGCCAGCATCGCCTGCGTCGCCAGCCAGCGCGCGCCGATGAGGACGGTATCGCGCACGCGCAGGATATTCGCCGCGCCTTCCTCGCCGGTCGGAGTCAGCACGACTTCGAGGCCCGCAAATTCGGGGCAATCGCGCATCGCGGGTACGGCGAGGATCGTGCTTTCGTCGATCAGGCTGCAGCCGGTCTTGAAATGGAGCACGCCCGCGGGCGTCACCGCGATCTGGGCGCGATAACCGAGCCGATCGAGCAAAGCCGCGAGTTCGGTGGCGCCCGCGCGGTCGGTGCGGTCGGACAGGCCGATAATCACGCGGTCGGCAAGGCGCAGCACATCGCCGCCGTCGACATGGCCGGGGCCGGTCATTTCGAGCACAGTGGCGTGGCGCGCCGCGAGCGCCTCGCGGATATGCGCCACTTCGCCCGCGCGGCTCGGTGCGCCGGGGCGAAGCAGGATCGCGCCCTCGGGAAAGGTCAGCGCGACGTCTTCGGTGAACAGCGCGTCGGGGAAATCGTCAAGCGGCGGCAGGACTTCGACGGCGAGGCCGAGGTCGCGGAGCGCGCTAACATAGGATTCATGTTCGGCGGCGAGGACGGCGAAGTCGGGGTCGGGACCGCCGTTGGCGCGGATACCCTTGACCGCCGAACGGGCGGGGGCGCGGCAGAGGGCGTGGGTGAAGGCGTAGGGGCTGGTCATACCGAGGGCATAGCTTGGATGCCTCGATCTCGCCAAGGCAATCCTCCCTGTGCCGCAGGCATGGGGAGGTGGCAGCGCGGAGCGCTGACGGAGGGGCTTTGGCGCAAGGTCGCGGCCCCTCCACCATTCGCTTCGCGACGGGGAGGACCAGGACTTACCCCTTCTTGAGGTGCCGGCGGCCGAGCAATTCGGCGATTTGCACCGCGTTCAGCGCCGCGCCCTTGCGGAGGTTGTCGCTGACGCACCAGAGGTTGAGGCCGTTTTCGACCGTCGGGTCTTCGCGCACGCGGCTGACGAAGGTCGCGAAATCGCCGACGCATTCGACGGGGGTAATGTAACCGCCGTCCTCGCGCTTGTCGTGGAGCACGACGCCGGGGGCTTCGCGCAGGATGCGCTGCGCATCCTCGGCCGACAGCTCGTCTTCCATCTCGATGTTGATCGCTTCCGAATGGCCGACGAACACCGGCACGCGGACGCAGGTCGCGGTGACCTTGATCTTCGGATCGAGGATCTTCTTCGTTTCGACGACCATCTTCCACTCTTCCTTGGTCGAGCCGTCGTCGAGGAATTTGTCGATGTGCGGAATGACATTGAAGGCGATCTGCTTGGTGAACTTCTGGATGTCCTTCTCGTCGCCGACGAAGATCTGACGCGTCTGGTTCCACAGTTCGTCCATGCCCGACTTGCCCGCACCCGACACCGACTGATAGGTCGAGACGACGACGCGCTTGATCTTGGCAGCGTCGTGGAGCGGCTTCAGCGCGACGACCATCTGCGCGGTCGAGCAGTTCGGGTTCGCGATGATGTTGCGCTTCGTATAGCCGTCGATCGCATCGGGGTTCACCTCGGGCACGATCAGCGGCACGTCGGGATCCATGCGATAGAGCGAACTATTGTCGATCACGACGCAGCCCGCCGCAGCGGCCTTCGGCGCGTGGATCGCGGTCGCGTCGCTGCCGATCGCGAAAATCGCCATGTCCCAGCCGGCCCAGTCGAAATTGTCGATATTCTGGCATTTGACGGTGCGGCCGCTGTCGCCGATTTCGACGTCGGTGCCCTGGCTGCGCGACGATGCGACCGCTGCCAGTTCGTCGATCGGAAATTCGCGCTCGGCGAGAATGGCGAGCACTTCGCGCCCGACATTGCCCGTGGCTCCGGCGACAACGATACGATAACCCATTTACTCACTCCTCAAGGCAAGAACTCGGTTGAAAACGTTACGATAATTCAGACTTTCCAGCGGAAATGGCCGGTCAGCTTGTGGTCGAACAGCGCATCCTCCTCGCGCGTCCCGCCACCGATATTGTGGAGGACGAGCGGCACGCCGGTCGTATCCTTGCGGTCGGACACGATGCCGGTGTGCGGCAGACGGCCACCCACCATCGCGGTGAAGATGTCGCCCGGGCGCCAGTCGGCGGGGTTGGTCGTTACGGGCAGCGAGGCGCCCTGCCGCCGCCAATAGGTCGCGAGGTTGGGCACCCGGCGATGGTCGATGTTGCGGTCGGGGCGCCCCAATCCCCAATTCTTCGGATAGGCTGCAAAATTGGCCCTCATGTCGGCATTTACAAGCGCCTGCAGGTCGGCGCCGAGCGCATCGCGGAAGGCGCGGATCACGACATCGGTGCAAACGCCCTTCGCGCGGTCGACATCGCCGTTCGGAAAGCGAAGGACACTGTACGCCGGATCATAGGACAGCGTCACACCGACCTGCCGCCGCGCCGCCGCGACGATGCGCTGCGCATTGGTGAGCGCCACCGCCTCGCCCGACACGCCGAATGCGAGCACCGCGCCAAGAAAGGCGCGCCGCGTCGGCTGGAACGGGAGGACGGACTGCTGCATGAAATTCGCTTTGCCCAAAAGAAAACGACCGGCTCTGCCTGTTGGCGGAACCGGTCGTTTTTGAAAGCTGTTTCGGCTTTGGGTGAGAGAAGCTCT
>NZ_DATMST010000278.1:0-10655 GCF_035565275.1 Sphingopyxis sp.
GGCGACTGGCCCTGCGCGACGAGCGGCAGCGGCGCGGGCAGGGGGCCGGCGACGGGGCCGCCGGTCAGCACGGCGAGGAAATTGTCGGCTTGGGCCTTGCCCAATTTGAGGCTCGCGAGCTGCGTCTCGGCCTGCGTCAGCAGCGTTTCGGACTGGCGATAGTCGAGCGCCGAGGTCACGCCGGCGTCGAGCCGGCGCTTGGCGATGCGAAGGCCCTCCTTGCGGCTCGTCACCGTCGCTTCGGCGAGCTCGATCTGTTCCTCGGCGCCGCGCGAGGAAAAATAGGTCGACGCGACATCGCGGACAAGCGCGAGCCGGAACGCCCGTTCGGCCGCCTCGGTCGCGAGATACTGGCTGCGCGCGGCTTCGGAGAGATTCTTGACGCGCCCCCAGAAATCGAGCTCGAACGACGTCACGCCGACCCCGACCGAATAGCGGTTGATCGTCGCAGTCCCGGTGCCCGGAACAAGCTGGCTGCGCGACCGCGTCGCATCGGCGCTCGCGCCCACCGTCGGCAGGCGATCGGCGTCCTGGATGCGGTACAGCCCGCGCGCCTCCTCGATCTGCGCGATCGCGACGGCAAGGTCGCGATTGCGCTCGATCGCCTGCGCGATCAGCACCTCGAGCTGCGGATCGGCAAAGAAGTCGCGCCATGCGACATCGGTCGCCCGCTGGCCGAGCGTCACGTCGCCCGCGAATTCGGCCGGATAGTCCGCGGCGGTCGACAGCGGCGGGCGCTCGTGCTTCGGCGCCATGTTGACGCATCCGGCGAGCGTCGTCGCCGCGAGCAGCGCGATCAGGTTACGCATGGCCGGGTTCCTCATGATGTCCTTTTTCGGCGGGTGCGGGCGGCCGCTTGCGGCTGATCCACTTGCGCACCGAGAGGTAGAAAAGCGGGATGAAGAAGATGCCGAGCAAGGTCGCGGCGATCATCCCGCCCATCACGCCCGATCCGACCGCGATGCGGCTTGCCGCGCCAGCCCCGCTCGCGATGACGAGTGGCACCATACCGAGGATGAAGGCGAGGCTGGTCATGATGATCGGGCGGAGGCGCAGCTTGACCGCTTCCATCACCGCATCGAGCGTCGATTTGCCCTCGGCCTCCTGCTCGATCGCGAATTCGACGATCAGGATCGCATTCTTCGCCGCGAGCCCGATGATCGTGATCAGCCCGACGTTGAAATAGATGTCGGCCGAAAGTCCGCGCAGCATCGAAAACAGCACCGCGCCGAGCACGCCTAGCGGTACCACCAGCAACACGGCAACGGGCACCGCCCAGCTTTCGTAGAGCGCGGCGAGCAGCAGGAACACGACGACGAGCGACAGGCCGAGCAGCATGCCGATCTGTCCCGCCGACTGCTTCTCCTCATAGGAGATGCCCGTCCACTCGAACGAGAATCCGGCAGGAAGCTGGGACGCAAGCCGCTCCATCTCGGCCATCGCCTCGCCGGTCGACTGACCCGGCGAAGGTTCGCCTGAAATCGTCATCGCGGGATAGCCGTTGTAGCGCTGGAGCTGCGGCGCTTCGGCCGACCATTCGGCCTTGCTGAACGAACCGAAGGGCACCATGTCGCCGTTCGCGCTGCGGACGCGCAGGTCGAGCACGTCCTGCGGGGTCATCCGGCTCGCGGCGTCGGCCTGCAGCAGCACGCGCAACACGCGGCCCTCGCGGGTGAAGTCGTTGGCATAGGCGCTGCCGAAGCTGATCGCGAGCGTCGCGTTGACGTCGCCGATCGACAGGCCGAGCGCGCGCGCCTGGATGCGGTCGATATCGACCTTCAGCACCGGTGCGTCCTCCTGCCCCTCGGGACGGACGTTGGCGAGCAGCTTGCTCTGCATCGCGCCGCCGAGCATCTGGTTGCGCGCGGCGATCAGCGCATCGCGCCCGTTGCCGCCGCGGTCCTGCAGCTTGAAGGTAAAGCCGCTCGAGGTGCCGAGTTCGGGGATCGACGGCGGGCTCAGCGAGAAGGCGAACGCCTCCTTGATGTTCGAATAGGCACCCATCGCCTTGCCCGCGATCGCGTCGGCGCTGTCGCCTTCGCCCTTGCGCTCGCTCCACGGTTTCAGCGGGGTGAACATGATCGCATTCGCCTGGCCCTGGCCAAAGAAGCTGAACCCGTTGACCGACACCACGTTGGCGACCTGCGGCTGTTCGGCGAAGAAGGCCTTGACCTGCTTCGTCGCCTCGTTGGTGCGCTGCGTCGTTGCGCCCGGCGGCGCCTGGATGACGGTCACCAGATAGCCCTGGTCTTCCTGCGGCAGAAAGGATCCGGGCAGGCGGAAAAAGAGCAGCGCGGTCACCGCGACCATCGCCACGAACACGCCGAGCCAGCGCAGCGGCGTTGCCAGCATCTTGCCGACGCCGCCCTGATAGCGGTCGGTCGTGCGGCCGAACCAGCGGTTGAACCCGGCGAAAAAGCGGTCGAAAAATTCGCCGATGCGGCCCTTGCGCGCGGTCTGGTCATGCGGCTTGAGCAGCGTCGCGCACAGCGCCGGGGTCAGCGTCAGCGCGAGCAGCGCAGAGAAGGCGATCGAGATTGCGAGCGTCATCGAGAACTGGCGATAGATGCCGCCGGTCGACCCGGGGAAGAAGGCCATCGGGATGAACACCGCGATCAGCACCAGCGTGATGCCGATGATCGCCGAGGTGATCTGGCTCATCGCCTTCACCGTCGCCTCATAGGGCGGCAGATGCTCCTCGTTCATGATGCGCTCGACATTCTCGATCACGACGATCGCGTCGTCGACGAGGATGCCGATTGCCAGCACCATGCCGAACAGCGTCAGCACGTTGATCGAAAAGCCGAACATCCAGAGGCCGAGGCATGCGCCCGCGAGCGCGATCGGCACGACAACGGTCGGAATGACCGTCGCGCGCCAGTTCTGGAGGAACAGGAACATGACGAGGAAGACGAGCAGCATCGCCTCGGCCAGCGTCTTGACCACTTCCTCGATCGACAGGCTGATGAAGGGGGTCGTGTCATAGGGGATCGACCAGGTGACGTCGGGCGGAAAGCCCTTCGACAGCTCGTCCATCTGGGCACGGATGCCTTCGGCGGTCGACAGCGCGTTGGCGCCGGGGGTCAGCTGGACGGCAAGGCCGGCCATCGGCTTGCCGTTGAGTTCGGACGAGAAGAGATAGCTCGCCGCGCCCAGTTCGACGCGGCCGACGTCGCCCAGCGTCACCGCCGACCCGTCGGGATTGGCGCGCAGGATGATGCTTTCGAACTGTTCGGGCTTGGTGAAGCGACCCTGCGTCGTGATCACGGCGTTGAGCTGTGCGCCCTTGGCGATCGGCTGGTCGCCGAGCTGGCCGCCCGGGGTCTGGCTATTCTGTTCCTGCACGGCGCCCAGCGCTTCGGCCGCCGACAGATTGTACGAAGCGAGCTTCTGCGGGTCGAGCCAGATGCGCATCGCATATTCGGGCGCAAAGGCCTGGACGTTGCCGACCCCGTTCACGCGGCGCAGCTCGTCGAGCACGCGCGTGTTGGCGAAGTTGTTGATCTCCATCGGGTCGGTGTTGCCGCTCTTCGACGTGATCGCGACGATCAGCAGGAAGCCTGCGTTGGCTTCGGTTACCGAGATGCCCTGGCGGCGAACGTCTTCGGGAAGACGCTGCTCGACGCGGCGCAGGCGGTTCTGGACCTCCATCTGCGCATTGTCGATGTCGGTCCCCGCCTCAAAGGTCAGGGTGATCGACGCAGTGCCGTTCGATTCGCTGGTCGAGGCCATGTAGAGGAAACCCTCGACCCCGTTCAGTTCCTGCTCGATGACCTGCGTGACATTCTGCTCGAGCGTGCTCGCATCGGCACCCGGATAGGTGACGCCGATCGTCAGCGACGGCGGTGCGACCGTCGGATATTGCTCCACGGGAAGCCCGCGCAGCGCAATAATGCCCGACAGCAGGATGCCGATGGCGATGACCCAGGAAAAGATGGGCCGGTCGATGAAAAAGCGGGGGGTCATCGAATCAGCGCTTCGTCGTCGGCGCCGATTGCGCCCCCTTGACCGGGGCGACCCGTACGGGCTGGCCCGGCTGAACCTTTTGCAGCCCGTCGACGATCACCCTGTCGCCGGGTTTCAGCCCATCGAGGATCGCCCACTGGCCCGCGACCATCGTGCCCAGCTTCACCGGGCGCGGCGTCGCGACATTCTTGGCGTCGAGGACCATCACGCTCGCGGCATCGGCGGCCAGCTTGACCGCGCGCTGCGGGATCAGCACGCCGTCGGCGCGGTTGCCGGCAAAGATGCGCGCGCGAACGAACTGGCCGGGGAGCAGCGCGGAGGTCGGGTTCGGGAATTCGGCGCGCAGCGCGGCGGTGCCCGTCGCCTCGTCGATCGACAGGTCGAGGAAGTCGAGGTGGCCGATGACCGGGTAGGCGGTGCCGTCCTCGAGGATCAACTGCACCTCGACGCGTTCGAGTTGCGGCACGCTGACCTTGCCCGACCCCATGTCGCCGCGGATCGCCAGCAGGTCGGAGCTCGATTGCCCGAAATTGACATAGACGCGGTCGATTTGCTCGATCGTCGTGAGCAGCGTTCCCTGCGCCGCGGTGACCAGCGCGCCTTCGGTGACTTCGGCGCGCCGCGCCCGGCCCGAAATCGGCGCAATGACCGACGCGTAGCCAAGGTTCAGCCGTGCCGATTCGAGATTGGCCTGCGCCGCGGCGACGTCGGCTTCGGCGGTCCGCTGCGCGGCGACCGCAGCGTCATATTCCTGCTTGCCGATCGCCTGGTCGGCGAGCAGCGGCTGATAACGACCGACAACCTGCCTGGCGTTTGCGGCGGTTGCCTGCGCGCGGGCGAGCTGTGCGCGCGCCGCGTTGGCAGTTGCGATAAGTTCGCGCGGATCGATCCGGAACAGGGGGGTCCCGGCCCGGACATAGCTGCCTTCGTTGAACAGGCGACGCTCGACGATACCGTTGACGCGTGCGCGCACTTCGGACGTGCGATACGCCTGGACCCGGCCCGGAAGCTCGATGACGTTGGGCACCGCCTGCGTCCGGATCGTCACGATATTGACCTCGGGCGGCGGGGGCGCGGGGGGGGCTTCGGACGAGCAGGAAGCCAGCAACAAGGCCAGCGCAGCGCCGACGGCGCAGCTGAGAGGACGAACGCGACTCATATGAACCCCTGAAAAATCGCAGTTGTGCGGGATTGTTATATACGCAAAAGCTTGCGCTGAGGCGCGGTGTAATTTAAATTACAAAAAAGGGCAAGAGAGGGGATCGCAATTGGGCATGTCGGAATCGACTTTATGTCAAATGGATAGATCATCACCACGCGAACGGCGGCAGGAAGCCATTCTCGACGCGGCTGAAACGCTGTTCCTCGAACAAGGCTATGAACGCACCAGCCTTGCCGAAATCGTCAAGCGCTCGGGCGGTTCGCTGGCGACCCTCTATGAACTGTTCGGCAACAAGCAGGGGCTGCTTCGTGCGATCGCGACTCGCTGGTGCGACGAAGCCATGCTGCGGTCGCTTGATGAGGACGCGACCCGGGGACTGTCGAGCGTCGAAATCCTGAAGCGTTATGCGCATCGCCAGAGCGAACTGATGGAATCGCCGCACGCCGTTGCCCTGATGCGGATGCTGATATCCGAAAGTCTGCGCGATCACGAATTCGCGATGCAGATTTACCTCGATCTTCATGTGCCTGCGCTGGAGGAACTGATCGAGCTGTTCGCCGAATGGGCCGCAACGGGCAAGGCCGAGATTGACCGCCCTGACGCCGCCGCGCGCCTGTTCTTCGATATTGTCGTCGGCGATTCCATGCTCAATACGCTGATGGGCATCGAGGTCGAATGGCTGGATAGCGAGCAGATCGACTGGCGGCTCCAGCCGTTCCTTTCGCATTTCAAGATCCGGTAGGGCTGATCAGCGTCGATCGAAAAGGCGGCGCGGCTCTGTGAAGCCGACGTCACTCCCATCTTCCACGTCGTTTCCGCTTCGCGGGAACATTGCACGGGATAACTCGCTGGCGGCGGCTTTGAACGACGTGATGATCGAAGGATTGGCCGTTTCGGGCTTTGTGCCGGCTATCCGGATCGCAACAATTGCACTCCCTTGCCAGCGATCATTCGTTCGGTCGGGGACCGGAATCCGGCGCAGCGTCCCGGCCGGAGTTTGTTTTGAAAGGGCATGCGATACAGCCGGTCATGAGCATCATCGGGTCGGGTCGAAACTCTTTCTTGTGGCGGGAATGAAGGCACATGGATCGAAGGCCGCGGGTGCCGCATGCATGGAGCTGCGCGCCCGGCTGAAAGGCAGCATCGGATCGGGCGTCACGTTGGAGATCGTTGGGCAACCCGCCACCGTCGTCCTTGTGCTGAAGGAATTATAGACGGAAGCGTGCGTGTACCCTCAGGCTGACAAAGGGCGACGTGGATTTCACTCAATGGCAATCCTGCCCCTGTTGACACAATTGTAAATAACTGAAATCTTGCGGCTTCCTGTTTCGGGAGCTTCGTATCTTGGCCAGTACCGCCCTGCCATCGACTGTACCGGTCGACGAAACCTCCGCACTGCGCCCGCGTACGGTGGCGGCCTATGCCGCCACCGCGGGGCCGACCGTAATGCTCGGGCTGCCGTTCAGCGTCTATCTGCCGCCCTATATTGCCGAAGGCGGGGCGATTTCGGTGGCGCTCGTCGGGTTGCTCTTCTCGCTCACCACCATCTGGGACGGCGTTGTCGATCCGCTGATCGGTACGATGGTCGACCGCGTGCGGACCGGACTCGGCGCGCACCGGCGCTGGATGCTGCTTGCGATCGCGCCACTCGCCTTGCTGCTGCTCGCGCTGGTGACGGTGGGCGACCGGCTGCCCTTTGCCGCGCTGTTCCTGATGATGGTGCTCTTCTATTCCAGCTACAGCCTCTACGACGTCGCGCAACTGTCGTGGGGCGCCGCGCTGGTGCGCACGCCGGCCGACAGCGCGCTCCTCTACGGGATGCGCGACTGGTTCGCGAAGATCGCACTGATCCTGGCGTTCGCCGCCCCGGCGGCGGCGCAACTGCTGATCCCGGGGCTCAGTCTGCAGGGGCGGATCATGGCCTATGCAAGCCTGTTCCTGCTCATGGCGCCCGTCGCGCTGTTTGCGATCCGCCGGGTTCCGCCGCGTGCCGTGGTGGCGGAACCCGGCATCGGCTGGCGACACGAAATCCGCGCGTCGCTGGCGTTCCCGCCGCTGATGCTGCTGCTTGGCGTGCAGTTCCTCAACAGCTTCGCTTTCGGATCGCTGACCTCGCTTTTCGTGTTCTTCGCCGCCGCGGTGCTCGATCTCGACGCGCAGAGCGCCGTGCTGCTCTTTGCAAGCTTCATCGGCGGGGCGCTGGCGTCGCCGGTCTGGACCTTTCTTGCGCGGCGGTTCGGCAAGCCGCCGATGATGATCGCGATGGGATTGCTGATCGGCGGGTTGCTGCTCGCGACGCTCGCGCAGGAACCGCGCGGGCTCGGGCAGGCGGTCGGCTTCTCGCTGATGCTCGGGACCGGTTTCGTCGGCCTGCTCTTCACCTACTCGATGCTCGCCGACCTGATCCCGGGCGATACCGTGCGTTGCGGGCGCAATCGCTCGGCCTTTCTCTTCGCGCTTCTGAACCTGATGCAGAAATTCGGCGTCGCCGCCGCGATCGCGGTCAGTTATGCGCTGCTCGACCTCGTCGGCTTCGATCCGCAGAACGGCAAGGCGGCGGCGCGCGAGCTGCATCTGCTGTTCGCGCTCCAGCCGACGACCGCGTGGATTATCATGGCCGGCCTGCTCGTCTGGATGCGCCGCGAGCTCGCCCGCCTTTGACTTGCATTCGCCGCGCGGCCCAAGTAAAGGCCGCTTTCATTCGGACAGATGCGCCGTTTTTCTTCCGCCTTTCGCCGGCATGCCCGGGGAGGGTGGGCGGACTATTGCCCAAAGCACGCTTGACGCGTGACGGGCGGCAACCCATCTGGCCCGAACCGAAGACGTTAAAGGACAGGACGATCGACATGGCGAAGACCAGCCCGGCTGAGTTCATCAATCAGGTGCGCGCCGAAGCCCGCAAGATCGTGTGGCCCACCGGCCGCGAAACGGTGCAGACGACGATCATGGTGCTCATCATGACGACGATCCTTTCGCTGTTCTTTTTCGGCGTCGACACGGTTTTCAACGCGATCGTCAGCTGGCTGACGTCGCTCGCGCGCTAATCGCCGCGGCTACAGGGACAGGATACGGATACACATGGCGCGCTGGTACATCATTCACGCCTATTCGGGTTTCGAGAACAAGGTTCGCGATTCGGTGCTTGCCGAAGCCGAACGCATGGGCCTCACCGACTTCGTCGAAGCGGTCGAAGTGCCCGTCGAGACGGTGACCGAGGTGAAGCGCGGCAAGAAGGTGCAGGCCGAACGCAAATTCTTCCCCGGCTATGTCCTCGCCAAGCTGACGATGACCGACGATATCTATCACCTCGTCAAGAACACGCCGAAGGTGACGGGCTTCCTCGGCTCGATGGGCAAGCCGCAGGCGATCAGCGAAGCCGAAGCCGCGCGTATCCTCAACAGCAAGGAAGAGGCCGCGGCGCGTCCGAAGCAGGAAATCCGCGTCGATTACGAAATCGGCGATCAGGTCAAGGTGCTCGACGGTCCCTTCGCCAGCTTCAACGGGCTGGTCGAGGAACTCGATTTCGAAAAGGCGCGCGTCAAGGTGTCGGTATCGATCTTCGGTCGCGCCACCCCGGTCGAACTCGACTTCGAACAGGTCGAACGCTTCAAATAATACCGGCGCGCCTTGCAGGGCGCGCGTAATCGCTCGAATGGAACCAGCGCATGAGCCTCACTCCCGAAGAGATGCAGGCTCGACTGGACCGCGTGCGCGAAATCCAGGCGAGCTTTTCGCCGGAACAGGTCGTGCGCGGCGTCACCCGTCTGTTCGATCTCGTCCCCGCCGAAGAACCCGACGAATTCACCTTTCCTGCCTTTAACAAGCCGACCCGTCAGCGCATCTTCGGCGGACAGGTGATCGCGCAGGCGATGGTCGCCGCGGCGCGCACTGTCGACCCCGCCAAGGCCGCGCATTCGCTCCATGCCTATTTCCTGCGCGGCGGCGACGAGGCGAAACCGCTTCATTTCCGCGTGCACCGCGATTTCGACGGGCGCAGCTTCGCCAACCGCCGCGTTGTCGTGCGGCAGGATGGCAAGGTGATCTTCAACCTCACCGCGTCCTTCCATGCACCCGAGCCGGGCGCCACGCATCAGGTTCCGATGCCCGATGTGATGCCGCCGGAGGAATGCGCCGAATTCGTCGAGGGAGTCGCCGCGGACCCCAATGTCAGCGACGCGCAGCTCGACCGCATGGCGCGCCTGCGACCCTTTGAAATCCGCAGCTTTCGTCCGCCGTCGACCGAAAAGGGCACGACGCATTATCAATGGTACCGGCTTGCCGCGCCGATCGGCGACGATCCGCTGCTGCACCGCGCCTTTCTCGCCTATGTGTCCGATATGGGGCTGCTGTCCTCGTCGCTGTTGCCGCACGGCTTCACCTGGTCGACGCCCGGACTGTTCTCGACCAGCCTCGATCACGCGATGTGGTTCCACGCCGATATCCGCCTCGACGACTGGTTCGTCTATGTGATGGACAGCGACTGGACGGGCGGCAGCCGCGGGATCAACCGCGGGCTGATCTATCGCCGCGACGGCACGCTGATTGCCTCGGCGGTGCAGGAAGGGCTGATCCGCGTCACGCCGCCCGCGCCGGGCGCATAAGGCTTGTTTTTGGAGGCGTTTGCGCCTATGCGCGCCGCTTCGCGTCAGACAAGGGCGTGATTCCGCGCGGGAGGAAGGGGTGATGCCCTTCTGTTCGACCGCTAATTTTGAGCCACGGATCTGATCCGGGGCAACAGAAAGAAAGGAGGCCATCATGGCCAAGAAGATCAGCGGCTACATCAAGCTGCAGGTGCCCGCTGGCACCGCCAACCCGTCGCCGCCGCTTGGGCCGGCGCTCGGTCAGCGCGGCGTCAACATCATGGAATTCTGCAAGGCGTTCAACGCCGCGACCGATTCCATGGAAAAGGGCACCCCGACCCCGACCATCATCACAGTCTTTGCCGACAAGAGCTTTTCGTTCGTCACGAAGACGCCGCCGGCAACCTACCTGATCAAGAAGGCCGCGAACCTGAAGGCGGGTTCGAAGGAGCCGGGCAAGATCAGCGGCGGCAAGATCGCCCGTTCGAAGCTGACCGAAATCGCCGAGATCAAGATGAAGGATCTCAACGCGAACGACCTGGAACAGGCAACGAAGATCATCGAGGGCAGCGCGCGCTCGATGGGCCTCGAAGTGACGGAGGGCTGATCCGATGGCAAAGCTGACCAAGAAGCAGAAGGCCCTCGAGGGCAAGGTTGACGCGCTGAAGCTTCACGCCGTCGACGAAGCGATCAAGACCGTTCGCGAGCTGGCCTCGGCCAAGTTCGACGAAACGCTCGAAATCGCGATGAACCTCGGCGTCGATCCGCGCCACGCCGACCAGATGGTCCGCGGCGTCGTGACGCTCCCCGCCGGTACCGGCAAGGACGTCAAGGTTGCCGTGTTCGCGCGCGGCGACAATGCCGACAAGGCGCTGGCCGCCGGCGCCGACAAGGTCGGTGCCGAAGACCTGATGGAAGACATGCTCGCGGGTAACCTCGACTATGGC
>NZ_DATMST010000279.1:0-3335 GCF_035565275.1 Sphingopyxis sp.
TGCCGCGGCACCGCGTCGACTTGAACGAAGGAATTGCCGATCACCGGGAATTCGGTAGGAAGGCCGAGAGGTCCGGTCGGTCTGAGCCGGTGATCGGAGCAAGAATTTGACCAAGGTTTCGGATATTGCCCATCGCATCGCGGAGGCGATGGGGCTGGCGTGCGATCTGGAAATCCACGCTTTTGAGGCAGGTTCGACAAAGCTCGTCAGTCTGTTCGCCGACGCAGGACTGACAGAGGGAATAGACAATCCTATCCCGGTCCGGTTCGGGGCGCCTATCCCGAATTTCTATCACGCCCATTCAGGCAGTCTGCGTGTCAAGGTCGTCAACGCCAACAGCCAGAAAGTGGTGTTCGACGATGATCCTTATGATCGCCCGGTCTCGCTGCTGACGCTGTCGGGCAGTGATGGCGGCGATATGGTCGGGAACCGCCTCAAGGCCGGAGCGGGCCTGCGCGTCCAGACCGTATCTGAATGGATCGCGGAGGGGCCGCTGATGCTCTCGCAGTTCGCGGGCGACGATCAGGAACGGTTGGTCGCGGCGATCAGGGAGGCGGCTACCTGGCGAGGCAATGCCCAAGGGCACAGCATCCAGTTGGGGCGCGGCGAATTGAATCTTGCCGCGCCCTTCAACATCGGGAATCGGGTGACTTTGCGCGGTCTCAACAAACGTGGATCGAGGATCAAGGCGGCGCAGGGCCATGCCGGTCCGTTCATGATGATGGTCGAAAACGGCGGGGTCAGCATGTTCGATAATCCCATCGAGCAGTTGACGTTCGATTGCAACAATGTCTCCGGTCTGGGCGGGGTCGACAGTCAGGCATGGCAGGACGGCGGGGGCCTTCGAAGCGTGCTGATCGAAAAATTCCGGGGGATCGGCGTACAAATGCGCGGTATGGATGGCGGCGCGGCGTTTTGTCGCATTGCGGACAGCGAATTCTTTGGATCGTCCCAAGGCTGTGTCGCGGGGATCAGGTTGAATGACGCGCTCGCTTCGCAGGCGTTCCAGCTGGTCATCTCAACAACCACCGTGGCGGGCGCGGGCAAGATGGATAATCGCGCAATGCCGAGGGCGATCGACGTCGTAAGGGGCTCGCTGCGGGTGCACAGCAGCCATGTCGAGAATTGCGTGACGGGAATTTACCTCGATGGCGCGGGCGACCATCTGATTGAAGGGTTTCGCGGCGCGAACTCGGCGGGCGGCGTGACGAACTTGGTCGAGATCGCGCCGGGATTCACGGGAACGCTGCGGATGAGGAATTGCTGCCGCAACGGCGCCGTGAACCTACTGAGGGACAATCGTCCGGCCGGCCTCGGCACCATCTCCTATGACACCGACGTGACGATCCGGAAGGAGCCAGAGGCGGCGCAAGGAGCGATCATCGCGTCGGCCAATATCGATGGTACGCAGACGCCTCGGATCACGAAAGGCTTCGGTATCTCCGCCGTGCAACGCAAGGGGGTGGGAGACTATATCGCCGTGTTGACCCGATCCAACCAGACGGCAAATGATTTCTCCGTTTTCGCCACGACGAATATGGGCATGGGCAATGTGCGGTGCGACTTGAACGGGGTTAATTCGGTTCGTTTGCGTTGCTTCGACGCAGCCAACAATCCTGTCGATGTGAACGAACTCAAGCTGCTCGTAATCAGGGTTGCGTAGCGTCCCTCGGTGACGGCTCGTCATGCAATTGGCCAGCCTCGCGATACCATGAAACGAAGGCGGGAATGCCGACGCTGATCGGTGTGGTCGGGGCATAGCCGAGATCGCGCTGGATCGCGCCGATATCGGCATAGGTCGCATGGACATCGCCGTCCTGCATCGGGAGCATATTGAGCTCGGCCTTGCGCTCGCATGCAATTTCGATCGTCCTGATGAGCTCCATCAGCGGCTCGGGGCGGTTGTTGCCGATATTGTAGAGCCGGTGCGGGGTGGTGAAGCCGCCGGCCTTTTCGAGCCCGTCGTCAGCGGGCGGCTTGGCCAGGCTCGCGAGCACCCCGGCGACGATATCGTCGATATAGGTGAAATCGCGCTGCATATCGCCATGATTATAGACGTCGATCGGCTTGCCCGCGAGGATATTGGCGGTAAATTTCCACAGCGCCATGTCGGGCCGGCCCCATGGACCGTAAACGGTGAAGAAGCGCAGTCCGGTCTGCGGTATGCGGAAGAGATGGGCATAGGTCTCGCTCATCAGTTCGTCCGCGCGTTTGGTAGCCGCATAGAGGGAGACGGGATGATCTACCCGATCCTCGAGCCGGAATGGCATGATCTTGTTTGCACCATAGACCGAGGAAGAAGAGGCGTAGACGAGATGGCGAACCTTGTGCTGGCGCGCGATTTCGAGGATGTTGAGATGTCCTGCCATGTTCGATCGGACGTAAGCGGCGGGATTGTCGAGCGAATAGCGGACCCCTGCCTGCGCAGCGAGATGGACGATGCGATCGAATTCGGTTCCGGCCAGCGCGGCTGCGAGAGCGGACTGGTCGCCGATGTCGGCGCGGCGGACGATCAGGCGTCCCGCGCCGATTCGTTCGAGCTCGGCAATCCGGGATTCCTTCAGCGCGACCGGATAATAATCGTTGAAATCGTCGACTCCGATGACGGTCTCGCCCCGCGCAAGCAGGCGCGCGGCGGTGTGCATACCGATAAAGCCCGCGATTCCGGTTACGATGATTGACATATTTTCTATTCCCGACCCTTCTGGCGCGTTCATGGCATGGTTAAGGAAAACAGCGGGTTAACCGGTATGGCCCGGGTGGATATCCGGTTGGTGGATTCCGCCACAGCTTTTCAGCGCTTGCAATCGGCTCTTCCGGATCGACATAGATATAATCAGGAGTAGCTGCATGGATTTTGCGTTCGACAACAGCTTTCATGCCGACATGGAGGGTTTTTACGCGCCCGCCGAAGCGGCGCAACCGTCGGCGCCGAAACTTCTGGCCTTCAATCATGCGCTGGCCGACCGGCTCGGACTGGCGATCGAGGGAGTCGGGGACGACGAACTGGCGAACGTCTTTTCGGGGCGGGATCTGCCCGCCGGCGCCAATCCGCTCGCCTTCGCCTATGCCGGGCATCAGTTTGGCCATTTTTCGTCGCAACTCGGCGACGGGCGCGCTCTCCTCATCGGCGAGGTCGTTGCGCCCGATGGCGCCCGGTTCGATGTGCAGTTCAAAGGGTCGGGCCCCACCGCCTTTTCGCGCAACGGCGACGGCAAGGCCGCGATCGGCCCGGTCTTGCGCGAATTTCTCGTTTCGGAAGCGATGGCCGCTATGGGCGTGCCGACGACGCGCGCGCTTGCGGCGGTCGCGACGGGCGACCGGGTGCAGCGCGA
>NZ_DATMST010000280.1:0-3785 GCF_035565275.1 Sphingopyxis sp.
GCGAAGTCGTATGCCGCGATGACGCGGGCCACGATAGACCAACACTACGAACCGGCGACCAGGCCGGTGCGCGGTGCGATCACCCTGCGCGAATACATCACCGCGCTGGTGAGGAGAAGCTCCGGCTGACACGGTGGGGCGGGGGGCTTCGAAAATCCGCCAGGATGCATGTCCGAAATTCGTGCGCGGCGCGATGAAGCCCCGGAAACCGGACATTCGCGACCTGTTTCTGGCGCCAGCCGGACAACTTGCGTTTTCCCGCCACTCGCATGCGGCGGCAAGAAGCCTGCTCGATCCGCGACGTTGCCCTGAACCTGGCGGCTATGTCGCGCAACGTCGCCGATCGCCGCGCCTTCGTGCGCGCCCGGATGAGGTTTGTAGCAGCTCGAACGCGTCGATACGATCCCGCGCCTTGCCCTCATGAAAGGACTTCGCGGGTGCTTCCGACCGACGTTTCTTCCCCATCCTCCAACGCCGACCTGCAACAGCGCAGCCGGCGCCATGTCTGGCATCCGTGCACGCAGAGCATCCGCCTCGAGGCGGTGCCGCCGCTTCCCATCGCGCGCGGCGAAGGCGTGTGGCTCTTCGACCAGGAAGGCCGCCGCTACATGGACGCCACCAGCTCATGGTGGGTCAACCTCTTCGGCCATGCGCATCCGGCGATCAACGCCGCGCTGAAGCGGCAACTCGACACGCTCCCGCACGTGATGCTTGCCGGCTGCACGCACGAGCCGGCGGTGGAGCTCGCGCAGCGGCTGTCGAGGCTCATCGCCGCGCCCGCGCGCTGGCGCGCGGTGAGCGCGACTGCGGCGCGGATCGCCTCGACGAGCCGGTCGTTACGCCACGGCTTGAGCAGAAAGTCCGACGCGCCGCGCTTGAGCGCCTCAACCGCGATCGCAACCCCGCCGAACACGGTGAGCATGACGATCGCGAGCGTCGGATCGACGGCACGGAGTCGGTCGATCGCGTCGAGCCCGGCGTTTCCGTCGCGCTGATCGGGGCGAAAGTTCATGTCGAGGAGTGCGGCATCATAAAGACCGAGCGTCAGCGGCACAGGAAGTGTTCCGGGATCGGCAAAGGTTTCGACGTCGGCAATGCCACGTAGCGCAAGGCGGATTGCCTCCGCGACGGCGGCGTCATCTTCGATCAGCAGGATTCGGCAAAGGGTTTCCATACCGCGATCCTACCGGATGCGGCGTGCACGGGGAACCAGTGCAAAAGCAAAGGCTTGCTATCCTCTGCGCGCGAATCGCGCCGCCGCGCTGTCCGAAGCCGGACACTTTTGCCGACCGTTGCCCTGTCAAAATTGGTCAAGCCATTGAATTGGAGCCGTTTCCCATTTGCGTCGGCGCGAGCGATACTTGGGGCATGAGGAGCATATGACGCGATGGATGAGCCGCTGCGGCAAAACCGGTTGCGCCGGCATCGCCGTGGCGCCCTGCTGGCGACGGGGCTGGGGGCGGTAATGCTCGCGCTCGTCATCGGAGTGCAGCAGTTTGCGACGCCGTCGATCGCGGTGCTCGCGGGCGACATCGCCGTCGCGCGCGTCGAACGCGGCCTGTTCCACGATACGACCAGCCTGCAGGGCCGCGTCGAGCCGCGCGACACCATCTATCTCGACGCCGCCGAAGGCGGTCGCGTGCGCCGTGTGTTCGTCCGGTCGGGAGACCGTATCGCGGCGGGGGAGCCGCTTGTCGAATTCACCAACACGACGCTCGAGCTCGACATCCTGTCGCAGGAAGCGCGGCTGATCGAATCGATCACCCAGCTCCAGGCCTATCAGCAGCAACTCGAACAGAATCGCAGCGACAATGCCCAGGCGCTTGCGCTTACTCGCTACGACCGCACGCGCGTCGGCCGCGATCTTCACCGCAGTCTGCCGCTCGCCGAACGCGGCTTCGTTCCTTCCAAGACGATCGACAGCCTGCGGGACGAGCTGCGGTCGATCGACGACAGGCAAGCGATACTGGCGGCGCGAAACCGGCGACAGGAGCGGTTGGGCGCACTGCAGCAGCCGCAGATCGATGCTCAACTCGCGACGCTGGGGAAGAGCCTTGCGATAACACGTGCCAAGCTCGACGATCTGACCGTTCGCGCGCCGGCAGCGGGCCGCCTCGCGGCTTTCAACGTCGAACTCGGCGAAAACCGCAATCGCGGCGACCGGCTCGGCGAACTTGCGCTCGACACCGGTTTTCGCGTCACCGCGCGCGTCGACGAATATTATCTAGGCCGCGTCAGGGTTGGCCAGCGAGCAGCGGCCGACGGGCACGGCCGGGCAATGGCGCTGGTCGTGACGCGCGTTTATCCGCAGGTGACCGAGGGCAGCTTCAGCGTCGAACTCGATTTCGCCGGGCGCGAGCCGGTCGGGTTGGTAGCGGGCGAAGCGGTGCGCGGCCGCCTGTCGCTTGGCGTCGACCGCCCGGCGATTCTGCTTCCCGCCGGCGCCTTTCTCGAGGCGTCGGGCGGGCAATGGGCCTTCGTGCTGGTGTCAGGCGGCGGCCATGCCGAGCGCCGGCGTATCCGGATCGGCCGACGCAACGCCGAGCAAGTGGAAATCCTCGCCGGACTCAATCCCGGCGACCGCGTGATCACGTCCAGCTATGACGGTTGGGACGCGTATCGGCGCATCAACCTTCGATAGGAGCGGCCATGCTGAACGTGGAAAATATCTCGAAAAGCTATGAGACGAGCGAAGTGCGCACGCATGCGCTGAGCGATGTGTCGTTGACGATCGGCGCGGGT
Source organism: Sphingopyxis sp. (assembly GCF_035565275.1). Taxonomy (GTDB): domain Bacteria; phylum Pseudomonadota; class Alphaproteobacteria; order Sphingomonadales; family Sphingomonadaceae; genus Sphingopyxis. Next base: position 2,743 of record NZ_DATMST010000280.1, read on the forward strand.
GAATTTGTTGCGATCATGGGGCCATCGGGCTGCGGCAAGTCGACCCTGCTCAACATCCTCGGACTGCTCGACCGTGCCGACGGCGGACGAATCGAGCTGCTCGGCGAGGATGTGAGCAAGGCGAGTGAACGCGACCTCACCCGGCTGCGGCGCGCCGCGATCGGCTTTGTGTTCCAGAGCTTCAACCTTGTCGACGAACTGACGGTGATTCAGAATGTCGAACTCGGGCTGCTTTACCGGGGTACTCCTGTGCGCGAGCGGCGCGAGCGCGTCAACGCCGCGCTCGACCGCGTCGGTATGCGCCATCGTGCGCGGCACCTGCCGAAGCAGTTGTCGGGCGGACAGCAACAGCGGATCGCGGTCGCGCGCGCGATCGTTTCCGATCCCAAGCTGATTCTTGCGGACGAACCCACCGGCAACCTCGACACGATCAATGGCGAGGCGGTGATGGAATTGCTCCAGCAGGCGGTTGGGCGCGGCACGAGTGTGGTCATGGTCACCCATTCGCTTGCACAGGCCGACCGCGCCGACCGCAAGATCCAGCTGCTCGACGGGCGGGTTGTCAGCCAGACGCAGCTTGGCGCTTGACCGTGCTACGCAACATGTTCGCGTCGACCTTCGGTCACCTCGCGCTCGGCCGCCTCTATGCGGCGGTGACGTTGATCGGGCTTGCGCTGGCGCTCGCTGCGACGATCCTCACCGCGCTCTTCGTGCAGCAGCAATATGCCTATGAATCATTTATCCCGGGCCACGAGCGCATCTTTCGCATGACCGGAACCGTCGCGCAGCCCGGCCAGCCCGAGCGGGTGTCGGCGGTGACCCCTTCGGTGCTGGCCGGCGCGCTTGCGGCGCGCAGCGACCGCATCGAAACCGTTGCGCGCCTTTATCAGGACGATCCGGTCATCCGTGCCGGCACGGGGAAGGAACCGGTACACGCCGAAGGGTTTGTCTGGGCCGATCCCGCGATCTTTCGGGTGCTGCCGCTCGCGGCCACGGCGGGCGATCTCGATACGGCGCTGGCCGAGCCCGGCACCGTCGTGCTC
>NZ_DATMST010000281.1:0-2505 GCF_035565275.1 Sphingopyxis sp.
GCGGCCGAGGCGCGCGCTTCGGCGAGCGCGGCGCGATAGGGACGCGGGTCGATGGTGAAGAGCGGCTGGCCCTGGCGCACGATCTGGCCGTCGGTAAAGTGGATCGCGGTAATCGCGCCCGAAACGCGCGGGCGCACCTCGACCGCCTTCGACGCCTCGAACCGGCCGATATATTCGTCCCACAGCGTCACGTCGCGCGCGATCGGCGTCGCAACTGTCAGCACGGGCGCGGGGGCGGCGGCAGCCTGCGGCGCGCCGTCACGGAGCAACCACCAGGCACCGACAACCAGCACGATGAACGCGCCGATCCAGGCGGCACGGCGCCCGCGCGCGGGGTGAAGGAGGGTCTTGAGTTCGCGGCGGACCTTCGCATCAGCGGGGTCGAGCTTTTCGATCGGAGTGTGGACGGTCATGAAAATGCCCTCTTCTTTTCGTTCGTTCGTCGGTTGCGCGCGGGGCGCAGGGGGTCGCGATGCGGAAGGCGGGCCTCCCGAACGGCTTTGAAACAGTCGTTGATGCCAGACGGCCCTCTTCGAAGAGGATGGCCGCCCCGTCCCGTCACCCGCATCGAAAATGCGCGCGCGGGGTCCCTGTTATATCTTGCGGGCGAACGTCAGCGGACGCCCGACCGGAGCAGAGCCCGCTCCCGGGAAAATGAAACAATGCTGGTGGATCCGACCGCCGCATGATCTCACGCGGCGGTCGCTCCGGGGGAGAGCCCTATCTTTGTATACTGAGTGGTATATAAGTCATGTTGCGCTGCGTCAAGCGCATTCTGTACCGGGCAGTAAAATTTTTCTACTAGCGCCCCGGCCACAGCTTCAGGCTGGTTTCGACGAGGCGTTCGAGCTCGGCGCGCGTTGCGCCGGCACCCGCCTGCACCGACATGCCCTGATTCACCGCAGTCAGGAAAGCGGCAAGGCCTTCTGCATCGGTGTCGGGCGGGAAGTCGCCCTCTTCCTTGGCACGCGCGAAGCGTTCGAGCATCGCGCGCTTCGCCGCCGCGCCGCGTTCGAGCACGGCCTGACGAATACATTCGGCCTCGGCACCGCACGCAACCGATGTGATGACGCCGAGACATCCGTCCGGATTCTCGGGGCAAGTGTACATGTCGAGCGCACCGTACATCAGTCGCTCGGCGACGCCGCGCGCGGTCGGCGCATCGAGCGCCGCGTGCATATAATCGGCCTTCTCGCGCTCATAAAGGTCAAGCGCCTTGTTGAAGAGCGCTTCCTTGTTGCCGAAGGCGGCGTAAAGGCTGGGTTTGGTAATCCCCATCGCCTCGGTCAGATCGGCCATCGACGCGCCTTCATAGCCTTTCGACCAGAAGACGCGCAGCGCCGACGCCAGCGCCGCATCGACGCAGAATTCGCGCGGGCGGCCCTTGTGCGGGGCGGAGGCAGGGAGGGTTTCGATTTCCATAACGGCTGGTATATAAGTGATGTGAGACAATATGTCCAGTAGCCGCCGGTCAGGCGAGCCGCGTGTCGATCGGCAACCCGCCCTTCAGCGTCAGCGTCACCGGGGTTCGCTCGGCGATATCGGCCAGCCGCGCCATCTGCTCGTCATCGAGGCCCGCGATCGTCAGCACGCGATCGATCCGAAGCCTGTCCCTGTTCAGCAGCCGCAGCCCGACCTCGACCGATTCGAGCGGCCATTGCTTGCGATCGGCATACATGCGCAGCGTGATCGCGGTGCAGGCGCCCAGCCCGGCGAGCAGCAGGTCGTACGGTGCGGGTCCCAGATTCCCGCCGCCGAGCCCCGCCCCCTCGTCAGCGATCAGGTCGTGGCCGCTGACCGTGATTTCAGTGCGATAACGATCATTGCCGATGCGGGCGATGCCATGGGCCATAAGCTCTTCCTCTATCCAGTATCCAGGCGATTCCGACAGACGCATCTTTCCGCTCCGGCGGGCAAACGGCAAGCCCGGCTTTCGCGCGCCCGGCGCATGAACGCAAACGGCTTGAACCCGTCGCCGGAAATCCTACATTGTCCCTATCGTCAACAAGCGAAAGGAGGTGGTCGAATGTCTCATTGTCACACGCCGCATGCGGCAGATACGGGCACGACCTTCCTCGCGGGGGTAAAGCTCGGTTAAGCTGTCCGCGACAGGCACGACAATGGAAGGGCTGCTCCGGAAGGGGCAGCCCTTTGTTGTTGGGCCCGCCCGATCCGCGGTCCCCACGCCTGAAAGCCGCTATCGCTGTTCCCTTCGGCGCCGCGGACCTTTATGGGCCGGAACCCGTCCATATGCCGACCTTGTCCGGGAGATTGCTTTGCGGCACCTTGCCCGCTTCGACCTCAACCTGCTCAGGATATTCGACGCGATCTTCGCCAGGGGCGGTGTATCCGCGGCCGCCCGGCACCTCAACCTGTCGCAGCCCGCGATCAGCCACGCACTCGCCCGGTTGCGCGATACCTTCGACGACGCGCTCTTCGTGCGGCAGGGCAACCGGCTGGTGCCGACCCCGGCCGCCCGCGCGATCGCCGGGCCGGTGCGCGAGG
>NZ_DATMST010000282.1:0-3469 GCF_035565275.1 Sphingopyxis sp.
GTGGCCGCGAGCGTCGCGAGGCGTGCGATCGCCGCCGGTGCGGCGACGGGCGATGTGATCAGGATGCCCGCGATGCCGCCGTCGGCCAGCACCTCGGCCTCGCCGATCTTCGCGCAGCAGACGCCGACCGCGCCCGCCGCCTTTTGCCGCTGCGCGATGTCGACGCTCTTGTGCGTCTTCGCATGCGGGCGAAGCCCGATACCGCGCGCTGCCGCGAGCGCGGCCATCGCCCGGATATTGCGGTCGAGCGCATCGACGTCGAGGACGAGCACCGGCGTATTGAGATCGGCGCGCGATCCCTGCCGGCCGATCAGATGGGCGTGCAATTCACGATCGGTTGTCATGCGAACAAGCTCTCCAGATGCGGGTTGAGGAATTTGCCATGCGGATCGGCGGCGCGGCGCGTCGCAATATAGCGCCCCGCCATCGGATAAAGCGCCGCGACGTCGGCGCGGCCCAGCGTGTGGCGCTTGGCCCAGTGCGGCCGCCCGCCGGCGCCGCGAAAGATCGCCTCGGCATCGGCGAACAGGCGCTGCCAGGGCATCTTTGCATATTGATGCATCGAGATCGCGGCGACCGGCCCGGCGTTCATCGGGCTCATCCAGATATCGTCGGCGGCGACGACGCGATATTCGAACGGGAAGGTGACCGGCAGGCGTTTGCGCCGGATCCAGCCGACGACCTCGTCCAGTGTTTCGAGGCCCGCACCGCGCGGCATTTCATACTCCATCTCCTCGAACCGGAGGGTCCGGTCGGAGGGAAAGATGCTGTGCGCGGGGCCGCGGCGATCGCCCTTGATGGTCGTCCGCATCATCGCGCGCTGCAGCCAGGGGGTGAGGAAGGGCGCGCGTGCAGCGACTTCGAGCACGCGGCGGAACGCGGTTTCCTCCATGTCGGTGGTGCGCGGCGGCGGATCGCAGGGGTCGCACAGGTCGAGCGTTTTGAGGATCACCTGATCGCTGTGCGGAAAGAACCAGAATTCGACATGCCGGTGCTGCTGCGTCAGCTCCTCGTAACTTTCGCGCACCTCGGCCCAGCGGCGCTTTTCGATCCGTTCGGCAAGATGGAAAGCGGGAACGACCGCAACGTCGATTTCGGTCGCGACGCCGAACAGGCCGAGCGACAGCCGCTGTGCCTGAAACAGGTCGGCGTTGGTCGCGGCATCGCACCAATGCGCTTCGCCATCGGCACCGGTCAGCCGGAATCCCTGCGCAAAGGTCGAGAGCGAACCGAGCCCGGCGCCGGTGCCGTGCGTCCCCGTCGCCATCGCGCCGGCAAGCGCCTGCGGATTCACGTCGCCCTGATTGGCGAGCGCCAGCCCTTCTTCCCAGAGCGCGGCAGTCAGCCGGCGGATGCTCCATCCGGCAGGGATGCGCGCGGTGCGGCGGTCGGCGGCGACGCGAAGCGCGCCCGGCATATCGTCCAAGCTGACGATCAGTTCGCGCGATTCGCAAAGCGGCATGAAGCTGTGCCCGGCCCCGGTGGCGCGCAGCTTTTGCGCGCTGCGGACGAGCATCGCCAGCTCGTCCTCGCTTCGCGGCCGGGCGACCTGGCCGCTCGCGGCGACGCTGCCCGACCAGTTGCTCCAGCTCATCTGCTTCTCCCGTGGCTCACCCGGCAAGGCTGTCGTCACGAAAAAAGTTAGTCAAGACTATATTTAGGGCAGCAAGGATTTCAGCGCGCCGTGATCTGCCGCGCGAAATGGATCTGCACCGCCTCACGCACGCCGCGCGCGATCTTTTTCCGCCCGGCGGTCGAGGCAAGAAATTCGGCATCGTCCTTGTTCGAAATGAAGCCGGTTTCGAAGAGGATCGAGGGGACATCGGGCGCTTTCAGCACGATGAGCGACGCGAAGCGGTGCGCGGTCGTGCGGAATTTCACGTCGTCCGATGATTCGCGCTGGAGCAGGCGGGCAAAGGCGGACGAGATATTCATCGTTTCGCGCTGGGTGAGGTCGAGCAGGATCGACGACACATCGCTGCTGTGCGCGCCAAGGTCGACGCCGTTGATGATATTCGCCTTGTTCTCGCGCGCCGCGAGCCGCGCCGCTTCGCGGTCCGAGGCGACTTCGGAGAGCGTATAGATCGACGCGCCGCGGGCTTCCCGATTCTCGGCGGCGTCGGCGTGGACCGAAATGAACAGGTCGGCCTTCAGCCGCCGCGCGATGCCGTAGCGCTCCTCGAGCACCAGATAGCGGTCGTCTGCGCGCGTGAGCGCGACGCGCACGCGGCCCGAAGCGAGCAGGTCATCGCGGATCGCGCGGGCAAGCGCGAGGGTGATGTCTTTCTCATACTTGCCGCTGTGCGGCGAAATCGCGCCGGGATCGTGCCCGCCATGCCCCGCGTCGATCACGACCAGCGGCAGCCGGCTGTCCCCGGGACCCTGAACCGGCGGCAGCGCGACCGAAGGCTTCGGCTTTCCGATCGGAACGGTGACGCTGTAGCGTTTCCCGGGCGGCCTGGCGCGAAAGCCCGCGGGTGGCTGCAATCCGACGCGCGGACCGCGTGAAGCGCGCTCGAATTCGTCGGCCGAGACAGGACGAGAGCGCAAGGTGGCCCCGGGAATGCCGGTTTCGATCGCGCCCGACTGCCCCGCCTGCACAGCCGGGGGCGTCGCGATCATGCCGAGCAGGACGAGGATAAGGGTCACGCCGCGTCTATGCCGCCCGATGCGCGCGATGGTCCAGCGCTTATTGAAAAACATGAGCCCCCCGGCCGCGAAATGTCGTGAACCATGCATTAGCCATCGCGGATCAAGCGCGGGTCAACCTGCAGGGTTAACAGGTGATTCAATGCTTTCGGGGTGGCGGGCTTTCTTGCAACACCTGTGCGTCATCCCATCTTTGGCCTGTGGTTGTGGTTGCCGTCGGGACATGCCGATGCTAGCACGCCATCACTGACGGTGTCGTTCCCGGTGCCGTCCGGCCTTTTGAGGGGAAGGCCTGCTCCGCAAATCCGCGGATCATGGCCGCCTTGGCGCCGGACATACGGGGAAGGGCGACCTGCCGTCAGTCCACCCGGTTGACCGGACAGTCGGGGCGATCGCCAGACGCCCGCCCTGCCCGCCCGCTCATCCCGTAACAGGTTGATGCCGCATGAGGCTTGCCATGCCCTCTTCATATCCCGACGCGGGCGCTTTCGCCCCGGCCGTCGCCGGATGCGAAGACCGCATGCGCGTCCACGACCGGACGCAGGCCCCTTCCGGCAATAACGTCTTTTTTTCTTTCACCCTTATCCGCCGCGGCCTTCCGCAAGGAGGGTTCGCGGGATTTTTTGATGGCGCGCCGAGGCGCGCTTGGAGTGTTACCAATGACCACGCGCATGTTGATCGACGCGCGGCACCGGGAAGAAACCCGGGTCGCCGTCACCAAGGGAAACCGCATCGAGGAGTTTGATTTCGAGTCCGCCGAGCACAAGCAGCTCAAGGGCAATATCTATCTGGCCAAGGTTACCCGTGTCGAACCGTCGCT
>NZ_DATMST010000283.1:0-7557 GCF_035565275.1 Sphingopyxis sp.
GGCGCGCGTGCGCTGCCCGCCCGAGAGCGCGACGAGCGGGGTGTCGGCGGGTACGGGCAGGCCAACATTCGCGAGCGCTTCATCGATCCGCGCCTCGAGCGTCCAGTCGGCCTCGGCAATTTCTTCAACCCCGGCTTCGCCCGCCTCGGCTTTGCGGAGCAGCGCGAGGCCGGCGCGGGCGCCGAACAGGTCGGCGATGCTTTCATCCGCGCCGACCTGTACCGTCTGGTGCAGCATCGCGACGCTGCCGTCGATCGCGATATGGCCGGTTGCCGGTGCCAGCTCTCCGGTCAGCAGGCGGAGCAGCGTCGATTTGCCGACGCCGTTGCGACCGACGATGCCGGTTCGTTCGGGCTGAAACTGGAGGTCGAGGCCGGAGAGGATGGTGCGGCCGTCGGGCGTGGACCAGCCAAGGTTGGAGAGCGTAATGGAGGGCATGGATAGACTTTCCTGAAGGCAAAGCGGGTGAGGCTGCGTTCAGTTGCGATCCATGGTCCTGCATACTCCGGTAAAAGGCCGAGCCGCCTCTTTAGGCTATCGGGCGGCCCGGGGCAAGGTCAGAGCCAGCCGATGTGTTTGAAACGCCAGTAGAGGGTCAGGCAGATCGCCGCCATTGCGCCGACGATCAGCGGATAGCCGAACGTCCAGCCAAGTTCGGGCATATGTTCGAAATTCATGCCGTAAATGCCCGCGATCGCGGTCGGCACCGCGAGGATCGCGGCCCAGGCGGCGAGCTGGCGGGTGATCACGCCCTGGCGCTGCTGTTCGAGCATGCCGTTGGTTTCGATGACCGACGCGGCGATGTCGCGCAGGCCCGCAAGGCGGAACTCGGCGCGTTGCACATGATCCCAGATGTCGCGGAAGAAGGGGCGCACCGCGGGATCGATGTTGGGAAGATCCTCTTCGGTCGCAAGCCGCCCGGCGACATCCTTCATCATGCCGACGAGGCGCTGGAAGCGGATGATTTCATGCCGCTGCGAATAGAGATGGCGGATTTCGGCGGCATCGAGCGGGGTGTCCATCACGCTTTCCTCGACCAGCAGCATCCGGTCCTCGATCGCGTCGACGACGGGAAAATAACCGTCGACGATGAAATCGAGCACCGCATAAAGCACATAGTCGGGGCCATGCGCGAGCTTCGCGGGCAGGCTTTCGAGCCGTGCGCGGACGTCGGTGTGCGTGCGCGCCGACCCGTGGCGGACGCTGACGAAGAAATGCGGGCCGAGGAAGAAGGCGGTTTCGCCCGGATGGATCGTGTCGGCATCGAGGTTGGCGGTGCGCGTGATGATGAACAGCTGGTCGCCATAGGCCTCGACCTTTGGCAACTGGTTCGCCTTCAGCGCATCCTCGACCGCGAGCGGATGCAGCCCGAAGCGCTTCGCGATGCCCTCGAGCTCTCCCGGCGTCGGCTCGTAGAGGCCGAGCCAGAAGAAATCGCCATCGTCGCAATCTTCCGGAAGCTCCTCGTCAGGACCGATCTCGCGGACGAGTTTTCCGTCGTGATAAACGCGGGCGGCCATGATCGGCATGCGGCGGAAACTCCCTTACAGTGCGGCGCCGATATAATGTGCCTCGCGCCGAAGGGAAATGCGCTCCTTCGTGCGGATCCTAATTGTCGCGGTTGGCGATGTTGGTGAAGGCGGCCCAGGCGGCGGGATGCGCCCAGCCGGGCTTCCAGCCCTTGATCGCGGTGCCGTCGGCGCGCTTGCCGCTGCGTACTGCCTTCATGCCCATTTGCAACGCCTCGGCGCGCGAGGTGCCGGGATTGGCGCGCCGCGCCGTCAGCGTTTCGACGGTCAGGACCGCCGTCGCCTCGTCCGACACGCGCCAGTGACTTGCGAGCAGCGCGTCGGCGCCGGCATAGAGAAAGCCGCGCGCGAGCGCCGAGAGGCTGTCGCCGCCGCCCGAATTTTCGGCCGATGCGGTGTTGCACGCCGACAGGATCACCCAGTCGGCCGAGAGCGTCAGCTTCGCCGCCTCGGTCGCGGTAAGCAGGCCGTCGTCGCCGTCGCTCGGCGCCGTTGGCGGGGTGAGCACGAGGCCCGGTTCGCCGAGACCCAGTCTGGGGTCGGGGAGCAGGCCATGGGTCGCGATCGCGACAATATCGCTGGTCGCCAGCGCCGTGTCCTGGCGCAGCGCGGTTTCGGTGGCGTTGCGGTCGAGGGTCAGGCTGGCGGGCGGGGCGCCGAACAGGTCGGCCATCGCGGCAAGTTCGACCTTGGTCCCGGGCAGCGGAGCGAGCTTGCGCAGCGCGTCGGGGTCGGCGAGCGGCGAGCCCGATCGCGACACGCCGTCGAAGACGCCGACCCCGGCAGCGGCGCGCGAGCCGGTGTCGCCGCCGAGCAGGACGGGGGCGCCGTAGCCGCGGAAGCTCTTGCCACGCTGTCCGGTCCGGATCTCGGCGGGCAATGTCAGCGCGGCGACCGACGGCAGGCTGGTGAAGGCGTAGCGGTCGGCAAGCCAGCCCGCGCGGGCGAGCGTGTCCGGATCGGCGAGGTCGGCGCCTTCCGGCAGCGGGGTAGCCGAAAGCATCGCGAGCGGCAGGTCGCCGAGCTTGCCCGAGCTGGTGACGTAGAGACGCCGGGTGTCCTTCAGCAGTGGCTCGATCGGCTCGATCAGCTCCTTGTAGAGCGTGTGCGCGGTGTCGAGGTCGAAGCGCCTTTGGCCTTCGAGTTCGCGCGCCGACATCGGCAGCGCGTCGAGTTCGGCCTTGCGCGCCGCCGAGCAGGTCGCGAAATCGACGTCGCAGCGCAGGTCGGAGATTTGCTTCAGGATCAGATCGATGTCCTTCCCCGGCCGGCTCCAGCCGACCGCGTTCGGGGTGACGACGAAGAGGTGAAAGGTGTTCGCCGCTTCGGTCATCAGCAGCAGCGCTTCGCCCGGCCTGAGTGCCTTCTGCGTTTCGGCGAGCCCGATCGGGCGCGGCGAGACGAGCTGGCGGTAGGCGGGATATTTCTTGTCGATCAGCGCGCTGACGTCGGCGAGTTCGGCCTGCACCCCGTCGAGTTCGCCGCGCAGCCGCGCCGCCTCGACAGGCTTCTGGTCGGCGAGCGCGCGCAGCAGATTCTTGTCGAGGAGGTTCGCGCGCGCGGCGAGGTCCTGTTCCTGCCGGGCCGCTTCGGCCATCTGCGGCGTCTTTGCGGCACCGCGCGCGGCGGTCTGGAGTACCGCGCGGCCCGAGGCCGAACTGACTGCATCCTGCGCAGCGCGGAAGGCGCGGTCCTGAAGCTGCGACTGGCCCGCCGCATCGGGCGTGTCGCTCATCAATCCGAAGGCAGCGTTCATATAGGTGGTGAAGATGCCGCGGTTGGGATTGGCCTGCTGCCGGTCGAGCGCCGACAGCGCGACGGCGCTGCTGCCCGTTGCGGTCTGGTCGTCGAAGCGGCGGACGATCGCGACCGCCTTGGCCGCCGCCGCCTCGGCCTCGGCCGCCTTGCCCTGCCGCAGCAGGCTGGACGCCAGATTGTCATAGGCGCGCGCCGTGTCGATATGCGTATCGCCAAGGCTGTGCTGCAGGATCGCGAGCGACTGGCGATAATAGGGTTCGGCCGCCTTGTCGCCTTTGCCTTCAAGCCCGCCGCTGCGGACGAGCGCGGCGCCGACGCTGTTATAGGCGGCGGCAGTCAGCGGGTGATTTTCCCCAAGCAGGCGGCGGCGGATTTCGAGCGCCTTGATCGCCATTTCGGCGCCCTCGGCGTGACGGCCGAGTTCGCCAAGCGTCGAACCAAGGCTGGTGTAAGCCCAGGCGGTTTCGGGGTTGTCGTCGCCGAACTTGGCGCGGAAAATGCCGAGCGCTTGCCGCATCAGCGGTTCGGCCTGATCCGAACGACCGTCGTCGGCGAGGTTATGGGCGAGGTTGATGAGGAGCGTGGCGTAGGACGGGTGATCGGAGCCCGCGATGAGTTGCTGGATTTCCAGCGCACGCCGGTACATCGGTTCGGCCTCGGCATAGCGGCCTTGCTGGTTGAGATTGTGCGCGACATTGCCGTACATCGTCGCGGACCGCTCGCTGCTTTCGCCGAGCGACTGGCGCGTGATGTCGAGCGCCTTGCGCACCAGCGGCTCGATCGCGGTCGGCGGCAGTCCCTGCTTTTCCATGTTGAGCGCGAGGTTGTTATAGGCTTCGCCGGTCAGCGGGTGCGCTTCGCCCAGCGTCTTCGAACGGATCGCGAGCGCCTTGCGATAGGCGGTATCGGCCTCGCCAAAGCGCCCCTCGAGCGTCAGGCTGTAAGCGACCGCGGTGTAGCCGAGCGCGGCTTCCGCGCTGTCGTCGCCCCTGGCGGTCCGCCACAGGTCGAGCGCCTTGTTCGCCGATACCGACGCATCGGCATAGCGTCCCATGTCGGCGAAATTGATCGAGCTGTTATAATGGCGCAGCGCGACGTCGGCATCGCTGGTGCCGGGCAATCTCTCGTCGATCGCGCGCGCTTTCTCGAGCAGCGGCCCGGCTTCGTCGTAGCGACCGAGGCTGCGCAGGACGACCGCGAGATTGCCATAGTCGGACGCGGTTTCGCGGTGGTTTTCGCCATGAACCTGAAGGTCTGCGGCAAGCGACTTGCGATAAAGCGCCTCGGCGCCCTTCATATCGCCGAGTTCGGACATCACCGACGCGAGATTGCTGTTCGCGACGATCGTCTTGGGATCGAGTTCGCCCTTGGTCGCGGTCCGGACGGCGAGGATCGTGCGGCGCAGCGGGAGCGCGTCGGCGAACCGGCCCTGTTTGATGTAATTCGACGAAAGGGCGCCATAGGCCAAGAGCGTTTCGTCGTCTTTTTCGCCAAGGATGTTGCGGTTGATGTCGAGCAGGCGCTTCCAATAGGCTTCGGCTTCCTTCGGCTGGTTCCGGTCCTCGAGATTGCCCGCGAGCAGACGATATCCCAGGCTGGTGATCAGTCCGTCGGCGCCATAGCGCCTGGTCGCTTCGTCAATCCAGCGCCGGTAGACTTCGCCGGCCTCGCGCGTCTTGCCCGCGCGGTCGAAATCCATGCCGCGATTGAGGAGGTCGAGCATCTTTTGCTGGTCGGCGTCGAGCTCGCTGGACGGGGCCGGGTCCTGCGCGAAGGCGGCCGGCGCGGCCGTCCACAGCGGTGCCGCGAGGAGGAGAGCGAAGAAGCGGTATCGGCGGCTGGCCATGGATCGGCATTTCCCTGTTTTGACCCCAACATACAGAATAGGTTGGGATATTGTCATCTTCGTTCCGTCTAGAACAGGCGCCGCGCGCGCGTTGTGATGGCGGTCACGCGTCGGCAGAAATTGGCGATTGCGAAGAAAACGGTCAGCCGGGCTAGATATCGCGGCTGTCATAGGCCCATTGGAGCAGCGCCTGCCTTTGCTTCGGCCGGCAAAAGGGATCGCCGGGTTCGCAATGTTTGCGGACCTGCGCGGCGTGGCGGCGGAACGCCCGCCAGCGCGCGATCTGGCGATGATCCTCGCCCGCCATCCGCCGTCCCGAATAATAGCGGCAATACCATTGGAACCAGCCGCGCGGATCGTCGGGATGGATCCACCCCTTTGCGATCCAGACACTGAGCGGCACGCTGGCGCGCACGCCATAATAGTTGAGCGAGCAATCGGCGCCGTCCGGGGCGAGCCTGGCATTTTCGAACCAGCTCGCGGGAAATTCGGCGGCGCAGTCGGTCATATATTTGCCGCAGAACACACCAAGGTGCAGCATTTCGGCAGGCGTGAGCTCTGGCTGGAAACCGGGATCGAACCCCTGCCCCATCGGGGCGGTGCGCGCGTAGCGATAGTCCTGCTGCATCCGGTCGTTCACGATCACATTCTCGGTCATCCCGCGACCCTAGCCGTCGATGCGTCGGCGGCCCAGCCCGAATTGACCTGCGAACATATGGATCATATATGGTTCGTATATTCTGTTTGAAGGGACGATCGATGGGCATCGTGAAAATCGACGACGAACTGCACGAGGAAGCGCGCCGGGCGAGCCATGTCATGTGCCGGTCGATCAATGCGCAGGCCGAATACTGGATGAAGATCGGCATGCTGGCCGAGGCCAATCCGGCGCTGTCGTTCAACGAGATCGTCCGGATGCAGCTTGCCGCCGTACAGGTGCGTGCTCCGGATCTGGCGGCCGCCTGACATGGTGAAGACTCCGGACGAGCTGGCGCTGATGCGCGTATCGGGCAAGCTGCTCGCATCGGTCTTCGAGATGCTCGACGACGTGGAACTTGCCGGCATGTCGACGATGGAGGTCAACGATCTCGTCGACCGTTTCATCACTGTCGACCTCGCGGCGCGTCCGGCGAGCAAGGGGCAATATGGCTTTCAGTATGTGCTGAACTGCTCGATCAACCATGTCGTCTGCCACGGCGTGCCCGACGCGCGCGCGGTCATTCGCGAGGGCGACATCATCAACCTCGACATCACGCTGGAAAAGAACGGCTTCATCGCCGATTCGAGCAAGACCTATATGGTCGGCAGCGTCGCGCCCGCCGCGAAGCGGCTGGTCCGGGTGGCGCAGGAGGCGATGTGGCGGGGGATCGGGCAGGTACGGCCCGGCGGGCATCTGGGCGACATCGGCTTTGCGATCGAACGGCATGCGAAGAAGAACGGCTATTCGGTCGTGCGCGAATATTGCGGACACGGCATCGGCCGCGAGATGCACGAGGAGCCCAATGTGCTGAACTTCGGGCAGCCGGGAAGCGGAATGAGGCTGCGCGAGGGTATGGTGTTCACCGTCGAGCCGATGATCAACCAGGGCGGCCGCAAGGTGTCGACCGAAAAGGACGGATGGACGGTGGTGACGGACGACCGCAAGCTGTCGGCCCAGTTCGAGCATACCGTTGCGGTGACGGCAGACGGCGTGGAGGTCCTGACGCTGCGCCGCGACGAGAAGCCGGTATCCGGCGCAAGGGCGTGATCCCGGCTTTGGCCGGAGGGCGCTATATGGCGCCGGCTGTCTCGCCATCGAAAGCATAAACGTCCATCGCGAGCACGGCGTAGGTCGTGCTGGCGTGCAGCCGCTCGGCCTTGAGCGCGGTTCCGCCCGGGCCTGCACCAGCCCCGAGAGCGACGAACAGCGGCAAGATATGGTCGGGGGTCGGATGATTGTCGCGCCCGTGCGGCGCACGCTCGACCGCGTGCAGTATATCGCCGACCGCGCCCGCCGCCATGCGCCCGGCGATCCAGGCGGTGAAGTCCGTGACCCATCGCGGCGCGGGGGCGTCGATCGGCGGGCGGGTCGTGAAATAGGCGCGCAGGTTGTGGGTGATGCTGCCCGATCCGATAATCAATACGCCTTCGTCGCGCAGCGGCGCGAGCGCCTGGCCGAGCGCATAATGCCATTCGGGCGACGCGTTCGATGCGATCGAGAGCTGAACGACGGGAATGTCGGCATCCGGATAGATCAGCGACAACGGCACCCATGCACCATGATCGAGCCCGCGGTCGGGATCGGCGGTGACGGCGAGGCCGTGGCCCGCAAGGAGGTCGACGACCCGCGCCGCCAGCGCCGGATCGCCCGGCGCGGGATAGCGCATCGCGAAGAGTTCGTCGGGAAAGCCCCCGAAATCGTGGATCGTCGGCGGCGCGCGCGAG
>NZ_DATMST010000284.1:0-7094 GCF_035565275.1 Sphingopyxis sp.
GTCGATCACCAGCCGGACGCTGGCGAGGGGAACCTTCGACGATTGGGCGATGACGACGCGCAGGCCGTTGGAGAGGCGGCGTTCGGCAAGCGCCGGCGCGACCGAGGGAACGGCTTCGGCAGGAGCGGGGCGGGCCTCGCGCGCATCCGCGCTGGCGATGGCGACCGGTGGCAGGCTTGCGGTCGGAACCGCCGGACCCATTTTCGACACGTCGGGAGAGGTGTCGCCGGCGTAGCCCGCAGGGCGCTGGCTTTCGTCGCGATAGCGCAGCGTCACCCGCTTCCCGTCGTCGAGCCAGTTCTTCGCAACGCGCTGGAGGTCGGCGGAGGTCATGCGGCGAATGGCGTCGAGCCGCGCGTCAGCAAGGCCCGGATCGCCCGTCAGTGCGGCACCGCCACCGAGCTCGTAGGCGCGACCTCGCGCGGTCTCGCGCCGCGCTAGCGCGTCGCCGAACAGGCCGTTCTTGACCGCGTCGAGTTCGGCGGGGGGCAGCGGTGTGTCGCGAAGCCGCGCGATCTCGGCGGTGAGCGCTGCTTCGGCATCGGCGATCTCGCGCCCCTTGGCGAGCGTCACGACCAACGCGAAGGCATGGCCGTCGCGCGTCGGGAGATTGTAGCTGCTGATGGCCGATGCGACGCCCTGTTCGTCGACCAGATTGCGGCGCAGGCGCGATGCGGCGCCGCGCGTCAGTACCGCCTCGATCAGGTCGATCCCGGCCGCGTCGGCATCGGCGGCGAAAGGCGCGCGCCACGCGAACGCGACCGCAGGCAGCGGAACGTTCGGCGCATAGGCGTCGATTGCCCGCGCCGCGACCGGGCGCCCCTTCGCGGGGTCGCGGGGGATCGCGCGGTCGGGACGCGGTGCCGACCCGATATAGCGGTCGGCCCAGGCGTCGAGCTGTGCCGGGTCGAAATTGCCCGATACGACGAAGACCGCATTGTCGGGCCGGTAATAGGCTTCGTGAAACGCCTGCACGTCGGCGAGCTTTGCCTGATCGAGGTCCGCGATCGTACCACCGATCGGACGAGCATAGGGATGCCCGTCGAAGGAGAAGGCGGGAAGCAGCGTGTAGAGGATGCGCCCATAGGGCTGCGACAGGACGCGCTGGCGCAGTTCCTCCTTCACGACGTCGCGTTCCGAATGGAACGACTTCTCGTCGATCACGAGGTTGCGCAGCCGCTCACCTTCGAGCCACAGCATGCCCTCGAGCTGGTTGGCGGGTACGGTGATATAATAGTCGGTATAGTCGAACAGCGTCGATGCGTTGGCGTTGCCGCCCATGGCATTGACTGCCTCGAGCACCCCGCCGGGCAGATTGCGTGTCGTCTTGAACATCAGATGCTCGAACAGATGCGCGAAGCCGCCACGGGCCGGCGGATCGTCACGCTGGCCGACGTCGTACCAGATGTTGATCGAAACCGTCGCCGAGCCGGTATCGCGGATCGCATAGAGGGTCGCGCCATTGGCAAGGACGCGCTTTGTGAAGTCGATCCGCGGGACGTCGAGCAGCGACGGCGCCGTCGCGGCGGTATCGGCCGCCGCCGCGGCAGAAGCGAAGGACAGCGGGCTCGCGGCGAGCAACAGGACGGTCAAGAAACGGCGCATCTGATTTTCCCTTGGGCCTTGATGAGACGAACCGGCGTTTACCGGAGCAGCGACTGGCCATCCTGGCGGATGACCCGCCCGCGTTGCATGACGAACAGGGGTCTTTCAGTGACCCGGATGTCGATGACGGGATTGCCGGGTACCGCGACAATGTCGGCCGATTTGCCAACAGTGAGTGTCCCGATCTCGGCATCGAGACCGAGCAGCCGTGCGGCATTGCTCGTCCCGGCGATCAGCGCGGTGGCGGGCGGCATGCCGGCATCGACCATCAGGCCGAATTCCATCGCATTGCGCCCGTGACCGTCAGGGCGCACCGTCGCGTCGGTTCCGAGCGCAATCGGCACGCCGAGGCGCAGGGCGGCCTTGAACATGGCGGTATGAGCCGCCGCCGCAACGCGGGCCTTTTCGGCGATATTGGGCGGATAGCTGTCCGCATTCTTCTTGACCCAGTCGATCGCCATGAAGGTGGGAACGAGAAACACCCCCTTTGCCTTCATCCTTTTCAGCGTATCCTCCGACAGGAAGCTGCCATGCTCGATCGAATCGACCCCGGCCTCGATTGCGAGCCGCGAGGCGGTGTCGCCGTGCGAATGCGCCGCGACCTTGCGCCCCCAGTGATGCGCTTCACCGATCGCGGCGTCGAGCTCCTCGCGCGTAAACTGCGGGACATCGACGGGGTCGTAGGACAGGACGCCGCCAGAGGCGCAGACCTTGATGACGTCGGCGCCCCATTTGATCTGGTTGCGCACCGCATCGCGGCACTGGTCGGCGCCGGTACAGACACCCTCACGGGGAGTCAGCGGTGCGACGCGCTGCGCGGGGTAGGGCGCCCGGTCGCAGCTTCCGCCGGTGGCGGTTATCGCATTGCCCGCAGCGAGGATGCGCGGTCCCGCGGTGAGGTTCGCAGCGATCGCGTTGCGAAGCCCGACGTCGATAAACTCGCGCGCGCCGACGTGACGCACTGTGGTGAAGCCGGCATCGAGCGTCCGTCGCGCATTGGCGCCGGCGTAGAAGGCCATCTCGGTCGGGTTGCGCATCAACTCGTTGAGCGTCTTGCGGTAATAATTCTCGTCGGGTTCGAGCGTCAGGTGCGAATGGACGTCGATGAACCCGGGCAGCAGCGTGGCATCGCCAAGGTCGATTGTCCGGGCGCCTTCGGGAATGGCGGCATTGCCACCAACCCCGACAATCCTCCCGTTCTGGACGATTACGACCGCGTCGGTGCGCATCCGTTCGCTCGTCGCATCGAACATCCGCGCGGCGCGCAGGACCAGCGCGCCCTGCGAGGCATCCTGCGCCGATCCCGTGATCGCCGACCCGGCGCACAGGAAGATGAGGCCGGCGGCGACCGCGCGCGCGATGCTGTGGGCGGTTTTCCGCATGTTTTTCCCCCGCGTTGTCCCGGCCATCGGGCGCCGGATCGCGTGCTCCTGATTATATGAGTGGCGAGACACGCAATTCCGCCAGCCCGGATAGCGGATTTTGACGGTCACACTCATCATTGTCCTTGTCCAATGGCTTTTTCAGGGAGGTGCGCCATGCCGGGTACCCGGATCGAAGGATCTTTCGTCGCAACGGTCACGCCGTTCGACAGTCGGGGAGAGATTGATTTCGGCGCCTGGCGGGCGCTGCTCGATCACCAGCAGCAAAATGGTACGCGCGCGATCCTGTTCATGGGCTCGACCGGCGAGCCGACGCTGCTTTCACCCGAGGAGAAAAAGCGCATCATCGTCGAAACGGCAAAGATGCGGACCGGCGACATGGCCTTTTTCTATGGCTGCACCGGCCCCTCGGCCGAACAGGTGATCGAGAATGTCCGCTTCGCTGCAGCGAACGGTGCCGACGGTGCGATCATCGCCGCGCCGCCGTATCTTTGCGCGCCGGAGGCCGATATCGAGCAATTCTACCTCGAGGTCGCCGACGCGGTCGACCTGCCGCTCGGCATCTACAACAACCCGCCGCGCGTGAAGACCGATCTTCACTGGGACCAGCTGTTGCGGCTCTTCCGCCATCCCAACATCGTCATCCACAAGGAATCGACCGCGCGCGTCGGGCAGGTGGCGCAAATCCTTGCCGCGGCACCCGATGTCTCGGTGATGTGCTGCGACTCCCCCAACCTCGGCCTCGTCGTTCCCACGATGGCGCTCGGCGGCCATGGTACCGCGAATATGGGAGGAAATATAGCGCCGGCGGAAATGGCGGCCATATCGGCGCCCTGGGCGGGAGAAGGCGAAGCGGCGACCTTCCGCGAGCAATATCTGGAGCTGCTGCCGCTGCTCCATTTCAACTATTCCGCGATCAATCCCGTCGCGATCAAATCCTTGATGCGCGCCTGCGGCCTGCCGGTCGGCGGGCTTCGCAAGCCGCTTCGCGAACTCGGCGCGGCCGAACTCGCCGCCGGATTGCGTATCATACGGGACATCGGACTGGCCGATAAATATCGCTATTCTTCTGGCTGAAGGCTTGTTCTTCCCCGGCGCGGTAGATCGGTCGGGCGGATCGCGCGCCTGGAATTTCCGCGTCAGGGTGAAGAGATACTGACGGAGACGGGGCCGCTCCGGACCCGGCACTCCCCTTCAAGTTTGATTTCGCGGCCCTCGATCGTGCGATACGAGCCGCGCAGCCCGGACTGCTCGCCTGCTTCGGGATCGCGCGTCGTGAACGCCAGCGTCGCCCCGGGGCCGGTGCGGAGTGCGAAACCGAAGGAAGGGCCAAGGTCGGGGGCGGCCGTCTCGATCGTGGCTTGTTCGAAATATGTGCGGCCATCGACAAGGGTGTGGACATAGGGAATGGATTTCCCCGGGATCAGGCCGGTGGCCGCAGGAAACAGGAACACATAGTCGCCCGCCGGAAACGGCTCTGAACGTCGCTTTTCATGCCCGGTCGAACGGACTGTACAATCATAGCGCTGACTGATCTCGACATTTTCGGGAAAGGCGGGAGCCATAGCCGCGACCGCCAACAATAAACTCATCGTCTTCTGCTCCTTGCTCCCGACCAGGTCTCGCTAACCGATTCGGCTTCGAGAAACCGTGATCCGGAGCACAGGCCTGTCAAGCCGCGTCGTGAAAGATGATCCCCAGCGTGTGACGGTTGCCTGCCCCGATGGCGCTCACCCCGTGCCGCATCGCGACGCGATAATCGCCGCGCGCGCCCTGCACCGGCCGCACGTTCACCGCGAACAGCACCGCATCGCCCTTTTCCAGCGGCACGACGGCGACTCTCGATTGCATGCGCGGGCGCTGTTCGGTCAGCACGAATTCGCCCCCGGTGAAATCCTCGCCCGGCGCCGACAACAGGACGGCCGCCTGCAGCGGAAAGACATGCTCGCCGTACAGGTCCTGATGCAGGCAATTATAGTCGCCGGCGCGATATTTCAGCAGCAGCGGCGTCGGTCGCGCCTGCCCTGCATCATGACATCGCGCCAGAAATTCGCCGTGGTCGGCCGGAAAGCGGACCGCCTGCCCCATGCGCTCGTGCCAGCGGTTCGCGATCGGCGCGAGCCGCGGATAGAGCGCGCGGCGCAAGTCCGCAACCAGCGGCGGCAGCGGATAGGCAAAGTAACGATATTCGCCGCGCCCGAACCCGTGCCGTGCCATATGCACGTGGCTGCGGAACAACTTCTCCTCTGCGTATGATGCCGCCATGCGCCCGCATTCGGCACCCGAAAGCAGCCCGGGGATCACCGCCCAACCCTCGCGGTCGAGCGCCGCGGCAATGCCGTCCCAGTCCAGCGCGGCGGTTCGTGTCTCGATAGTCTCGCTCATGTCCGGAGTTTGCCACGGAGGGACGATCTGCACGCCCCGTTTCTTGCTTTCAAACCTGAAGCGTCCCTGGCCGAAACCGGAACGCGCCTGCCGGCCGGAGCTTTCGCCACCATCCGGCGCATCCCCGGCACAGCGGGTCGGATCGGGACTCCTCGCGCACGCGCCGCCGTTCTAGTCCGCTTTCGGGGAGGGAGGTGTCAGGAGCTGATAAATATGAACGCGCTTTCGACCCGGCACGGGGATCATCCGGTCGATCCCGCGCCTGACGTCCTGGCGACCGCCAATGACTATGCGCTGGGGCTTCAGCTGTATCGCATCGGCATGCTGTCGATGACAAGGCTGCAACTCGCGCTCGAACGCGGTGATCGCTCGCGCGCGATGGAAGCGATCGACGATCTGCACGCGCTCGATACCAGGGTCGAACGGCTCGTCGCGGCGCTTCCGCTGTCTCCTGACGATCCGCGCCAGCGCGAGGTCGGCCGCAATCTCAAGGAGGAAAAGATGGCGGTCGCGTTCGAAAAGCTTGCGCTTGCGAGCGGGATCAGCGGACCGGGTCTCGCCTCGCAGCCCGTGTTCCCGCGTGCGGGCGATGCCGCCTTGCCCGATGACCACGCGCACGCGCCGGTCGCCGGCTGGCCTCCCGCCGAAACCCGGGGCGCGCGGCTCATCCGCCTGTACGGGCTTCGGGCATTCATCCTGTTCGTCATCGTCGCCGCGACCCTCGCGGCCTTGCTGATGGCGCTTTAGGGCTGCGCCGCTTCGCAGGCCGGTCGCGCGACCACCCCCGCCGGCCAGCGAAGTTCATAGGTAACGAGAAACCCGTCATGGTCCGACAGGCGCGGACCGCTTGCGCCCCCGTCGAACATGGCTTCGACGCGAACCGGGCGCACCGTCAACTGCTCGCCGTCGGCGAAGAATTGCAGGTCCTGCGTATCCATCCACGGCGCATCGCCATCCCACGACATCTTCACCTCGCATCCCGACGCGGGATCGACGCATACTTCGTGCACCAGCGACAGCGGATGATATTCGGAGAATTCCGCCCAGCGATCTTCCGAATGCCGCATGTTGAAATCGCCGCCAAAGATCAGCGGGACCGCCATGTCCTGCGTCCGCGCGATAAATTCCGACGCGGCGATTGCTTGCCGCGCGTGCGCCTCCCCGTCGCGCGCTTCGGATACGCCCGACGCGCCGCGCGAATTCATGTGCGTGTTGTATATGTCGATCGGCGCGGGCACCCCCGGCATCCGGATCCGCGCGAGCATCACCCCCTTGTTCGCCAGACAGTCCAGCCCCGCGCACGCGCGCCGGCCATAGGCGTCGAGCGCGGTGTCGACGATCGGATAGCGCGACGCGATCGCCAGCCCGCCGCCCAGCAGCTTGAAGCCGACCTCGCCCTTCAGCGGCCTCGATTTTCCCGGCATCTTTTCGGCGCCCGCCGCGAAGGGTTTCGTCGTCCGCTGCGGTCCCGGAGCGATCGCCGGATAGCCGCTCGCGGCGACCGCGCGCTTCGCCGCGCTGCTGAACATTTCCTGGAACAGGATGACGTCGGGGGCGCTGCCGTCCTCCCGCATCGCCGCCAGTCGGGCACCGATTTCCCCGAGTTCGCGCGCACGCCCCTTGCGCGCGGGCCAGCCCAGCCCTTCCAGATTATAGGTCAGCACGGTCAACGTCGTGGTGGCGAGGCGGCCGTCGCCCGAGAGCGTCACCGGCGCGGTGGGC
>NZ_DATMST010000285.1:0-8373 GCF_035565275.1 Sphingopyxis sp.
GCGCGGCGCCCGATCGTCGAATATCGCGCCACCGGCGAATTGCCCGCACGCATGACGGCGCAGCGGACGGTCGCGCTCGAAAAGATCGGCGCGCGGCAGGGGATGGTGCGCGAACTCGCCGCGCTCGCCGAAGTCAGCGACGCGGTGATCCGCGGGCTCGTGAGCACCAGCGCGCTCGAGGCCGTCACCGTCGCGGCCGACCAGCCCTATCCCGAACCCGACAGCGGCTTCGCCCCGCCCGACCTGTCCGACGAGCAGACCGCCGCCGCGGCGCAGCTCAAGGATGCGGTCGCGGCCGCCAAATTCGACACGCTGCTGCTCGACGGCGTCACCGGATCGGGCAAGACCGAAGTCTATATGGAAGCGATCGCCGCCGCGACCGACGCGGGCAAGCAGGCGCTCGTCCTGCTCCCCGAAATCGCGCTGACCGAACCGATGCTCACGCGATTCGCCGCGCGCTTCGGGTGCGAGCCCGTCGCCTGGCACTCGGGGTTGCGCTCGACCGAGCGACGCCGCGCCTGGCACGCCATCGCGAGCGGCGAAGCGAAGATCGTCGTCGGGGCACGCTCGGCGCTGTTCCTGCCCTACGCCAATCTGGGCGTCATCGTCGTCGACGAGGCGCACGAGACGAGTTTCAAGCAGGAGGATGGCGTCCATTACCACGCACGCGACGTCGCGGTCATGCGCGGACATTTCGAAGGACTGCCGGTGGTGCTCGCGAGCGCGACCCCCGCGCTCGAAAGCCTCGCGATGGTCGAGGCGGGGCGCTATCGCCACATCATCCTCCCCGCGCGCTTCGGCGGTGCGACCCTGCCCGATCTCGCCGCGATCGACATGCGGCAGGACCCGCCTGATCGCGGCCGCTGGCTCGCCCCGCCCCTCGTCGACGCGCTCGCCGACCGATTGCAAAAGGGCGAGCAGAGCCTCCTCTTCCTCAACCGCCGCGGCTTCGCCCCGCTGACGCTCTGCCGGACCTGCGGCCACCGCATCCAGTGCCCCAACTGCACCGCGTGGATGGTCGAGCACCGGCTCGTCCATCGTCTCGCCTGCCATCATTGCGGTCATGTGATGCCGCCGCCGCGGCTTTGCCCCGAATGCGAGGACGAGGACAGCCTTGTCGCGTGCGGGCCCGGGGTCGAGCGCGTCGCCGACGAGGTCGCGCTGCGCTTCCCCGAAGCGCGAGTCGCGATCGTCACATCGGACACCCTCTGGTCGCCCGCGAAGGCCGCCGAGTTCGTCGATAACGTCGAGGGCGGACTGGTCGACATCATCATCGGGACGCAGCTCGTCACCAAGGGCTATCATTTCCCGAACCTCACGCTCGTCGGCGTCGTCGACGCCGATCTCGGGCTCGACGGCGGCGACCTCCGCGCATCCGAACGCACTTTCCAGCAGATCGCGCAGGTCGCGGGGCGTGCGGGGCGCGGCGTGAAGCCCGGCGAAGTGCTGATTCAGACGCGCGTGCCCGAGGCGCCGGTGATGGCGGCGCTCGTCGCGAACGACCGCGACGGTTTCTATTCGGCGGAGGCCGCGGCACGGAAATTCGCGGGCGCGCCGCCCTATGGCCGCTTCGCCGCGCTCGTCATCTCGTCGGAGGACATCGAGGTCGCGCGCGGCGTCGCGCAGCGGCTGGGGCAGAAGGCACCGGTTGCCGAGGGACTCGCGGTCTATGGCCCCGCGCCCGCCCCGCTCGCGATGCTGCGCGGTCGCCACCGTTTTCGCCTGCTGCTCCACGCGCCGCGCAGTTTCGACCTGCAGGGAACGATCCGCGACTGGGTGGGCAGCATCGACTGGCCCGCGAAAGCGCGGCTCGCGATCGACATCGACCCCTATAGCTTCGTCTGACCCGCCTGCGACGAAGCGAACTGGATTCGCGAAATTTTCCTGTTAATCATCGATGCATTACCGGGGGATTACGGGTTGGGAGATCAGGGGTGACTATCGGAAAATGGACCCGCGCCATCGGCGCCGGGGTGGCTTTGGCGGCGCTTTCGATCAGCGCGAGCGCGCGCGCCGAATGGTGGCAGGCCGAAACGTCGCATTTCATCGTCTATTCGGAAAGCAAGAAAGAGGACGCCGAACAGTTCGCGCGCCTGCTCGAACGATACGACAATGCGCTCCGCTATCTGCAGGCGCGGCCCGTTCCCGGTCCCGACATGGGTCAGGCGAACAAGGTCAAGGTGTTCCGCAGCGGCGATACCGACGATATCGCCGCGCTCGCGGGGGCGCCCGGATCGGGTATTTACGGCTTTTACATTCCGCGCGCGGGCAGCACCGTCGCCTTCGTCCCGGTGCGCAACAAGCGCCGCGACGGCATGGGCGTCCGCACCCTGAACGAGGTGCAGCTCGACACGCAGCGCGTGCTGTTCCACGAATATACGCACCATTTCATGCTGACCAATTTCAGCACCGCCTATCCCTATTGGTATGCCGAAGGCTTTGCCGAAGTCTATGGCACGATCGACCTTCGCGACGATGGCAGTTTTCACCTCGGCAATGTGCCGCAGGCACGCGGCGAAGCGCTGAGGGTGCTGCCCGATACCCGCCTGTCGCGCATGTTCGATCACAAGGTCAAGCTGAAGGGAATGGAACAGATGCAGTCCTATTCGGTGGGCTGGCTGCTGTCGCATTATCTGAACTTCAACGAAGCGCGCAAAGGGCAGCTGCCGGCCTATCTGACCGCGCTCAACAAGGGCGAGGACAGCCTCGAAGCCGCGAAGCGCATCTTCGGCGATCTCGACAAGCTGCAGGCCGAACTGCGCAAATACAAGAATGGCCCCTTCCCCGGGTACGACGTCAAGCCGCCCGCCTATGTCGAGCCCGTGGTGACGATGCGCGCGCTGACGCCGGTCGAGGAAAGCCTGATGCCGGCCTATATTCGCTCGCAGCGCGGCGTCGACCCGAAGCAGGCCAAGGACGTCGCGCGCGACATGGCCGGCAAGGACGCCGCCAATCCCGACAGCCTGTTCGCGCAGCTCGCGGTAGCCGAGGCGCAGATCGACGCGAAGAATTTCGACGCCGCCGAAACCGCGGCAAAGCGCGCGATCGCCCTCGCGCCCGATTCATCGCTCGCGCATTTCATGATGGGCGGAATCGCCATGGCGCGCGGCGAAACCGACAAGACGCAATACGCCGCAGCGCGCCCCTGGTTCACCAAGGCGCACAAGCTCGACCTCAAGGATCCGCGTCCGATGATCGGCCTCTACATGTCCTATTTCGAGGCCGGCGAATCGATCCCCGAGGATGCGCTGATCACGCTTGAGGATGCATGGAATTATGCGTCCTATGATGCGGGCTACCGCCTCATCCTCGCCCGGCAACTCCTGAACGAGAACAAGGGCAAGCTTGCGAAGGACGTCCTCTCGCCGATCGCCTTTTCGGCTCACGGGACCGAAAAGGAAAACAAGATTCTCGCGACGGTCGAGTTCATCGAGCAGGACAAGCTCGACGACGCGCGGACGAAAATCGCCGAAATCTTCCAGGACCAGAAGGACGAGGCGGCGGGCAAGAAAAAGAGCTGACGCCGGGGGCAGCGACGGCCGGCAGGGGGAACGGGATGCGACACGGGATCGCGGCGGCGGTTGCCGCCTTGCTCGGCATGGCGCTGGTCACGCCGGCCAGCGCCCGCTGGCTGCGCGCCGACACCAACAATTTCATCATCTACAGCGAGGGCAGCGAGAAACCGCTGCGCGGCTTTGCCGAAAATCTCCAGCGGTTCGATGCGACGCTGCGCCACCGCTTCAGCGTCCCCGGCGGGTTCGAACCGAATCGCCTGACCATCTATCTGGTCGAGCGTGCCGACGATGCCGGCCGGCTCGCCTCGGGGAAAAGCGGATCGTCGATCGCGGGATTCTACCTGTCGACGCCCGACGGCGCCTTCGCGGTTTCGAACCGCGAGAATGACGAGGGACGCGGCACGCCCTTGGCGCAACAGACGCTGTTCCACGAATATGCGCATCATTTCATGAAGCGCTATGTGCCGGCCGCCTTTCCGGCCTGGTTCATCGAAGGCTTCGCCGAATATGTGTCGACCGTCGATTTCACCCGGGACGGCAGGGCGGCGATCGGCAAGCCGGTGTACCGCCGGGCCTACGGACTGCTCGAAATGCCGAAGATTCCGGTCGAGCAACTGATCACGAAGCGTCCGGATGCGATGGGGACCGCCGGGATGACGGATGCCTATTACGGGCGGTCGTGGTTGCTGACGCACATGCTCTACAGCGACCCGAACCGGCAGGGCCAGCTGCTCGCCTATATGCAGGCGATCAATCGCGGCGAGGATGCCGTCGACGCGGCGCGCAAGACGTTCGGCGACCTGGGCCTGCTCGACAAGGATCTCAACCGCTATCTCAACCGCTCGCTGGCCTATGTCACGCTGCACGAACCGGTGAAGGTCGAGGGGGCGATCACGATCACCCCGCTCGCGGGCGGCGAGGATGCCCTGATCCCGCTGCGCCTCGAACGGCTGAGTGCCGCCAATTCCTCCGAACGGACGGCGCTCCTCCGCCCGGCGCTGCAAAGGCTCGCCGCAGCCCATCCCGACAATGCCGGCGTCTGGTACGAGGTCGCCGCGGCCGAATGGCGCATGGACGACGACAAGCGCGATCTTGCCGCCGCGCGCGCGGCGGTCGACAAGGCGATCGCGCTGAAACCCGACCACGTCCGCGCCAATGTCCTGCTGGGACGGCTGATCGCGCTCGAGATGGACCGGAAGGGCGATTATAGCGCCGGGGCGTGGAGCATGGTGCGCAAGCCGATCACGCTTGCCAATCGCACCGACCCCGACGATCCGATCCCGCTCTTCGCTTATTTCGAGACCTTCGGCGATCAGGGCTTCCAACCGACCAACATCGCGCTTCAGGGGCTCGAAAGAGCCTTCGCGCTCGAGCCCGAGAATGTCACGATCCGCATCAACCACGCCTTCGCGCTCGCGAACCGGGGCCGGTTCGGCGAAGCGATGCGGCTGGCCCAGACGGTCGCCTTCGATCCGCACGACCGGGGGCAAGGGCAATCGCTGCTCGATCAGCTCGAAACCCTGCGCGGCCGCGACCGGTCGAACACCTTCACGCGGACCGAAGGGACCGAAGACGCGACCGACTGACGCGCCGCGTCAATAATCGGGTTCGGCGCCGCCCAGCACCTGCGCCGCCTGATCCGCCAGCCATGTCATCGCCCCCGCCCACGGCTGATGGCCGTGGCTGATTCGGGCCACGCCAAGCGCGGCGAGTTCCTTGTGGGTCGGTCCACCCTTGCCGCGGAGGATGTTCACAGGCAGCGGCGACCCTTCGCAGATCGCGCCGATGCATCGGGGATCGAGCAGGAAAGGCACGAACAGCGACCCCGCGCCCGCATCGGCATAGGCGCGCGCTCGTTCCAGCGTCGCGGCGACGAGCGCGTCGCCATCCTTCTCCACGTCGGCCCCGAGAAACGTGTCGCAGCGCGCGTTGACGAAGATGCCGGTGTCGGCGGCGGCCCGGTAACGTGCCACGGCGTCGGGGATGGCGAGCAGCCCGGTCTCGCCGGGCAGCCGGTCCTCCATGTTGATCCCCGCTGCGCCCGCAGCCTTCGCCCGGCCGACCGAGACGCCGACCGCCTCCGGATCGGCGCCATAGCCCGACTCCATGTCGATGGTCACCGGCAGGTCGGTGACCGACAGGATGCGGTCGAGGTTTGCGAACACATCCTCGAGCGGGAAATCCTCGCCATCGGCGCGGCCCTGCGCCCCGGCGACGCCGAAGCTGCCGGTCGCGATTGCCTTCGCGCCCGCCGCAGTGACCGCCTTCGCACTCCCCGCGTCCCAGATATTGACGAGGATCAGCGGGTTACCCGGAACGTGAAGCGCCCGAAATTCGGCAATCTTGTCGGACATCAGAAACTCTCCCTCTTCAGCAATTCTTCCTTGATCGGCAGGCCATAGGCATAGCCGCCGAGCGTCCCGTCGGTGCGTACCACGCGGTGGCACGGAATCAGCACCGCGACATTGTTCGCGCCATTGGCGCTCCCCGCCGCACGCACCGCCCTGGGCCTGCCGACCGCAGCGGCGATGTCGGAATAGCTCCGCGTTTCGCCCGCCGGAATCCGGCGAAGCTCGCGCCACACGGCTTCCTGAAACGCCGTGCCCTTCACGTCGATCGGGATATGATCGAAACCGTTCACCGGCGCCTCGACCGCCGCCACGACCTGTTTCAGCAGCGCCGCGAATGCGTCGCCACCCTCAATCAGTTCGGCGGCCGGAAAACGCGCCTCGAGCGCCTCGCGCCCTTCGGCGAAGCTCAACCGGCAAACGCCCTTCTCGGTTGCGGCGACCAGCATGTCGCCAAGGCTCGTCGGCACGACCGCCCAGTGGATCGTCGCACCCTTGCCGCCATTCACCCAGGCCGAAGCCGTCATACCCATACGTCCCTCCATATTCTGATAGAAACGCGACGGCCCCGAAAAGCCCGCGTCGTAAATCGCGTCGGTCACCCTCGTGCCATCGCTCAATGCCTGCCGCGCGCGCTCCTCACGCAGCGCGCGGGCATAGGCGGCGGGCGAAAGCCCTGTGTGGCGGGTGAAGACGCGCTGGAAATGCGTCGGCGAATAGCCGGTCCGTGCCGCGAGATCGGCGAGCGCGAGCGGCTCCTCGCTTTGCTGGATCGCCGCGATCGCCCCCAGCACCGCGCCTTCGTCGCGCGCGACGTCGTCGGGCAGGCAGCGCTTGCACGGGCGAAGACCCGTTTCGCGCGCCGCGGCGCCATCGGAAAAGAAGCGGACATTTTCGCGCAGCGGATGCCGCGCGGCGCAGCTCGGGCGGCAGTAGATGCCCGTGGTGAGCACCCCGGTGACGAAGCGCCCGTCGAGCGCGCGATCGCGGCGCAGCACCGCCGCCCAGCGATCGTCATCGGTCATGGTTTCGGCGACGCTCATGTCTCGCTCCCCTGGGCTTCGTCCCGTTCGATCCGCGCGGCGAAGCAGCCGTATGCGGCATTATGGGCATCGATATAGGAGACGCCATCGTCGGCGAACAGGTCGCGGATCGCGCCATCGGCTTCGCCCGGCCCCGCGAGCCGTGCGGTTCGCAGCATGCCGTCCGTTCCAAACGCGCGTAGCGCCAGCGGGCGACCCTCGAATACCGGGGGCAGCTCATCCCGGTAGCGCGCGGCGGCGACACCCTGCCGGACATAGATCGCATAGGCGCTGCGATACGGCGTTTCGACGTCGTGGCTGGTGTGATGGAGCAGGATCAGTTGCTCCCCCGCCTTCGCATCCTCCAGGCTGACGCGGCACGGAAAGCCGCGAGCCGCGGTCGCGGTGACGCGGCGCGCTTTGATCGCGGCGAGGCCGGCGTCGTCGAGCGCGAAGAGCGGGGCAAAGCGATCGGGGCTGAGCCCCTCAATCATATAGGTCATCGGTTCGTCCTTTTCCGGTTGATGGACATGCAATGTCATGATGCGTCCGGCGCCGCGTCCCGATGCTTGCGTTCAAAGCGCGCCGCTCTATTTTGCGCGTCATGATCCGCCTCCTCCCCCTGCTGCTCGCTCTCCTTGCCGTCACCCTTGGTCTTTCGGGGCCTGCGCGCGCGGCCGACGATATCAGCGCGGCGTCGCGCAGCGTCGTGCGCGTCGTCACCGTCGCGATGGTCGACGGCGAAGTCGTCGGCTTCGGCCATGGCAGCGGGATCGCGATTTCGCCGACGCGCATCGTCACCAACGCGCATGTCGTCGAATCGGCCGCCAAATATCCGGGCAATGTCGCATTGGGCGTCGTGCCGTCGGAGGGGCAGAAAAGCTACGCCGCGAAGCTGATCGCGATCGACGCCGCGCGCGATCTCGCGCTGATCGAAATCAGCGAAGCGCGCCTGCCCGTCGCCGCGGTCTACACCGGCCCGCTCGATTCGGGCGCCGACGTCGTGGCATTGGGTTACCCGGGCAACGTCGATCTCGCCACCGCGCGCAGCGCCAACGATTATATCACCCCGCGCACGCCGACGCGCAGCGAAGGCAATATGTCGAACACGCAGGCGGTCGACGGGGTCGCGATGCTGATCCACACCGCGAAGATATCGCGCGGCAATTCGGGCGGCCCGCTGGTCGACCAGTGCGGGCGCATTGTCGGCATCAACACCGCGATCACGCGCGCAGACGATGGCGATTCGCCCTTCGCCTTCGCGATCGCCGGACGCGAGCTGACGCGCTTCCTGACCGATGCGGGGCAGCAATATGGCAGCATCGGCACGCCGTGCCTGTCGATGGCCGAAGCCGACGCGCGCGACCGCGCCGCGATCGATGCCGAGGCCCGCGCCGATGCCGAAGCCAATGCGTCGAAGGACGCCGCCGCGAAGCTCGACCGCGAACTCAAACAGGCGCGCGCCGGAGAGGAGGCGCTCGCCGCGCT
>NZ_DATMST010000286.1:0-8575 GCF_035565275.1 Sphingopyxis sp.
GTGTCGCCGCCGATGATCGTCGCCATGCGGTCGGCGAGCCCGAGTTCGCCGAGCAACTGGCGCGCGAGGCCTTCGAGCTTGTTGGTCACGACCGCGGTCCGGACGCCCAGCGCATCGAGCCGGTCGAGCGCAGCGACGAGCCCGGGGAAGGGGCGGCTGTGGACCGCGATATGCGCCTCATAATAGCCGATCAGCTCCCGCAGCAGCCGGGGCACGTCGTCCGTGGGCACGCCGCCGGTCGCCGCGAGCGCCTGCTCGATCAGGTGGGTGGTGCCGAGCCCGACCAGCGGCCGTACCTCGTCGTCGCTCAGCGGCGCGCGGCCGGCAAGGGCCAGCGCGTGGTTGAGCGCAGCGGAGAGGTCGCCGAGCGTATCGACGAGCGTACCGTCGAGATCGAAGCCGACGATGCGGAATGGAAAATCGCTCATGGCGGGCGCCATGGCGCGACGCTCTGGAAACCGCAATGATTTGCTGGCATGGCTCGCGCCATGAGCAATCCGATCGCCGCCGTCATCCTCGCCGCGGGCAAGGGCACCCGCATGAAGTCCGACCTCCACAAGGTGCTGCATCCGATCGCGGGGCGACCGATGCTGCTGCACCTGATGGCGAGCGTCGATGCACTGAGCCCCGCCAAGAAGGTCGTGGTCGTCGGCGACAAGGCCGACCAGCTCGAAGCCGCGCTGGCGGGCAGCGCCGAGCTTGCGGTGCAGGAACCGCAGCTGGGCACCGGTCATGCGGTGCAGCGGGCCGAAGACGCGCTGGCGGGCTTTGATGGCGACGTGCTAATCCTCTATGGCGACGTGCCCTTCGTTCCCGCGGCGACGATGCGCGCGATGATCGACCGGTTGAATGCCGACGACACACCAGCGGTGGTCGTGCTCGCGTTCGAGCCCGCCGACCCGCTGCAATATGGCCGCGTCATTACCGAAGGCGACCGCGTCACGAAAATGGTCGAGCACAAGGATGCGACCGCCGCCGAACGCGCGGTCAGACTCTGCAATTCGGGGTTGATGGCGGCGAAGGCGCGCGACCTGTTCGCATTGCTTGCACGGGTAACCGACAACAACGCCGCGAAGGAATATTACCTCGTCGACATTGTGAATATCGCGAACGCCGACGGGCGTTCGTGCGCGGTCGTGACAACCGATCCGGCCGATGTCGCCGGCATCAACAGTCGCGCCGAACTCGCGCAGGCCGAGGCGCAGTGGCAGGCGTTCAGACGCGAGGAGGCGATGGCCGGCGGCGCGTCGCTGCGCGCGCCCGAAACGGTCTGGTTCTCGTGGGATACCGAACTCGGCCGCGACGTGGCGATCGAACCCAATGTCTTCTTCGGTCCGGGCGTGAAAGTCGCCGACGGCGTCAATATCCGGGCCAACTGCCACATCGAAGGCGCGACGATCGGTACGGGTTGCGAGGTCGGCCCCTTTGCGCGGCTGCGCCCCGGCACCGTCCTTGGCGAAAAGGCGAAAGTCGGCAATTTCGTCGAAACAAAGAAGGCCGTGCTCGGCAAGGGCGCGAAGGCGAACCACCTTACTTATCTGGGAGACGTCACCGTCGGGGCCGGCGCGAACATCGGCGCGGGGACGATCACCTGCAATTACGACGGCTATTTCAAATACAGGACCGAGATCGGCGAGAATGCCTTTATCGGATCGAACAGCGCACTCGTCGCGCCGGTGAAGATCGGCCGCGACGCGATCGTCGCCGCAGGCAGCGCGGTGACGCGCGACGTCGCCGACGGTGAACTGCGCCTCGTTCGCGGCGAGCAGCTGGTCAAGCCGGGCTGGGCTGACCGCTTCCACGACGCGATGCGCAAGAAGAAAGCGGCGGAGAAGAAATAGCCGTCATGCCCGCACCGATGCTGACCACCGCGCGCCTCGTGCTGCGCCAGATCCGCGAGGATGATGCCCGGACCCTGTATCCCGTGCTCTCCGATCCCGCCGTGATGACCTGGTGGTCGAGCGGGCCGCACCAATCGCTCGCCGAGACCGTCGACTATGTCAAAGGCAATGCCGCCGAAGGGCAGGGATATCTTTGCTGGGCGATCACCGAACGCGACGATGCCGCGCTCGGCTGGGTGATCCTGATCGACGGCAAGCCCGATGTGAAAGAGATCGGCTATATCCTGCACCGCGACCACTGGGGCCGCGGCATCGCCCGCGAAGCGGTCGCACGTGTGATCGACCATGGTTTCGGCGAGATGGCGCTTCGCCGCATCTTCGCCGACACCGACCCGGAAAATGCCGGTTCGATCGGTCTGCTTGAGCGCCTTGGTTTCCAGCGCGAGGGGCGGCTGCGCAGCGAATGGCAAACGCATATCGGAGTACGCGATTCGCTGATCTTCGGCCTGCTCCGCGAAGAATGGATGATGGAGAGAAAGACGTGAGCGACCGCTATACCGACAAGCCCTTCCTGCGTTTCGTCGATGCGTATGTGCTGAAGGCGATCGGCCATCTCGACGAGGCGACCGAAAGCTATTGCAAGGCGATGGTTCCGCAACTCGAGCAGAGCTTCGGCATCAAGGGAAGCTGGGAGCGGATCGTCGAGCGTCAGATGAAATTCCCGCCCGAACTCGCCGCGCAGGTTCTCAGGATCTGGACCGACGGCAAGGCGCGCTTCGCCGAAGGCAATGGCGAGGCGCCCGATCCGCGGCAATTTGCGATGATCTTCGTCGACCGGAATTTCGGGCGCGCATAGCGGCCTGATCATCCGGCCCGCGATCCGCGCCGACCATGATCGCTGGCTGCCGCTGTGGAACGGATATAACGCCTTTTACGGGCGCAGCGGCGACACGGCGCTGGCGCCCCGAAGCCGCGATGGCGCTTTACGACCGGGTCGCCGACAATTCGGGCTTCCTTGTCTATCGAAAGCAGTTCGCGGCTTGATTTGATATCATGATATGATATCAATGCTCCATGCGCTTTCTTGCGGACATCCCTGACGACGATATCCAGTGGCTCGACGCACTCGCGGCCGAGCAGGGCGTGTCGCGGGCCGAACTCGTTCGCCGCGCCGTCGCGTCGTACCGTGCCGACGTTTCGGGCGACGCGATCGATAACGCCTTTGGCATCTGGAAAGGCCGCGTCGATATCGGCGACGGGCTGAAATATCAGCGGCGGCTGCGGGGCAAGCGCGAATGATCGATGCGCAGTTCGACAGCGACATCCTGATCGACGCGCTGAACGGCGTCGAGGTCGCACGCGCCGAAATCCGCCGCGCCGGACGCAAGAGCGTCAGCCGCGTGAGCTGGACCGAGGTGATGTCGGCGGCCGACACCGCGTCGGTGAAAGCGGTCGAGGCGTTCCTCGGCTGCTTTCAGATCGAAGAGGTCGGCGATGCCGTGGCACGGCGAGCTGCCGCCTTGCGGGCGGAGCGCAAGGGCTTGACGCTGGCCGATGCTTTCGTACTGGCGACC
Source organism: Sphingopyxis sp. (assembly GCF_035565275.1). Classification (GTDB taxonomy): domain Bacteria; phylum Pseudomonadota; class Alphaproteobacteria; order Sphingomonadales; family Sphingomonadaceae; genus Sphingopyxis. Next base: position 3,416 of record NZ_DATMST010000286.1, read on the forward strand.
GCGCAAATCAGCGGCCGCATCCTCGTCACGCGCAATATCAAGGTGTTCCCGGCGGCAATGCCGGGTATTCGCGTTCCCTACACGCTCTAATGAAAGCCAGACCCCATGTGCGGAATTATCGGAATCATCGGCAAGGATCAGGTGGCGGACCGCCTCGTCGACGGGCTCAAGCGCATGGAGTATCGCGGCTATGATTCGGCCGGCGTCTGCACGGTCGATGGGGGAGAACTGATCCGCCGCCGCGCCGAAGGGAAGCTGGGCAATCTCGTCAGGGAACTGGCGGGCAATCCGGCGCCCGGCCTCGTCGGCATCGCGCACACCCGCTGGGCAACGCACGGCGCGCCGACCACGAGCAACGCGCATCCGCACGCGACCGGCGAGGTCGCGCTGGTCCACAACGGGATCATCGAGAATTTCAAGCCGCTGCGCGAAGCCTTGCAGGCGCGTGGGCGCAGCTTCGAGAGCGAGACCGACACCGAGGTCGTCGCGCATCTCGTTTCGGAGCAGGTCGAGGCGGGGCTTTCGCCGCAGGATGCAGTGAAGGCCATCCTGCCGCAGCTCCGCGGCGCGTTCGCGCTCGCCATCGCCTTTCGCCAGCACCCGGACCTGCTTATCGGCGCGCGCCTCGGTTCGCCGCTGGTGGTCGGTTATGGCGACGGAGAGACCTATCTTGGCTCGGATGCGCTTGCGCTCGCGCCGCTGACGCAGAAGATCGCCTATCTCGACGAAGGCGACTGGGTCGTGATCACGCGCGAGGGCGCGCAGATTTTCGACGCCGGCAACAATCCGGTCACGCGCGAGATCACGACCAGCGGCGTCACCGCCGCAGCGGTCGAGAAGGGCAATTACCGCCACTTCATGCAGAAGGAGATTTTCGAGCAGCCGACGGTGGTCGCGCAGACGCTCTCCTCCTACATCCGCCCGCTCGAACAGACCGTCGCGCTGCCGCAGATGGATTTCGACCTCAGCACGATCGAGCGCATCACGATCGTGGCGTGCGGCACCAGCTTCTATGCCGGCATGGTTGCCAAATACTGGTTCGAGACCTTTGCGCGCGTTCCCGTCGACATCGATGTCGCGTCCGAATTCCGCTACCGCGACCCGGTACTCCAGCCGGGCGGGCTCGCGCTCTTCATCTCGCAGTCGGGCGAGACCGCAGATACGCTCGCGGCGTTGCGCCACTGCAAGGCGAACGGCCAGACGATCGCGGTGGTCGTCAACGTGCCGACGAGCAGCATGGCGCGCGAGGCCGACCTGCTGCTGCCGACCCACGCGGGTCCCGAGATCGGCGTCGCCTCGACCAAGGCCTTCACCTGCCAGCTCGCGGTGCTCGCCGCGCTTGCGGCGCACCTCGCGCTCAGGAAGGGCAAGCTCGGCGCCGCCGACGAGCGCGAGATCGTGAAGCATCTGATCGAGGCACCTGCCGCGCTCAATGCCGCGCTGGCGCACGACGAGGAGATCGCGAAAATGGCGCATCTCGTCGCCCCGGCGCGCGACGTGCTCTATCTCGGCCGCGGTCCCGATTATCCGCTCGCGCTCGAAGGCGCGCTCAAGCTCAAGGAAATCAGCTACATTCACGCTGAAGGCTATGCGTCGGGCGAGATGAAGCACGGCCCGATCGCGCTGATCGACGAGGCGGTCCCGGTGATCGTCCTCGCGCCTTCCGGGCCGTTGTTCGAAAAGACCGTCAGCAACATGCAGGAAGTCATGGCGCGCGGCGGCAAGGTCGTGCTGATTTCGGACGCCGAAGGCCTCGCCGAAGCGGGCGACGGCTGCATGGCGACGATCGAGATGCCCAAGGTCCACCCGCTGATCGCGCCGCTGGTGTACGCGGTCCCGGTGCAGCTTCTCGCCTATCATGTCGCGGTGGCGAAGGGCACGGACGTCGACCAGCCGCGCAATCTGGCGAAGTCGGTCACGGTGGAATAGGGCGTCTGTCCTTTACGTGTCCGCATTCGCCTGCGCCAGAATCGAGGCCGCGATGTCCTCGATCTTTCCGGCAACCAGCAGCGGCGCGCCGCCGACCATGCCGACCTGCGTCTGGCCATTTTCATAGTCGCGGAGCCAGGCGACATTTGCGGCGACGACCAGGTAATTGCCTCCGCGCGAGGCAAGGGAAATGAATTTCATGATGCTGTCTCCTGATCGCCAGAGGCTCTAGGCATCAAATATGAAGATTGTGAGATTCGCATGATCCCTGCCGCCATCATCTTCGATTTCGACGGCGTCGTCGCCGACAGCGAGGTGCGCGCGAACCAGTCGCTCGCCGAAAGCCTGACCGCCGCGGGAATGCCCGCGACCTATGATGAGTGCCTGCGCGACTATTACGGCCACAACTGGCAGGAAACGCAGCGGCGGATCGAGGCGCGCTATGGCCGCCCGTTGCCCGCCGATTTTCGCGAGACGCACCGCGAACGCGCGCGGGCGCGTTATATGGAGGGCTTCGACCCCGTCGCCGGCGTCGCCGATTTCCTCGACACGCTGGCCGGCATGCCGCGTGCGATCGCTTCATCAAGCCGCGCCGAATATATCGGCTGGGCGCTCGGCCTCTTCGGGCTCGGGCATCATTTTGGCGAGCATGTCTACAGCGCCGACGGCTGGGAGCGCGGCAAACCGCACCCCGACATCTATCTCGCCGCCGCAAAGGGTCTGGGCGTCGATCCCGCGCAATGCCTTGCGATCGAGGATTCGCCGACGGGGGCTGCGGCGGCAATCGCGGCGGGAATGACCGTTATCGGTTTTTGCGGCGCGGGGCATATCGTCGATCGCGCCGCGCATGGCGAAATGTTGCGCGGGGTTGGCGTCCACCGGGTTGCATTCGCCTTTTCCGGGATTAGCATCGCCGCGAAATCGGGAACCGCTGCCACAGCCTGACGGTCGACCCGCCAAACGCACCTTAACGGGAGAGCCAGCATGTGCACCGAAAACACCGAAGCCGATCTCGACCGCGCGGGACTGCCCGTCGGGCGGCGCAGCTTCACCGCGCTCGCGGGTGCCGGCGCGCTGATGGCGGCGCTGCCGGCGCGGGCGATGGCAGGCCAGCCGGTCAAGGGGCGCGACGTCACGATCAAGACCGATGACGGCACCGCCGACGCCTATTTCGTCGCGCCGGCCGAAGGCAGGCATCCCGGCGTGCTCGTGTGGCCCGATATTCGCGGGCTTCGTCCCGCCTTTCGCCAGATGGCCGACCGGCTGGCGGGGGAGGGCTATGCCGTGCTGACGGTGAATCCCTTCTACCGCTGGCAGAAATCGCCGGTCGTCGATGCAGCGAACGACTGGGGCGATCCCGCGGTGCGCGAGAAATTGTTCGGCTATCTGAAGCAGTTGAACAGGGAACTGGTGACGACCGATGCGAAAGCGCATCTCGCCTTTCTCGACGCGCAGAAGGACGTCGATACGAAGCGGCGGATCGGCACGACCGGCTATTGCATGGGCGGCGCGATGACGATCTATACCGCGGCGCTGAAACCCGATCGCGTCGGCGCGGCGGCGAGTTTTCACGGCGGCGGGGTCGGAACCGACAAGCCCGACAGCCCGCACCTGCTGATCCCCGAAACGAACGCAGGCTATCTCTTCGCGATCGCCGACAATGACGACAAGGAAACGCCGAACGAGAAGGTGCTGCTGAAGGCGGTGCTGGAGCCGCGCAAGCAGTGGCATGAGGTCGAGGTATATGAAGGCGCGATGCACGGCTGGTGCCCGTCCGACGGCCGCGCCTATGACGAAGCAGCGGCCGAAAAGGCGTGGGCGCGGATGCTCGACCTGTTCAAGGCCGAGCTGGCCTGATCGCCGGGCCCGTCAGCGGGGCAGCGCGGCGAGCAGCGCCTTGCCGCGTGGTGACAGGCGGTATCCGGTCTCAAGACTCTCGGTCAGGCCGAGTTCCTTGAGCTCGCGGATATTCTGCTTGAGCTTGATCTTTTCGATACCGAAAACCCGGGCGATTTCGGCTGCGGGCTGACCCTCATGGGCCGCGATGTGGTGGAGCACGGGACGGGTCCACACACCGCCCGCCCTTTGGTCCATCCGGTCGAGCCGCCCGACAAGCGCTACAAGATCGTCGGCCGAAAGATCGGTCGCTTCGCGCAGCACAAGGCGCGGATCGGGGCGGTCGAAGCGGAAGGCGATGCGATAAATATCGCCTTCCTTTCGTGCGTCGAGTTCGGCTATCAGTTCGGCGCGCGTGGCAAAGCCGGCGGCGCGCGCGTCGCCTTCCGAAATGGCCGCAGCGGCGCAGGGGGCTACGGTATCGATCGCCAGTTCGCCGACCGCGGTGCGCAACCGTCCGCCGGCCTTCACCGTCGGTCGTCGCCAGCGCCGGAAGGCGAGCGTCACGTCGCCGGCCCTGATCCGGTCGAGAAGGGCGGCGCGGAACAGCATCGGCCGCCTGCTCAGTGCGCGTGCGCGCCGCCGCTGGCGGCATAGCTTGCATAGACGCGCTGGCCGGCGGGACCGAAAGTCATGACCCTGTAGGCTTCGCGGTGGTCGCCATGCTCCATGCCCGGCGATCCCGTCGGCATGCCTCCGACGGCGAGGCCCTTCACGCCCTTGGGCTTTTCGCGGAGCAGGCGGGCGATGTCCTTCGCGGGAACATGGCCCTCGATCACATAGCCGCCGACGAGGACAGTATGGCAGCTGCGCAGCGCCTGCGGCACGCCCTGCCTGTCCTTCACCGCGTTCATGTCGGGCGAGTTCACCACGACCGCCTTCTGTCCGAACGATGCCTTCACCTGCTCGAGCCATTTGAGGCAGCAACCGCAGCCCGCATCGCGGAACATCACCGGGCCTGCAGCGTGCGCGGTGCCGACGATGGCGGAGACAGCGGCAAGGGCGAAAAACGCGCGGCGGGCAGGGAACATCGCAAATCCTTTTGGCAAACGAGGCATCGAGGCTAGAGGCGGGAGCCATGAAAGTCCATTTCATCCGGTCGGGCGAGCGACGTTACGGCGTGCGGATCGAGCGCGAGTCCGCTCCGCCGCTCGTCATGGATCCGGCGCCGGGTTTCGATCCCGACCTGCCGCACGACATGGTGCATTTCGTCGTCGAGGCGGCGCTTGGTCTCAAGACCGGGGTGTTCGGGCAGATCGCGGCGGGCGGCGATGCCGGCTCGTTCCATATCGGGGGGCCGGGCGGCGGCGATGCCCGCGAGCACCGGCGCGCGGC
>NZ_DATMST010000287.1:0-32335 GCF_035565275.1 Sphingopyxis sp.
GCGCATGTCGGTGAGGTTGGTCTTGCCCGCCGCGAGGGTCGCGGGCGCATTGCCGAGCAGCCGGATCACATCGTCGATCCGCGCGCGCTCGAGCGGCGGCGGCGGCAGCAGCACCTCGAAAACGGGGTTCAGCGCCTGTGCGACGTAGAAATGCGGCTGCCGGCGCCATGCCGCGACATGGTCGAGTTCCCAGCGCACCCGCGACAGCGCCGACCCGACGAGGCGGTAGTCGACCGTCTCGCCGACCGTCCGCGGTTTGTCCGCCAGCGCTTTCCATTCCGCCTCGAACGCTGCGAGCCGCTTCTGCTGCACCGCGACCGCCGCAGGCGACCAGTCGGGCGTCCAGTTCTGCGGCCGGACGATGCGCGGAATATCGTCGCTCGTCGCCGGCTGGGTTGTCGCACGCCACGCCCAGAAATCGGCACCGAGCTGCTGCACCCCGGCCTGCGCCGCCGCATTCGACGCCGAAAGCAGGGCGGCACCGCCGACCATCAGGAACATCGCGCGCCGCAGCATCCTATTTCCGGTTCTTCACGTTGCGGTCGAAGAAATCGATCATCTTCTTGAAGGCGAAACGCGCCTGCGGAAGATTGTCGCTCGCCCACGCATGGTTGGCACCGGGCAACGTCACCAGTTCGAACATCTGCTCGCGCTGGACCATCTGCTCGGCGAGCGCGATCGTGTCCGAATAGAGCACGACCGGATCGCGCGTCCCGTGGATGATCATCAACGGGTCCCTGATCCCCTTCGCCTGATAGAGCGCCGACTGCGCCTCGTAGCGCGCGGGCATGTCGGCACCCTCGGGCGGACCCATGATCCACATCTGCGACGGATAGGCGTGCCAGACGTTCGTCGCCGGCGCGCCTGCGATCCCCGCGGCGTAGACGCCGGGTTTCTTCGACAGCGACATGATCGTCATCAGCCCGCCGTAGCTCGACCCCCAGAGGCCGACGCGCTTCGGATCGGCATAACCCTTTTCGACCAGATAGCGGACCCCGCTCTCGAGGTCGTTGATGTCGGTCTCGCCATAGCTGTGATATTGCGACTGGTTGTGGTCGCGGCCCTGCCCCCACGATCCGCGGATGTTGACGTTGAGAACGATATAGCCCTGCGCCACGAAATACTGGTCGAGCCCCCAGGTCGGGTGCGCGCGCCGCCCGCCCCACTGGTTGCGGACCGCGTCGGAATAAACCGACCCGACAATCACCGGATAGCGTTTGGCGGGATCATAATTCGCCGGCAGGCTGACCCGCGCGAGCAGGTTCGTCCCGTCGACATGGCTCGGAAACTCGAGATATTTGATGTTCGCCCAGGTCTGCTGATAAAATTCGGGCTGCGGCGATCTGGTCACCTGCCTTGCCCCGCCCGGCCTCGCCGTGTCGACGATATAGAGTTCGGGCGGCGTCGTGTCGTTGCTGTACCAATCGGCGATGTGCCGGAAATCGGGTGAATAGACGGGCTGGTGCGTGCCCGCCGCCGCGCCGCTGATCCGCTGCATCTTTCCGCCCGCGACCGGCACGCGATAGATTTGCCGGTCCGCGAGGCGCGACTCGTTCGCGGTGAAATAGAGTTGCCCCGCCTTGCGGTCGACCGCAAAGCCTTCGACTTCCCACTTGCCGTGCGTGATCTGGCGCGGCGTCTCGCCCGCGGCGCGCTGGTGATAAAGGTGCAACCAGCCGTCGCGGTCGGTCATGATGATCAGACCATCGTCGCCCGGCGCCCATGCGACCTTCCAGTCGGGACGCAGATGCCTGGGTTCGCGAAGCTGGTAAAAGGTCTCGCGCGCCCCGGTCGCCACGTCATAGACGTAGATCGTATGTTCCTTGGCCTCCATGTCGGAGCCGCTGACGAACAGGAGCTTGCCGTCGCCGGAAAGGCCGTAATCCCACACATGGTGCTTCGCGTCGGGGCGCTCGTAGAAGCGCGCTTCGCCCGACGCGAGCGTCACGACGCCGACGGTCGCCCTGGTCGTCTCGTCACCCGGAAACGCCCGGATGACACGGTTGTTCTGCAACTCGCCCTTGGCATTATAGAAGATATCACGCTCGGGCATCGCGCGGTCGTCGGACTGCTGGAAGGCGATCGCCTTGCCGTCCCCGGCCCACTGGAAATCGTCGATATAGACTTTGGGATCGGCATCGCCCGCGACACGGCGCGCGGCGTTGGCCGCCTTCGCCGCAACATCGCGCACCCACAGCACCCCGCCCAGCGTCACGCGATTGCGCGTGTCGACCGGATTGCCCGAGATGAACGCGAGACGGGTTCCGTCGGGCGAAACCGCGAGCTTGCGGATCGCCTGCTTGTCGGTCTCGACCTTGGCGATCGTACCGTTCGCCTCGCGAATATGGAGCTGGCCGCCGAGCGTGAACGCGATGCGCCCCTTGTCCAGCGCGACCGCCTGCGCAATTCCCTTCGCCTCCGCTTCGGGCTTGCTGTCCCGACCGAGCGTCGTCAGGCGGACCTTCTTGCCGGTCCTGACCGAATAGGACCAGATGTCGCGGAAGCTGTAGCCTTCGTCGTTCCACAGGAACAGCACGCTGCCGCCGTCGGCCGACCAGGCATATCCCTCGGGCGTCGTGCCGACCAGGCTCTTGTACCGATAGAGCTCGTCGATCGACAGCGTCGTTCCCGCCACGTTCGCGGTGCCCTGAACCGGCGCCTGCGATGCGGGCTGCGCCGCTGCCGTCGATGCCAGCGCGAGCGCGAGCGCCGCCCCGACCATTCCCGATAGACTCACTTTATTCATCGACCACTATTCCCGACTTCACACGACTTCGAACGCGACCGGCTGGGCCGCGACGACATCTTGCCGCCGCGGCCCACGCCTTTCCACTCAGAAGTTCGCCCGGAACCCGATCGTGAACCGGCGACCGATGGCGTCGTAGGTTTCACGTTCGTAGAGGTAGAAGGGCGGATCACGATCGAACAGATTGTCGACGTTCGCGAAGAAGCTGAAATTCTCCCTCACGTCGTAGTTCGCGCTGAGATCGAAATAATGGACGTCCCCGGTCTCGGGCACGGCGAGCAAGGGAGTCGCCGCGCCCGAAGCCTTTGCACCCGCAATGCGGCCATCCTTCGCGGAGCCGATGAAGCGGTGACGAAGCGAAAGCTGGAGCTTTTCCATTTCCCACGTCAGGCGCTGGGTAAAGCGCCATTTGGGGCTGGCGGTGCTGCAGCTGCCGCCGCCGATATAGCCGGCGCAGTTCACCGCGTTCACAATCGGGCTGCCCTGCGTGATGGCATCGATCAGGTAGGTACCGGCGATATAATAGTTCAGGCTGCCGGCCGAGCCGAGGCTGTGCCGGTAGTCGAGCCGGTAGTCGATGCCCGACGCTTCCATCTTCGCGATGTTCGCGTTGAGCAGCGGCACGTCGTAGAGCTGACCGTCCGGGGTCCGGTTCCGCAGCGGCTGGCAGAAGATGTTGCTCAGCGACATGTCGGCGTTGCACGCCGTGATGACCGACTGCAAACCCCCGCCGAACGAGCCGATCGCATCGTCGATCTTGATGTTGTAGTAATCGACCGTCAGCTGCAGGTTCGGGATGAATTCGGGGCGGATGACCGCACCGACCGACCAGGTGTCCGACGTTTCTTCCTGCAGGTTCGGATTGCCGCCCGTGATCGCGCGGATCTGCTGGTTTTCCTGCTGGAACACATCGATCACCGCCGCGGGGATACCGAGCGAATTGACGCAGAAATCGCGCTCCTGCTGCGTGCGATCGGCCCCTGCGTTACAGAAGTCGAGCGCCTGCGGCGCGGTGTTGGTCGCACCCGAATAGAGTTCGACGACGTTCGGCGCGCGCACCGCGCGCTGATACAGGCCGCGGAACTTCAGACCGCGGAACGGCGAATATTCGCCGCCCAGCTTGTACGACCAGACCGAGCCCGCGGTCGAATAATCCGAAAAGCGGAGACCGCCCTCGAACGCGAGCAGTTCGACGCCCGGCATGTCGGCGAGGATCGGCACGTAAAGCTCGCCATAGAGTTCGGAGACATCGAACGAACCCGCCGTCGGGCTGAGGCCCGCCGAGCGCGACAGCGCCTTGCCCTGGACATAGAGCTGGTCGGGATCGAACGACGAGCTTTCCTTGCGATATTCGGCACCGATAGAGATGCCGACGTCACCCGCGGGCAGCGTGAAGAGCGAGCCCGTCAGGCTGGCGCCGACCTGCTTCTGCCGGATCGTCGTGATGTTGGTCAGATCGGTGTAGATATAGTCGATCATTTCGGGCGTCAGCGAATTGAACCCGAACGGATTGAGCACGACGCACTTCGGATCGGCGACCGCGCACTTGTACGGGTCGTTGGGATCGGTCAGGAAGCCGTTGGCGAAATTGTCGATCAGCACGCCCCCGCCCTGCACGTCGGTGACCTTGGTCTGACCCTGGTTATAGAAGACTTCCCACTTCAACCGGTCGGTCAGATTGCCTTTCAGGCCGACGACGAAGCGATAGAAATCGCGTGTCTGGTCGCTGGTGCGCGAGCCGCCGTCGAGCAGACGCCGGTTGATGTTGACGGGCACCAGGCTGTTGCCGTCCGCATCCATGTTCGCGCTCAGGAAATCGCGCAGCGTCGGATCGAGATAGGGGTTGCGAATGTCGAGCTGGAAGCCCGGGATAAAGCCCGAGCTGCTCATCGGCACCGCGCCCAGCGTCGAGTTGATCTTGCTGTGGACGTACGACCCTTCCCAGAAGGCGGTGACGTCGTCGGTCACGTCATAATGACCGATCACCGATCCCTGCCAGCGCTGCATCGGCATCTGGATATTGGTGAAGGGACGGTCGTTGAAACCGTCGCTGGGCCGATAGGCGCGCCAGCCTTCGTCGGCGAAGAAGATGCCTGCGGTCCCGATGGTGTTGCCATAGGGATCGGTCAGCCCGACGAGCTGCGGGCTGAAGATCGTGCCCTGCGGGGTCACGCCGTTGCCCGCGGGCACCAGTACCGGCTTGCCGTCGACGATGGCGTCGGCGAAATATTCGACCGCATGGTCGCGCGCCGCGCCCTTGACCATCGCGCGGTCATAATAGCTGCCGTGGAACACCATGTTGCCGCGTCCGTCGGCAAAATTGCCGCCGACGGTCAGTTCCAGATTGTAACGCTCCGCATCGCCTTCGTCGCTGATGCCATAGGATCCGCCGATCTCCAGACCTTCGAAATCATCCTTGGTCACGAAGTTGACGACGCCCGCCATCGCGTCCGAACCATAGACGGCCGACGCGCCGCCGGTCACGACTTCGACGCGTGCGACGAGCGAGGGCGGAATCATGTTGAGATCGACGACGCCGTCCTGCGACGCACCGACGATCCGGCGTCCGTTCTGCAGCACCAGCGTGCGCACGGTGCCAAGGTTGCGAAGATTGACCGTTGCCGAACCATTGCCGGCGTTCGACTGCGCACCCGCCCCGGCCACCGCCTGCGGCAGCGCGTTGAGCAATTGCTCGGTTTCGACAGTCGCCGAATATTTGATCTCGTCCTGGCCGATCACGTTTACGGGGCTGTTCGATTCGACGTCGGGCCGCGGGATACGCGACCCGGTGACGACGATAGCGCCCCCTTCTTCGGCAACCGGCTCCTGTGCCATTGCCGACCCCATGACCGCCATCGACAGGAACAGTGCCGAACCGCCCCTCAATCCTGCCCGAACAGCTGTTACCCGCTTCATACCCATTCTCGTCACTCCCTGAACTGGAACGCCCGCCTGCGAAATTCACGGTCGTTGGCGTTCATCGCCAATCATTCCCGTGAACAGTTGCGTGATTTTGATCATATTGACGCTGCGCAGTCAATTCCGCGACGCAAAAAAATGTGAAAAGTGTCATTTTAGACGCGTCGTCGCCTTCGCCGTGGCGCGCCTCACTCGGCAAAACGGCATGAGATAATCTGTCTAACCTTCTATTATATAACTATAAATATTTCACCTTGCGCCAAACTCCCTGCCCTCGGCCGGAAGCGACGGATTTGGAGGTCGAGGCCGCCGTTCCGCTTCATCCTGCGGCGTGACAGACGCAACATGGCCACTTGACCAAGGGCTTCGGCTATAACATCATAACCAAAATCACGCGTTTTTAGTTTTAATAATCAAACGGCGGATCGCTGATTCGCCTATGGGCAACAGAGGAGACCTTATCGATGCGCAAGGCATTCGTCGTGGCGATTACCGCCCTGATCGTGAGCACCACCAGCCTTACCCCCCTTGCGGCAGCCGGCGCGGCGGAACAGGTCTCGACCGTGCAGGCGACGCCGCCGGACGGCAAGGGCAGCTATGACGAGCTGGTCACGCTGTTCACGGCCTTCAACGAATGGAAGACGCCGCGGGCGATCGATGGCGTCGTCGACTATAGCCCTGCCGCCGTCGAGAAGCGCCGCACCGAACTCCGCGCCTTTCAGGCCCGGCTGCCCGACTTCGCGGTCGCGCGCTGGGACCGGCACCGGCAGGTCGATTATCTGGCGGTCCGGGCGCAAATGGATCTCGCCGACTTCACGCTGAACGTCACCAAGCCCTGGGCACGCGACCCGGGCATGTATGTCGACGAACTGCAACGCCTTGCCTATACCGACCTTCCGCTGAAGGGCGATGCGCTTGCCGCCTTCCGGAAACGGCTGCGCACCATTCCCGCCTATCTGGCGCAGGCCCGCGTCAACCTCGATTCGGTCGCGGCCGATTACGCCGACCTCGCGATCCACAGCCTGTCGCACGGCGACGGCGTAGGCCATGGCATGCCCTACCGCCCCGTCGAACCCGAAGGCCTGGTCGGCTGGTTCGCCGACCTGCACGGTCGCGCTGCGAAACAGCAGCCCGCCCTGCTGCCGGATATCGAGGCGGCGCAACAGGCGATCGCCGGCTTCCGCGACTGGCTGGCCGGTGCGCGCCCGACGATGACGGCACCGGCGGGGGTCGGCAAGCCTGCCTATGACTGGTTCCTCACCAATGTCCGGCTGATGCCCTATGATTCCGACCAGATCGTCACGCTCGCCCAGCGCGAACTCGAACGGCACTGGGCCAATTATACGACCGAGCGGCACCGCAACCGCAACCTGCCCGAACTCGAACTGCCCCGATCGGCGGAGGAATATGAAGCACAGCTCGCGGGCACCGACGCCAAGATCCGCAAGTGGCTGAAGGATGAGGAGATCATAACGATCCCCGACTATATTCCGGGCACCTATCAGGAAGTCGGCTTCAACGCGCCATGGATCGTCCGCCCGAACGGGCCGATGTTCTGGGAACAGGTGCAGTTCCGCGACGCCTCGCCCGATCATCTCCACGCGACCTTCCCCGGCCACCGGTTCGACGGCATGACCGGCAAGCGCGTCGCCCACCCGATCCGCCGCCATATCAGCGACAGCGGCCGGACCGAGGGCTGGGGCTTCTACCTCGAGGAGAACGCGCTCCAGCTGGGGCTGTTCGACGATCGTCCGCGCACCCGCGAGCTCATCTATATCTTCGGTCTCTTCCGCGCCGCCCGGACGATCGGGGACGTCAGGATGCAGCGCAACGAGATGACCGTCGACCAGACCATGAATTTCTGGAAGGAGTGGACACCCTATCTGGACGACAATGTCGCCCGCGTCGACGCGGGCATCTACATCCGCCGTCCGCCGGGTTATGGCATGACCTATACGATCGGTGCGATGCAGCTTCAGAAGCTGCTCGTCGATCGCAAACGCCAGCTCGGCGACAAATTCTCGATCAAGGATTATCACGACTATCTGATGAACACCGGCCGCCTGCCGGTATCGCTGCTGCGCTACGACCTTACCGGCCAGGATGACGAAATCAGGAAGCTCTGGCGTCACGTGCCGCTGTCGGCCAGTCTTTCCGTGGCGAAGTAGCGAATGGCGCCGGGGAGGGCTGCGCATCCGGCAAATGACGGGGCACAGCGCCGACCGATGCCTTCGTCACAATCGGACGACCGTCATGTGCCGGTAACATCCCTCGCGTTTAGGAGCGGCGGCCGCAGCGCAGTCCCTTGCAAAGCTGGTCTCTCCCCTTCCTGCGAAGGAAACCTCCCTACTGCCCCGTCCTGTCCGGACGGGGCATTTTGGTGGGAGCCATCCGCAGCGAAGCACGGCCGGGGCTCGGTATTCAGAATGCAGCGGTCACTGACGCCACGACCGTGCCATCCGCGATCGAGCCCGTGCCATCGCCCCCCTTGCTGAAGCCGGGCTGAAGCCGGGCCGCTTCGGTGCGGCTTATGTCGGTGTCGATGTAGGACAGGCCCAGGGTGAGATTCCGCCAACTCGTATCCACGCCGAGTGACCAGTCCCAATAGCGGCCCGTCGGCGCAACGCTGGTGCCATTGGGCCCAAGGCCGGGATTGCCGTCCGAATAGCCGATATGCGCTTTTGCGGTGAACGGCGTTCCGGCGATCGCGACTGCGCCGTCGCCCCACAGGTAAAGATTGTCTTCGCTCTGCCCGCGGCTGTCAGGCGCATTCGACACATTGGCCAGCGCATATTGCTTCGGCGCATAAGCCGCGCCCGCAGTCAGCGTCGCCGAGCCGGCCGTGCCGGTCAACTTGACATAGGGCTCGGCAAAATCGGAATCGTCGGCGCCGCCTGGATACATGTACCACACCAGCCCGACATCGAGCGTCGCGTTACCGGCGATGGCGTGCCTGTATCCACCGATGAGGTCGAGTTCCATATTGGCGCCCCCGAACGTGCCCCAGCCGGCGAGATTGGAACCCCAGACGCCGGCGTAAAGCCCGCTTTCATGCGAGACGGTCATGCCGCCCTGGATCGCCATTTCCTTGTCGGATTGCGAAACGCCGCGGAAGCGGTAGTCCGACGCGATCGCGGCCGAGCCCGACAGCGTGATCGGCGGAGCCTCCTTACCCTGAGCGGAAACCGCAGCGGGCAAAAGCCCCGCCAGCAGGGCGGCGGCCGGGAAGATGCTTTTCATGATGTCCTCCTGAAATCGCTCCGCCGGACTGGCTGGAGCCAACAGGGGTGCCGATTAGGTCCGGGCCGCGTTGGAAATCGAGAGCGGCAAATGGAGGATCGCATAGTGTTTTCATTATGCGCCTGCGGGGCCCCACGCCGGTTCGCGTTACGGCCGTCGATCGAGGGGATCACGCGATTCAGGGCCGGAAATCGGCGAGCGCCGCCACCGTTCGGCAATCTCCACTGTCTCGCGAAGACCGGGACCGACGAACAGAAGGGCGCTGCCCGCGCTCGCGCAAAGAAACAGGATCGCCGACAGCACCATCATCGGCAAGGTCGCGTCGCGTGGCGAAATGGCCTGCGCCATATGATGAAGCCTGACCGCGAGCGACCAGCCGGTCGCGAGGAGCGCGATGCCCCCGGCCCGCAGACCGACGTTGGCAGCAAGGCCTTCATGCCATTTCTTCATCGAAACCTCCATCGGGAGGCTGCCCGATTACGCATGACCGCATAGGAAATCGAGATCGGGAAAGGGCGCCCGCCGTTGAGATTCCGTATGACAAGCCTGGCGCCAGACGCTGTCTAGCCTACGGCATCGACGACATAGGCGAACAAGGCCACGAGGCTGCACATATGGATGGTCAGGTTCAACGGCCCCTGTGCTCCCAGCCAGTCGACGACCCGGTCATATCGCGATTGCCGCTTGTCGAAAGACCGTTCCGGTTCGTTGCGCATCATGCCCCGTCATTAGGACGGACCGGCATTTGATCTCGAGAGCAAGCGACCGCAATCTCCATAGGATTTGCATAATATGGCCTGGCCGTCGGGAAACTCCGGTCAGCCCGGCGGGTCGGACACTTCAGCCAGAGTGTCGCTGCTCAGCCTCAGACGATAACCGATACCAAGCTCGTTGCAGATGATCCGCGGCTGCTGCGGATCGGTTTCTAGCTTCTGGCGCAGCGTGCGGACGAGAACGCGGAGATATTCGACATGATGCTGATGCTCGCGCGGCCACACCTCGGCCATGATCTGGTTGTGTGTGATCACGCGGCCGGGAAATTTCGCGAGTTGGGCCAGAACGCCATATTCCTTCGGCGTCAAATGCACCTCCCGCCCCGCCTTGGTCACCGTTCGCGCGACAAGGTCGATCGCCACATCCTCGACGGTCAGCGCGAGCATGCCGCCGTCGCGGGTCAGGCGATTGCGCAGCGCGACCCGCACCCGCGCCAGCAATTCGTCGGTATCGAAAGGCTTGGTCAGATAATCGTCGGCGCCAAGATCAAGCGCGGCGACCTTCTCGTCGGTCGCGTCGCGCGCCGAGACGACGATCAGCGTCGTGTCGGATTGTTGCTTGAAAAGCGGAACGAGCTCAAGGCCGTCCCGGTCGGGAAGTCCAAGGTCGAGCAAGGTGATGTCGGGCCGCTCGCTGCGCAACCGCTCGATCGCCTCACGCGCATTTTCCGCCTCGACGATCGCATATTCGGCGCGCGCGAGCGCGGCGTGGATAAGGCGCCGAATATGGAGTTCGTCATCCACTATCAGCACTTTGTGACGCACTTTCATGCCACTTCCTTACCGTCGATATCCTCATCCGGATGGGTGATGATCAGCGTATCGGGTATCCGGATGGGTGATGATCAGCGTATCGGGTATCCGGATGGTGAAGCGAGCCCCGTGCGGTTCGTCGTTGTTGCCCGCCTCGACGGCAAGGCCCATCGCCTCGGCAAAACCCTTGACTATCGCAAGGCCGAGGCCGGTGCCGTGCTTCGCGCGGTCGCTGCCTTCAAGCCGCGTGAACGTCTCGAACACGCGCTTCCCGTTCTCCGGCGCGATACCCGGTCCCTGGTCGATAACCGACAGCAAGATCGCGTCCGTGGTGCGGGCAGCCCTTATCGTGATCGGCGTGTCCGGATCGCCATAGCGGCCGGCATTGTCGAGCAGATTGATCAGGCAATGATGGAGCAGCACCGGATCGACACGAACAAGCGGAATGTTGGACGGAATGTCGACCTTTACCTCGTGTCCGGCAAGCGACGCGCGCGTGTCGTGCGCCGCGCTCGCGGCGGCATCGAACAGGTCGGTCGCCTCGACTTTCATCGGCAACGCGCCCGCTTCGACGCGCGCCATGTCGAGCAGATTCGAGACGAAGCGGTTGAGCCGCTTTGCTTCTGTCTCGATCGTTTCGGCCATTTCGGGCGATGGATGACGCCGCATTTCCTGCGCGGCCGAGAGGATCGTGGTGAGCGGCGTGCGAAGGTCGTGGCTGACCGAGGACAGCAGCGCCGAACGCAGCCGGTCACGTTCGTCGACCTGTCTCGCGCGAAGCGACGCTTCCTCGAGTTCCATCCGGTCGAGCGCGATCGAAGCCTGGTCGAGCAGGCTCATCAGCAGCGGCACCTGATCGGACCGGACCGGTTCGCGCGCGTCGCTGCGCGTCAGCCCGAGCACACCGAGCACCCCGCGCGTCGTCCGGAGCGGATGGAACAGCCAGTCCGACGCGGTCAGCGTCGAGGACCCCCGCCCCGCCGGCTGGTCGTTGTCCATCGCCCATTGCGCTGCGGCACGCTCGATCTGCTCGAGGCGGTCTTCGGGCGGGACCGCGGCACGGAGCATCGGTCCGTCGGCCGAAGGCAGGAGAAGCACGGTGCGGACATCGAGCAAACGACCAACCTCGGCGCAGATCGCGTGCATCAGCGTGTCCTGATCGGGCGCCGCCGTCAATTGCCGCGAAAAGCTGGCCAGCGCTGCATTCTGGCGCGCGCTAAACTGCGCAAGATCGGCCTGCGCGCGCACGCGTGCCGCGAACTGGCTCGTAACCACCGCGACGCCCAGCAACACCAGGATGCTGACGACATTTTCGGGATTGTTGACCGTCAGCGTCCCCGTCGGCGGCAGAAAGAAGAAATTATAGCCAAGGCTCGATGCGAGCCCGGCGAACAGGCCGGCGCGCAGGCCGAAGGTCGCCGCGGCGAACATGACCGGCACAAGATAGAGCAGCGAAATATTGCCGAGATCGATGACTTCGATGAGCAGGCGTCCAAGCACCGTCATCGCGACGACCATCGCCAGCGACCAGCCATAGTCGCTGGATTTGCCCCACCGCCCGGGAACGTTGATCGCACCTCGCTGCAACGCACGCGCGTCGGGCTCGCCGGGCAGGACATGGACCGCGACATCGTCGATCGTCCGCACCAGCTGGTCGACGACCGAGCCATGACGCATCTCGAACCACCACGGCCGCGCCGATTTGCCGATGACAATCTGTGTCGCGCGCGCGTCACGCGCAAAGACGCGTAACCCTTCGACGACGCTCGCCGCCGGAACGGTCGCAGTCGAGGCACCGAGCCGCGAAGCAAGTGCCAGCGTATCGGCGAGTTGCCGGCGGTCCTCGTCCGTCATGCCCTGGCTGCGCCGCGTCTCGATATAGACCGCAGTCCACGGCGCCTTGAGCGCATCGGCGAGCCGCTTGCCCGCGCGCACCAGCCCGGCGGCGACGGGTAATTCGCTGACCGCGACGACGATCCGTTCGCCAACCGCGAAACTGCCCGCGAGCGCATGGCTGCGGACGTGGTCGAGCATCTGTGCATCGACCGCCTGCGCCGCGCGGCGCAATGCGAGTTCGCGCAGCGCGGTCAGGTTCGACTTTGAAAAGAAATGGGTGAGCGCCCGCGTCGCTTCCTGCGGAATATAGACCTTACCCTCGCGCAGCCGCTCGATCAGTTCGTCAGGCGGAATATCGACGACCTCGATCTCGGCATTTTCGAGAACCGAGTCGGGAACGGTTTCGCGGACGCGGACGCGGGTAAAGGACGCGACGACATCGTTCAGACTTTCGACGTGCTGGATATTGATCGTCGAATAGACGTCGATTCCGGCATCGAGCAGTTCCTCGACATCCTGATAGCGCTTGGGGTGGCGACTGCCCGGCGCATTGCTGTGCGCGAGTTCGTCGACAAGGACGAGCTTGGGATGGCGTTCGAGGATAGCGTCGATATCCATTTCGCCGAGACTGTGCCCCTGATGGTCGACCTGGCGGCGCGGGACGATTTCATGGCCATCGACGAGCACTTCGGTCTCGCGCCGCCCGTGCGTCTCGACCACCCCCACCACGACATCGATCCCGGCTTCGCGCCGTTGCCGTCCGTCGGTGAGCATTTCCCACGTCTTGCCGACACCGGGCGCGGCGCCGAGAAAGACCTTGAGACGGCCGCGACCTTCCTGCGCCGCCTGACGCAGGAAGGTCTCTGGAGATGGACGGTCGGGCTCTGTCACGCGGCGGGTTTAGCCCCAAACGCATCCAGTCGTCGATTGAGCTTGAACACATTCACGCGCGGCTCGCCGAAAAGGCCGAGAAGCGGCTGTTCGACGCTCTGCTCGACAAGCCCGCGGACGGTCGCCGGGTCGAGCCTGCGCACGCGCGCAACCCGGCCGACCTGATAAAGTGCTGCCTCGGGGGTGATATCGGGATCGAGACCCGAGCCCGACGCTGTGACCAGATCGGCCGGGACAGTCTTGGCCGGCCCCGTCGCCCCGAGTTTCTCGACGTCGCCCTTCACCCGGTCGACGAGCGCCTGCGACGTCGGCCCGAGGTTCGAGCCCGACGAGGCGAGGCCGTCATACCCCTCGCCCGCTGCCGAAGGACGCGTGTTGAAATAGCGCTCCGACGTAAAAGCCTGCCCGACAATATTCGATCCGATGACCTTGCCATTCTCGCGCACCAGGCTGCCATTCGCCTGATCGGGGAAGAGCGCCTGCCCGATGCCCGTGAGCGCCAGGGGGTAGGCGAGCCCGAGAAGCAACGCGAAGAGCAGCGTCATGACGAGCGCCGGACGCAGCGAGCTGATGATATCCTTGTTCATTGTCATTTTCCTCAGACGAGACCCAGGCCGCCGACCGCAAGGTCGATCAGCTTGATGCCGACAAAAGGTGCCACAAGGCCGCCAAGCCCATAGATGGCGAGATTGCGTGCGAGCAGCGGTCCCGCGCCCATCGGCTTGTAGGTCACGCCCCTCAGCGCGAGCGGCACGAGCAGCGGGATGATCAGCGCGTTGAAGATGATCGCCGACAGGATCGCGCTCTCGGGACTGGTCAGTCCCATGATGTTGAGCACGCCCAATCCGGGATACAACGCGATGAACATCGCGGGGATGATCGCAAAATATTTGGCGACGTCATTGGCGACCGAGAAGGTCGTGAGCGCCCCGCGCGTCATGAGGAGCTGCTTGCCGAGACCGACGACCTCGATCAGCTTGGTCGGGTCGCTGTCGAGGTCGACCATATTGCCCGCCTCGCGCGCCGCCTGCGTGCCGGTGTTCATCGCCACGCCGACGTCGGCCTGCGCGAGCGCCGGCGCGTCGTTGGTGCCGTCGCCACACATCGCTACGAGGCGCCCGCCTGCCTGTTCCTTGCGGATCAGCGCGAGCTTGTCCTCGGGGGTGGCCTGCGCGAGGAAATCATCGACCCCCGCCTCGGCCGCGATCGCCGATGCGGTGAGCGGGTTGTCGCCGGTGATCATCACCGTGCGGATGCCCATCGCGCGCAGTTCGCCGAAACGCTCGCGGACCCCCGCCTTGACGATGTCCTTGAGGAAGATCGCGCCGAGCAGCTGGCCGTCCTTCGCGACCGCGAGCGGCGTGCCGCCGGCGCGGGCGATTTCGTCGGTAATGCGACGCAGTTCGGTCGCGGCGGCGGTTGCGCCCGCGCCGGGGTTGGCCTTCAGAACCGAGTCCACCGCGCCTTTCTGGATCACGCTGTCGCCCAGCTTGATGCCCGAGATGCGCGTCTGCGCGGTGAAGGGGATGATCTCGGCACCGGCGGGCAGGTTTGTCATCGTCTGCCCGAATTTTTCGCGCGCCAGTGCGACGATCGAGCGACCCTCCGGCGTTTCGTCGGCAAGACTGGCGAGCAACGCGGCCTCCGCCAGAATCGACATCGACTGGCCACCGACGGGACGGAATTCGGTCGCCTGCCGGTCGCCCACCGTGATCGTGCCGGTCTTGTCGAGAAGCAGCACATCGACATCGCCCGCGGCCTCGACCGCGCGTCCCGATTTGGCGAGCACGTTGAAGCGCACGAGCCGGTCCATACCTGCAATGCCGATCGCCGAGAGCAAAGCTGCGATCGTCGTCGGGATAAGCGTGATGAGCAGCGCCGCGAGGATCGCGACCGGAATCGAACCGCCCGCGTAGGAAGCAAAGCCCGGGATCGTGCCGACCGCGATCAGGAAGATGATCGTGAGACCGACGAGCAGCAGCGTCAGCGCAATCTCGTTCGGCGTTTTCTGCCGTTCGGCGCCTTCGACGAGCGCGATCATCCGGTCGAGGAAGCCCTGGCCCGGATTGACGGTTACCTGAACGCGGATTTCGTCGGAAATCACCCGCGTGCCCGCGGTAACCGCCGATCGGTCGCCCCCGGCCTCGCGGATCACCGGCGCGCTTTCCCCGGTGATCGCGGCTTCGTTGACCGATGCGACGCCCGCGACAACTTCGCCGTCCGAGGGAATAAGGTCGCCTGTCTCGACGAGCACGACGTCGCCGATCCGCAGCGCGCTGGCAGGAACGCTTTCATACGCATTCCCCTCGCCCTTCAGCTTCCTGGCGGTCAGTTCGGCCTTGGTGGCGCGCAGCGAGGCGGCCTGGGCCTTGCCGCGCCCTTCGGCCAGCGCTTCGGCGAAGGTGCCGAAGAGCACCGTCAGCCAAAGCCAGATGACGAGTTGCAGCTTGAAGCCGGTCGCGAGGCTGTCCTCGCCGACGACAAGCAACAGCGTCAGCAGGGTCGCCACGACGGCGGTCGTGAACATCACCGGGTTGCGGATCAGGTCTTTGGGATTGAGTTTGCGGAAGGCATCGCCGATCGCCGGAACGATCAGATCTGCCGTGAACAGGGACTTGGTTGGAGACCGGGCCATTTGGATATCCTTAAAAGAGCTGGCCGTTGATCGTCGCGAGATGATCGGCGATCGGACCGAGCGCGAGGCCGGGAAGGAAGGTCAGGCCGCCGACGATCAGCACGATGCCGATCAGGAGGCCGGTCCACAGCAGTCCGGTCGTGGGGAAGCTGCCCGCTGTTTCGGGCGTAAATTTCTTCGCCGCCAGACCGCCCGCGATCGCCAGCATGGGCACGATAATGAAGAAGCGGCCGATCCACATCGCGACGCCCAGCATGCCGTTGTAGAAAGGCGTGTTGGCGGTCAGACCCGCAAAGGCCGACCCGTTGTTCGCGACTGCGCTGGTGAAGGCGTAGAGAATCTCCGAGAAGCCGTGCGGCCCCCTGTTCAGCGGACCCGCGAGCCCGGCCTCGGTCACCGATGCGATCGCGGTCATGCCGAGGATCGTCAGCGGCAGCACCGCGATCGCAAGCACCGCCAGCTTGACCTCGCGCGCCTCGATCTTCTTCCCAACATATTCGGGCGTGCGCCCGACCATCAGCCCCGCGACGAACACCGCAAGGACGGCGAAGAGCAGGAAGCCGTAAATACCCGCGCCGACCCCGCCGATCACCACCTCGCCAAGCTGCATGTTGAATAGCGGGATCATGCCGCCCAGGGCGGTGAAACTGTCGTGCATCGCATTGACGCCGCCGCACGATGCCGCCGTCGTAACCACGGCAAACAGCGCCGACTGGGCGATGCCGAACCGGACTTCCTTGCCCTCCATATTGCCGCCGACGGTGCCGAGCTGGTGGAGGATCGGGTTGCCCGCGGCTTCCTGCCAATAGGTGATAGTTACCCCGGCAAGAAAGATCGTCACCATCGCGGCAAGGATCGCCCAGCCCTGGCGCTGGTTGCCCACAGCCTTGCCGAAGGTCCAGGTCAGCCCGAAGCCGATCGCGAAGATCGAGAGCATCTGGACCAGGTTGGTGAGCGCCGTCGGATTTTCGAACGGATGCGCCGAGTTTGCGTTGAAGAAGCCACCACCATTGGTGCCGAGCATCTTGATCGCTTCCTGTGAAGCGACGGGGCCAAGCGCGAGCGTCTGCTTTGCTCCCTCCAAAGTCGTGACGTCGACCGATCCGGCAAGCGTCTGCGGCACGCCGCTCGCGATATAGAAGGTCGCAATGACGATACAGAGCGGGAGCAGAAGATAGAGGGTGACGCGCGTCATATCGGCCCAGAAATTGCCGATCGTTTTCATCTCGCGCCGCGCGAAGCCGCGGAACAGGGCGAAGGCGAGCGCAATGCCGGTCGCCGCCGACAGAAAATTGTGAATCGTCAGCCCCAGCATCTGGCTGAGGTTCGACATCGTCGATTCGCCGCCATAGCTTTGCCAGTTGGTATTGGCGGTAAAGCTGATCGCCGTGTTGAAGGCGAGATGTCCGCTGGTGCCGTCGAACCCCAGCGGATTGAGCGGCAGCACGCCCTGCAGGCGCAGGATCGCATAGGTGAAGATCAGCAGGACCGTGTTGAAGATCAGCATGTGCACGGCATATCGGCGCCAGCCCTGTTCTTCATCCGGATCGATGCCGGCGAGCCGGTAGAAGCCCGCTTCGACCGGGCCGAGTATCCGGTGGAGCGGCGTGCGGCCGCCGTCGTAAATGGCAAAGAGCCAGCGGCCGACCGGTTTGGTGAGCAGCAGCAGGATGCCGGCGAATGCGATGATGAGAAGCCATCCCTGAAGGGTCATGGCGCGCCTCCTAAAAGCGTTCGGGCCGCGCGAGCACGGCGACGAGATAGACGAGAAGGCCGAGCGCGGTGATGGCCGCAAGCCAAAGGTCGGGAGTCATGGGCGCCATCCTCTCACGCGTCGTCGCAAAGGCGCGCATAGCCGAGGCTGGCGGCCAGGAGGGCGAGGATGATGCCGATCCAGAGAAGGTCCTGCATGCGATTGCTCCAGCAAGGCGCCCGCCACAAAAGGTGGCACGAGTCGTCTGCGGATCGTCAATTAGGAGAAGGGGGCGTTTGAATTCGAGAGACCGAAATTCTCACCCGCATAGTATTCTCATATGATTTTGCGGCTTCTCGCATCAAGCGCCTGAATGTCGTCCGCGTTATGGCAACCGGTAGCGGCTGGGCGGAACACCGAGCACGCGCTTGAACATCGTCGAGAAATTGCCGGGTCCGTCGTAACCGAGATCATAGGCGATCGAGGTGACGGGTTCCCCTGCCGCCAATTTGGGCAAGGCAGCCGACAGGCACGCCTGCTGGCGCCATTCGGCAAAGCTCATCCCCGTTTCGCGCCGGAACAGACGCGTGAAGCTGCGGCGGTTGATCGCGAGGGCATCCGCCCATTCGTCGATCGTCGCAGCCGCGCTCGGCCGCTCGAGGAAAGCGTGGCATCGCCTTGCGAGCGCCGGATGCGACGGGAACGGAACCGCCAGCGGGATCAGCGGCGCGCGGTCGATTTCGGCCATCAGCAGGTGCATCACCAGCCCGTCGCGGCCGGCGGTATCATATTCGGGCGGCACGTCGGCGGCGGCAGCGAGCAGATGGCGAAGCAGCGACGAGACGCCAACGACCTGACATTCGCTTCCGCGCCCCGGGCATTCACCGGGCTCGACGAGAACGCTGCGGGTCTGCACCGCGCCGACCATGCGAACCGAATGCGGTGTGCCCGCGGGAATCCACACTGCACGCTCGGGCGGCGCGACCCACGTGCCGGCCGGCGTCCTGACTGCCATCACCCCCATCGCGGCGTAAAGAAACTGGCTACGGCGATGGCGATGTTCGGCGAGTTCGAACGAATCGGGGTAATCGTGCCCGATCGCGATGAGCGGGCGCGCGACATGATCATTCTCGTCCGGATAGAAGTGCATCATGTCCCGTTCGCAGAAATGATTGGCTCATGCAACAAAGCGGGAAAGAAACGCCCTTGCTAAAGGCCCGGCTCCAAAAGCCTGAAAGAACCGATCGTGACCGATACCGCCAGCCTGCTCGCCCCTCCCCACCAGCCTGCCACGTCTCCCGTCACCCCGCCCGAACTTCCGCGCCGGGAGGCGCCGGTGTTCGTCGTGCAGATCGTCGGTGCCGTCGCTTTTGCCCACCTTCTGAACGATCTGATCCAGGCCGTGCTTCCGGCGATCTATCCGATGCTCAAGGACAAATACCGCCTGAGCTTCGGCGAGATCGGCATGATCACCCTCATCTACCAGTTCACCGCCTCGCTGCTCCAGCCGTGGATCGGCCTTTATACCGACAAGCGCCCCCTGCCCTATCTTCTGCCGCTGGGCATGGTCGCGACGCTTGTCGGGATCGGCGGGCTTGCGGTGGCGGGGAGCTATTCCGCCCTCCTTCTCGCATCCGCCGTCATCGGTGTCGGATCGGCGACCTTCCATCCCGAGGCGTCACGCGTCGCCCGGATGGCCTCGGGCGGCCGTTTCGGAACCGCGCAGTCGGCGTTTCAGGTCGGCGGGAACACCGGCTCCGCTCTCGGCCCCATCGCCGCATCGGCGATCATCCTGCCGTTCGGTCAGACCGCGGTCGGATGGCTCGCCTTTGCCGCCGTCGCGGCGATCTGGGTGCTCTTCGGCGTCACGCGGTGGCGCGTGCGGCAGGCCCGGACGCAGGTCGGCGCCTTGGCGGCCGCGCACGCATCGCCGCACAGCCGCCGCGAAATCACTCGCGCCCTGTCGGCGATCGGCGTCCTGATGTTCGCAAAGTTCATCTACATCGGCGCCTTCACCAACTATTTCACCTTCTATCTGATCGAACGCTTCGACCTGTCGGCGCGCGAGTCCCAATTCTATCTCTTCTGCTTTCTCGCCGCGGTGGCGGTCGGGACCTTTGCGGGAGGCCCGATAGGCGATCGCATCGGGCGGAAGGCCGTCATCTGGACATCCTTTCTCGGGGTGGCCCCGTTCGCGATGATTTTGCCCCACGCCGACCTGTTCTGGACGACACTCCTCGCCATCTCGATCGGGCTCATCATGTCGTCGGCCTTCGCCGCCCTCGTCGTCTACGCGCAGGAAATCGTACCCGGCCGTGTCGGCCTCGTGTCGGGGCTCATGTTCGGTTTGATGTTCGGCATCAGCGGGATCGGGGCCGCAGGGCTTGGCCAGCTGGCGGACCTTTACGGCATCGTCTGGGTGTACAAGTTCTGCGCCTTTTTGCCCCTGCTCGGGCTCGCTACGATCCTGCTGCCGCGCTCGGAGGAGCATCGGCGGATGGGCTGAACCGGTGCGCGCATTTTCGCTGCAAGGCCGCGTGGGGCAAAGATTGCACTATCAATATTGCATGCAATCTTTATAGGATACCGTTGATATAATCAGGGTAGGCGGGAAACCTGCACATTGTGCATGCATATTTGCATAAACTCGCACTTGTGTAATGTGACGGTGGAGGCTGTCCCGCCACCCTGATCCGGATGTATCGACGGGAGTCTGGATGATGCCTCGCCTTCGCCTCGTAAGCCGTGCCGAGACGCAGGACCCGTTGGTCCTCTTCATGTACGACCGCAAATTCGCCGGCCGCGATCCTGCGATTGATCCGGGGACCACGGCATCGGGGGCACCCGGCAATTTCGAGGCGGTTTTCGCGCATTCGCCCGATGTGCTCGAGCATGTGGTGCAGGGCTTTTACCTCAAGCAGACCGGGGCCCGGAAGCTGCCGCTCAAATATATGGAGCTCGCGATAACCCGGGTCGGCTGGAACTGTTCGTGCCGGTGGATGTATTCCGAACACACCAAGATCCTGCGCGGGCTCGGCTATTCCGAAGACGCGCTGGCAGCGATCCCGGCATGGCCGACCAGCGAATTGTTCGACGATGCCGAGCGCGCCGTACTCGCCTACGCGGACTGCATCGCGCTTGATCACGGCCGCACACCCGATGCCGTGTTCGCAAAGCTGGCGGGCCATTTCGACGAAGAGCAGTTGATCGAACTCACCTACATCACCTCGATGTTCATGATGAACGCCGGGATGATCCGGGCGCTGCGGCTCGAGCATGACGATTATGACGAACGCGTCGCCGAGATGGCTTCGCCGCCCGAATACCGGTTCGTCGAACGCGAACCCGCACCGCTGCCGAAACGGACATGACCTCGCGCCTCTATCCCTATTATGTCGTCGCCTGCCTGATGCTGGCAAGCGCGCTGTCCTTTCTCGACCGGTTGGTGCTGGCGCTGCTGATCGATCCGATCCGCGCCGATCTTGCGCTCTCGGACAGCGAGGTCAGCCTGCTCGTCGGTGCGGCCTTCGCGACCTGCTATGTCGGCTTCGCCTTCGTCTTCGGACGCTGGGTCGATCTGCACGGTCGGCGCAACGCGGTTGTCGTCGGGATCACGCTGTGGAGCCTCGCCACCGCGGCGTGCGGCCTCGCGAACAGTTTCGGCAAGATGTTCGCAGCCCGCGCCGCCGTCGGCGTCGGAGAGGCCAGCCTCAATCCCGCCGCCTATTCGATGATCGCCGATTATTTCCCGACCGAAAGACGCGGGGTCGCGATGGCCATCTACGCCTGTGGTGCGTCGATGGGGGGCGGGCTCGCGATCCTGCTCGGGGGACTGGTCGTGCAATGGGCGATGGACACCCGGCCGTGCCTGCCGCTCATGTGCGGGGCCGAACCCTGGCAGATCGTGTTCGTCGTCATCGGCCTGCCGGGCGTGCTCGTCGCGCTTCTGTTCGCGCTTACCGTGCGCGAGCCGCCGCGGCGCTATGCCCCGAGCGAAGCCGAACATCCCCCGACCTATGGCGAAATCTGGCAGCACCTGCGCCGCAACGCGCGCGTCTTTCTGCCGATGTTCACCGGCTACGCCTTTCTGGCGGTCAGCGGCTACGCCTTCAGCGTCTGGGGGCCCGCCTATTTCATGCGCCTGCACGGGCTGAGCCCGGCTGCTGTCGGCCTGTTGTTCGGTATCGGCTATGGCGGCTTCGGCACGCTCGGGGTGTTGCTGGGCGGGATGATCTGCGACCGGCTGCACCGGATCGACGCGCCGGTCGTCGTGACGATCGGCGCGATCATATTGCAGGCGCCGCTTTTCATCGCCGCCTATCTTCTCGGCTCGACGATGCTGGCGATCATATCGTTCGTCGGCGGCATGTTCGCCGCCAGCATGGTCGCCGGCATGCAGGCGGCAATGGTGCAAAGCCTGTCGCCCAGCCGGATGCGCGGAATGATGGCCGCGCTCTACGGCACCGTGGTCACGATCGCGGGACTGGGAATAGCGCCGACGGTCACCGCGCTCCTCTCCGATCATCTGTTCGACGGGCCGATGGGAATCGGCAAGGCGCTCGCGGTCACCACGGCGGGGGCACTGGCGCTGGCGATGATATTGATCGTCGCCGGGCGGGCGGGAGCCGCCGCACTGGCGACGCGGTTACAGGGCGCGCAGCCCGATGGCGCCTGAGCCACCTCAGCTCATCAAGAGGCCGCCATCGACCGGCAGGACGATGCCGGTGACATAGCTCGCCTCGTCGCTGGCGAGATAGGCTGCGGCGTGCGCGATATCTTCGGGCTGTCCCGCCCGCCCCAGCGGCACGAGCCGGGCCGCGGTCGCTACAGGATCGGTGGCCGCGGCGTTCACGCCCTCCATCCGGCCGAAGATCGGCGTCGCGATCACGCCCGGGGCGATCGCATTCACCCGGACCCCGTCACCCGCGGCAGCGCTTGCCCGCGCCGCCGATCGCATCAGCGCGACGACCCCTGCCTTGCTGGCGGCGTAAGGAGCGAACACCGCCGAACCGCGCAGACCGGTGACCGATGCGATCAGCGTGATCGATCCGCCGCCTCCTTCGCGCAGCAACGGCAGCATGTGTTTGACCGCCAGAAAGCTGCCATCCAGATTCACAGCCTGCTGACGCCGCCAGCTTTCGAGAGACAGGGTCGTCAGGTCACCGCCCACGCCGATGCCCGCCGAATGGATGATCGCATCGAGGCCGCCAAATTCGCGCCGCGCCCATGCGGCCCCTGCTGCCCAGTCAGGCTCTTCGGCCACGTCCAGTCGCATCGAGGCAGCCATGCCCGCCTCGCCGGCCACAACGGACAGCGCCGCGTCGTCGATATCGCAGCCGAGCACATGAGCTCCGTGCTCCGCCATGACCCGGGCACAGGCCAGACCGATGCCGCTCGCGGCGCCGGTGATCAGGACGCGCTTGGCTGCCAGCCGCATAACCCCCTTCGATTGCATCCTATTATCCTCTTATAAAATGCACCTCTTTCTTATCTCGATTAAAAATAGCCCATATTTTAGCAAAGCTGAAGATTCCTTTTTGTAATTTGCATGCAATCAAGTAAGGTTCGGATACAAAATGGGCAAAGCCCGATTGCAGGGAGAGGGATCGATGATTTTCAGGAACGCTTTGAAACTGACCGGCGCTGCGAGCGTGATCGCGCTGTCGACATTTGGCGCGGCGCCCGCGCTCGCCCAGAATGCCGCGGCCGGCGATCCGGGCGCGACGGGCCTCAATGACATCGTCGTCACCGCGCAGAAACGCGAGCAGAAGCTTCAGGACGTGCCGGTATCGATCGTCGCGATCGGCGGCCAGCAGATCGAGGAGATGAAGATCACCGACCTGCGCTCGATCCAAGGCTATGTCCCGAATCTTTCGGTGCTCAATTCGGGCGTGAATCCGGTGGTGTTCATCCGCGGCTTCGGGTCGGGGCCCAACAATGTCGCCTTCGATCAGGAAGTGTCGGTCTATCTGGACGGCATCTATGGCGGACGCGGCGCGCAATTCAGCGCGCCCTTCTTCGATCTCGAGCGCATGGAAGTGCTGCGCGGTCCGCAAGGCGCGCTCTTCGGACGCAACACGGCCGCCGGCGCGATCAGCCTGGTCTCCGCCAAGCCCGGCAACAGCTTCGAGGGCTATGTCAGCGCGGGTTACGACTTCGAGCGCGATGGCTACGAGGTTTCGGGCGTGGCGAGCGGTCCGCTCTCCGACACGCTCGGGGTGCGCCTCGCGGGCAAGATCGTCCGGCAGGACGGCTATATCCGCAACCTCTTCAACGGCAAGGACGATCCCCAGCTCCGCGACGAACTCGCGCGCCTGACGGTCGCGTGGAAGCCCGTCGACGGCGTCGATATTACCGGCAAGATCGAATATGGCCGCCACCTGCTGCTCGGCGGTGTCACGGTGACGGGTTCGCTGACCGAGAAAACCGATTTCGACAAGGTCGGCGACGTCCATTATGTGTCGTCCAACTATGCAGGATCGGGCGTTCCCGAGCAAAGCGGCATCAAATCGTGGAACGGCGTGCTGACTGCCAACTTCGAGGTGGGCGACCATACGATCACCGCGATCGGCGGCTTTTCCAAATTCGATACGCGGCGTTTCACCGCCTATGACGAACGGAGCCCCGACGGCACCGTCCCCGCGGGCAATGCGAACGCGCGGTTCGGCAACGGTTTCCCGGAAAATTTCGAACAATGGTCGGGCGAGCTCCGCCTGACCTCGCCGACCGGCGGGCTGCTGGAATATGTCCTCGGCGTCTATTACGACCACTCGGACTATCACCTGCATCAGGACAGCTATTACCGCGAGATCGGGGGCACGATCACCGGGCATCAGACGACCGACTTCGACCAGCGCGGGGACTCCTATTCGGTCTACGGTCAGGGAACCCTCAACTTCACGCCCGACCTGCGGCTGATCGCGGGCCTGCGCTATTCGCATACCAGCAAGGACGGCTTCTTCACCTCGGGCACCGTGTCGGGGACGCCGCTCAACGTCATCGGACCCGACCGCAGCGGCAGCCTGAGCGAGAGTTATCTCGACCCCTCCGCAACCTTTCAGGCCGATCTGACGCCCGACGTCATGTTCTATGCGAGTTTTGGCCGCGGCTCCAAATCGGGCGGGTTCGTGTCGAACACCTACAATGTCGCCGCCGAGGGATTCCAGTTCAAGCCCGAGCGATCGACCAATTATGAAGCGGGGATCAAGTCGACCTTTGCCGACGGCAAGGCGACGCTCAACGTCACGGTGTTCCGTACCGAATTCGATAATCTGCAGCAGTCCGCCTACGATCCCGATCGCCGCACCTTCCTCACCCGCAACGCCGCAAAGGCGCGTTCGCAGGGCGTCGAGATGGAGATGCAGCTCGCCCCGTCGCGCAGCCTTCAGTTCAATGCGTCGGTCGCCTATCTCGATGCGAAGTTCGTCGACTATCCCGGCGCCCCCTGCCTCGCCTACGAGACGCTCGCGCAGTGCAACTCGGCGGACCCGGCTAGCATCGCCGCGCACAATATCGCCGGGCTTCCGCTGCAGTTCGCGCCCGACTGGAGCGGGAATATCGGGGTCAGGCATCGGCTGGACATCGGCGACTTCAACCTCGTGTCGAACCTCAACGCGACCTTCCGGTCGGACTATTTCATCGCCGACGGCTACAGCCCGATCTGGGGCGAGCAGGATGGCTGGGCAAAGCTCGACGGCCGCATCCAGTTCGGGCCGAAAAGCGAGCGGTGGGATATCGCGCTGATCGGCCGCAACCTGACCAACAAGAAGACGCGCGGCGCCGCGATCCGCCTTCCCGCTTCGATTACCGGCGTCACCCGCTCGCTCAACTGGATGGACGAGTATCGCTCGCTGGTCCTCCAGGGAACGGTGCGATTCTGATGCGCCGGTTCGAAGGACAGGTCGCGATCGTCACGGGGGCGGGGCGCGCCGGCGGGATAGGGGCAGCCATTGCCCGCCGGCTCGCTTCGGAGGGAGCGCGGGTCGCGGTCGTCGACCTCTGCCGTCAGCGGCCCGAAGTGCCGCGCGAGCAATTCGGCGAATGGGAAAGCCTGTGCGCGGTCGCGCAGGCGCTGGAAGAGGTTGGCGAACCCGGCCTTGCACTGCGCGCCGACCTGACCGACGAAGCCGACGTCGCCGCGATGGTCGATGCGGTCGGCAAGGCGTTCGGGCGGATCGACGTTCTCTGCAGCAATGCGGGCGGCGGCACCGGTGCGGGGCCGGTGGACCAGACCCCGGTCGCGGATCTCTCGCTCGACGACTGGCGATACACCTATGCCGTCAGCCTCGATTCGGCCTTTCTGTGTGCGAAGCATGCCGTCCCGCATCTGACGCGCCAGCGCGGGGCGATCGTGAACACCACGTCGATTTCGGCCTATCACGGCGTGCCCGGAATCTCGGCCTATGCGGGAGCGAAATATGCGCTGACCGCGCTGACGCGCACGCTGTCGGTCGAGCTCGCGCCGCAGGGCGTGCGCGTCAACGCGTTCGCACCCGGCATGACCCTCACCCCCTATGTCCGCCAGCGCTATGAAAGCGTCGCGGCGCAAAATCCGGGCACATCGCCCGAGGAGCAGATGAACAGGGTCGTGGCCGCCCGCATCCCCTTGGGCCGTCCCGCGCAACCGGAAGAAATGGCGTCGGTTGCCGCCTTTCTGGCGAGCAGTGATGCCAGCTACATGACGGGGCAGACGCTGTTCGTCGACGGCGGCATGCGCGTGTAGCAGGTAGCGACGGTTGGAGGGAAAGCGCGCCGGAGCGGCGCGTGGCTCGCAAAGGATGAAATATTGAGTTCGCAGGACAATCCCGAATCCGGAATCGATCTGGACGCGCTGGCCCGGAAATATGTCGAAGAACGCGAAAAGCGTCTGCGTCCCGACGCGGTTGAGCAATACCGGTCGTTGACCGGGGCGTTCGCCGCGTTTGACGCCGATCCCAACGCGCTGCCCGAATTCGATCGCGAGCCGGTCGAACGGAGCGCAGATGTGCTGATCATCGGCGGCGGTTTCGGTGGACTTCTGACCGCGGCGCAATTGAGCAAGCGCGGTGTCGGGGACATTGTGATGGTCGAGAAGGGCGCGGACTTCGGCGGCACCTGGTACTGGAACCGCTATCCCGGCGTCCGCTGCGACGTCGACGCCTATATCTATATGCCGCTGCTCGAGGAAACCGGATATGTGCCGAGCGAGAAATACGCCAGGGGTGCCGAAATTCACGAGCAGTGCCGGCTGATCGCGGAGAAGTTCGGCCTCTATTCCAAGGCGCTGTTCCAGACGCTGGTGGAAACGCTGCATTGGCAGGACGAAACGCAGCGCTGGACCGTAACCACCGATCGCGGCGACAGGATCGAGGCGCGCTTTATCGTCTCGTCCACCGGTTTGTACAGCAGTCCGAAATTGCCCGGCATCGCCGGCATCGAAACGTTCGAGGGCCCAAGCTTCCACACAAGCCGCTGGGACTATGATTTCACGGGCGGCGATGCCGACGGCAATCTGACGGGACTGAAGGGCAAGAAGGTCGGCATCATCGGGACGGGCTCGACCGGAATCCAGTGCGTTCCCCCCGTCGCCGCGTCCGCCGAGCGCCTCTATCTGTTTCAGCGAACGCCGTGCACGGTCGACATTCGCGGCAACGGGCCGACCGATGTCGAATGGTTCAATGCGCTCGCGCCCGGCTGGCAAAGGGAGCGGATGATGAACTTCACGCTCTGCACCGCGGGAATCCCGCAGGCCGAGGACATGGTGAACGACAGCATGACCAACCTGTTCCGCCGCCCCGAAACCGACAACGCCCCGGCGGCCGGGGAGCCGGACGCCGACGCACGCAACAGGGCCGAGATACTGAAGATGGAAAAGGTCCGCCAGCGGATCGATTCGATCGTCGAAGACCGGAAGACGGCGGACGCGCTCAAGCCCTATTATCATTATTTCTGCAAGCGCCCGGGCTTCAGCGACGACTATCTGCAGGTCTTCAACAGGCCTAACGTCACGCTGGTCGATACCGCCGGGAAGGGCGTCGAACGCGTCACGCCCCGCGGGATCGTCGTCGACGGGCACGAATATGAACTCGACTGCATCATCTATGCGACCGGGTTCGATTTCATGACCAGCTACACCCGCGAGTCCGGGCTGACCGTGGTCGGGCGGGGCGGCCGATCACTCGAGGATCACTGGAGCGACGGCGCGCGAACCCTGTTCGGCATGCAGACGAGCGGCTTTCCGAACTTCTTCGTGCTGTCGATCGTGCAGGCGGGCGTTTCGCTGAACTATCTGCACACCGCCGACGTTCAGTCCATCTATATGGCCGACCTGATTTCGCATTGCATCGACAATGGTCTCGGCAGCGTCGAGCCGACGCCGGAGGCCGAACGGGAATGGGTCGAGCGCTGCGTCGAACTGTCGGCGGCACGGCGCGAATTCCACCTGAACTGCACGCCGAGCTATTTCAATTTCGAGGGCGCCCCGCCCGAACAATATCAGTTGAACGCCCCGTTCGGCGGCGGCGCACTTGCCTATTTCGAAGAGCTCGAGGCGATGTCGCGCCAGCGTTTCGCGAACCGCCTGAAATTCGGGGACCGCGTGGACGTTCGCGGCCCCTGCCTGACCGGATGACGTCGGCGCCTGCCGGGCGCCGTCAGCGCGGCGCCATGCGGATGGCCCCGTCGAGCCGCACATCCTCGCCGTTGAAATAGCCATTCTCGATCATCGCCACGGCCAGCATCGCATATTCCGCCGGGGTCCCGAGCCGCCGCGGAAAGGGCACCGACGCAGCGAGCGCCTCGCGCGCCTTTTCGGGAACCCGCGCGAGCAGCGGCGTTTCGAAGATTCCGGGCAGGATCGTGTTGACGCGAATATTCTCGGCCGCCAGATCGCGCGCGATCGGCAGCGTCATTCCGACGACCCCGCCCTTCGATGCCGAATAGGCAACCTGGCCGATCTGCCCGTCCTCGGCCGCGACCGACGCGGTGTTGACGATCGCGCCGCGCTCGCCATCGGGGAGCGGCGGCAGCGTCAGCATGCCGGCAGCCGATTTGACGATACAGCGAAAGGTGCCGATCAGGTTGACCTCGAGGATGCGATGGAAATTGTCCATCGGATATTCGACGATGCTGCCGTCTTCGCGCGACCGGCTGACCGTCTTGGCGCCGCCACCGACGCCAGCGCAATTGACGAGGATGCGTTCCTGCCCGTGCGCCGCGCGCGCGGCCGCAAAGGCCGCGACAACCGAATCCTCGCCGGTGATGTTGACCGGGCAAAAGATGCCGCCGATGTCGCCCGCGACCGCCGGCCCGCGCGCTTCGTCGAGATCGAAGATCGCGACCTTCACGCCTCTCGCTGCCAGCGCACGCGCCGTCGCTTCACCAAGCCCCGAGGCGCCGCCGGTCACCACCGCGGCAATCATGGAGTCGAGTTGCATTCGGGATTCTCCTCACAGTCTTTCGATGATCCTCGCGGACCGAACGGATTTCCCTCACCCGTCGGTGAAGCGGGGCTCGCGCTTTTCGACGAATGCGGCGACGGCTTCGCCATGGTCGGCGGTGTGGTGCGCCAGCGCCTGAAAGGCGGCCGACAGTTCGAGCAGCGGCGCGAGCTTCATATCCTGACCCTCGCGCAGCAGCCGTTTCGCCATCCGCGTCGCATGTCCGGGATTGGCCGCGATCTGCCCGGCGATTTCCATCGCGCGCGCGAGCAGCCGTTCGCCCGGGACGACTTCGCTCACCAGCCCGTATTCGAGCGCGCGCGCGGCATCGATCGTCTCGCCGGTAAGCGTCATCAGGCTTGCCTTTGCCATGCCGATCACCCGCGGCAGCAGCCAGGCGCCGCCATCGCCCGGCACGATGCCGAGCTTCACGAAGCTCTCGGCAAAAAGCGCATTGTCGGCCGCGATGCGAATGTCGCACATGCACGCAAGATCGAGCCCCGCACCGATCGCCGGCCCGTTGATCGCCGCGACCACCGGCACCTCAAGCTCATAGAGCGCCGCGGGAATCAGCTGGATGCCGCTGCGATAACGATTGCGGATCTCGAAGGGCGTGCCCGCGAACATGCCGGCCCGGCTCTGCATATGCTTGACGTTGCCGCCCGCGCAAAAGGCCTTGCCCTTGCCGGTCAGAACGACGGCGCGAACGCTCGCATCGCGCGTGACGCGCGCGCAGAATTCCGCGATTTCCTCGCTATGCCGGGTTTCCGATATCGCATTGCGCTCGTCCGGGCGATTGAGACTCGCGACCAGCACCGGGCCTTCGCGTTCGACAATCAGAAAATCGGCCACAACTCGTCCTCCGCACGGTACCGGGCTCATCCAGCCCCGCGCAGCTATGCAGCCGCATGATCCAAGTCTAATATTGAATATCGAACAGACGATACACGAGGGATATCATGGACCTGAGGCAATTGCGTTTTTTCGTGACGCTCGCGGACACGCTGAACTTCCACCGTGCCGCGGCACGGCTCCATATCTCCCAGCCACCGCTGAGCGTCGCAATCCGCAAGCTCGAGGAGGAAATCGGGACGCGATTGTTCGACCGGACGAGCCGCGGCGTTACGCTGACGCCGGCAGGAATTGCGGCGCTCCCTCCTGCCCGCGAGGCGCTGGCGCAGGCCGCGCTCGTCCACGAAGCGGCCGGGCTTGGCTCGCGGGGACAAACGGGTCGCCTGTCGGTGGGCTTCGTGGGATCGGCGATCGGCGAGTTGTTGCCGCGGATCATCCCGCCCTTTCGCGAAACCCATCCTCTTGCCGATCTCGACCTTGCCGAGATGACGAGCGTCGGAATCGCCGATGCCATCGAAGCGCGCGCACTCGATGTCGGGCTGGTGCGCCTGCCGGTCATGCGGCGGCACCGGCTCGACATCGCGGTCATCGAAGAAGACGATCTCGTCCTCGCCCACCGGATCGACGACAATTTACAGCCCCGGGGCCCGGTTCCGCTCCGGACCCTCGCCGACCGGCCCTTCATCGTTCACAGCGCGGTCAGCGTATTGCATTCGGTCATCCTGCTCGCCTGCCGCGACGCCGGCTTCGCTCCCCGCATCGCGCAAGAGGCGGTGCAGGTGCAGACGATCCTCAGCCTCGTCCAGTCGGGGCTTGGCGTCGCGCTTGTCCCGGCGCGCATGGCGCGGTTCGCGCCGCAGGCGGTCCGCCTGACCCCGCTGGCCGAACCGGTCCGGATCTCGACGGGGATTGCCTGCCGCGCCGACGCCTCGCCGCTCGCGCGCAACTTCATCAGACAGGCGCTGGCGGCTCGATAGCCAATTCGTATCAATATGCGAGAAAACGATATTTGATTCCTGACACTCGTACGCGCATCATGATCACGCGCTATTCCGGATTGGTGGTGGTTCTTGCTCGAAAATTTCAACTTTCACTCGCTTCCGCCCGCGGACGAGGCGCTCCGCCCTGCGATCAGGGCTTTGGCCGAAGAGGCGGCCGTGACGTTGAGCGTCGACCAGCGCGCACGATCCTGGCAGGGCTTTGACGCAGCGTTCAGCCGAAAGCTGGGTACGGCCGGTTTTCTTGGCCTCACCCTGCCGCCGGAATATGGCGGCGGCGGACGCGGCCCCTTCGCGCGCTTCGTCGTCGTCGAGGAATTATTGTCGCTGGGCGCGCCCGTCGCGGCACACTGGATCGCCGACCGCCAGAGCGCGCCGCTGATCCTCAATTTCGGCACCGAAGAGCAGCGCCGGGCGTATCTGCCCCGCATCTGCCGCGGCGAGATATTCTTCTGCATCGGCATGAGCGAGCCGGGGTCGGGATCGGATCTCGCCAGCGTCCGCACCCGCGCCGAGCGCAGCGTCGGCGGCTGGCGTCTCAACGGCCAGAAAATCTGGACGACCAACGCGCAGCATGCCGATTACATGATCGCGCTGGTGCGAACGTCGGGAACGCCGGCGGACCGCCACGCCGGCCTTTCGCAGCTCATCGTCGATCTCCGGGCACCCGGCGTCACCATCCGGCCGATCGAGGACCTCGCCGGCGACAGCCACTTCTGCGAGATATTCTTCGACAATGCCGAACTTCCCGCCGATGCGCTGATCGGGGCAGAGGGCGAAGGATGGAAGCAGGTCACCGCCGAGCTGGCGTTCGAGCGCAGCGGCCCCGAACGCATCTATTCGAGCATCATCCTTCTCGACGCCTGGATCGCGCATCTGCAGAAACAGGACCGCGTCGGCGAAGCGTCGCTGCGGCTCGCCGGGCGGTTCATGGCGCGACTCGCGACGCTGCGGGCGATGTCGATAGCCTGCACCGCTCGCCTCGCGCAGGGCGAAAGCCCGGTCGCCGAAGCCTCCCTCGTCAAGGATCTGGGGACGAGCTTCGAGCAGGAGCTGCCGATCGCGATCGCCGACGATCTCGCCGCGCGGCCCGAAGTAGCCGTCGACGCCGGTCTGCGCCGCGCGCTCTTCTATGTCGCGCATATCGCACCGAGCTTTTCGCTGCGCGGGGGAACGCGCGAGATATTGCGCGGCATCATCGCGCGCGGACTGGGGCTACGCTGATGGATCGCACCGAACTTCTCGCACCCTTCGAACGCTTGCTCGAAACATCGTGCCCGCCCGCCACCGTCCGCGCGATCGAGCGGGGCGAAGACGCATCGAAGCTGTGGAACGAGATCGAAGCGAGCGGCTTCCTCGACGCGCTCGTTCCCGAAAACCGTGGCGGCGCGGGGCTCACGCTCGCGGACATCGCGCCGGTGCTGATGGCATGCGGCCGTTTCGCGGTTCCCCTGCCCGTGGGCGATACCATCGCCGCGCGCTTTCTTTTCTCGCAGTTGGGCGAGGTTGCGCCATCGGGCCCCATCGGCCTTGCGGATGGCCACGACGGCGGGGCGGCGACCGGCGCCCTGCCGGCACCGCG
>NZ_DATMST010000288.1:0-5306 GCF_035565275.1 Sphingopyxis sp.
GCGGCGCCGCGCGCTGGAGCGCGCGCTGCCCGAAGCGATTGGCGAGCGTGTCGACCAGCGCGGGAAGATCGGGTCCGCGCCGTCCGATATTTTCGAGCGCGTCGGCCTGGCTCCCTGGCTGCCGCTCGGCGAGCGCGGCGACGAGGGTCATCGCCTCGATCCCGAGACCGGGATCGATGCTCTCGATCCGCGCGGCGAGCAGCTTCGCAAGATGCCGGGGATCGCGCGAGGGCGAGGCGGTTCCGACACGGATGGCCTGCGTCTGCCCGTCGACGCGGTGGAAATAGCAGTCGAGGCGCCGCGCGCCCGTTCCCGCGCGGTTGAGCTGGCCCGCGATATCGTGCGCAAGGTCGCCGATCACCTGCGCCAAGGCGTCCGCCGTCGCGAGCGGCTCCATGAAGCCGCGCCTCGCCTGCGGCAGCTCTTCGGGGAAGAGCGGTTCGATCGGCTCCGGCAGCGTGCCGAGTGCCTGGTCGAGCCGGCGATGCAGTTCGCGCCCGAACCGTTTCGCGAGCGGACCGCGTGGGCTCCCGATCAGCTGCTCGATCCGCTCGAAGCCCAATTTGCGAAGGCCTTCGACATCGGCGGACGGCAGGCGGAGCGCTGAGACGGGTAGGAGCGCGATCGCCTTACGGTGCGCTCCGGGTTCAACCGTGACAGGCCGCCCGGCGGGGACATGGCGGGCGGCCGCATGCGCGCAGCCGGCCGTGTCCGCGACCGCAATTTGCAGGCTGAGACCGAAGGCCGCGACGCGGCGGTGAAGATCCTTGAGCAAGGCTCGCTCGCTGCTGAAGATGGCCGCGCAGCCCGTGATGTCGAGCCAGAGCCCGTCGGGCGGATCAGGCGCGACAACCGGCGAATAGCGTGCACCTGCCCAGAGGGCGAGGCGACGCAACCCGTCGAGATCAGCCTCGGGCTCGGCGTCGACGACATCCAGCTCGGGCGCGAAAGCCCGCGCTTTCGTGATCGTCATGCCTGTCTGGATGCCAAGCATTTGCGCCTCGCGGCACGTCGCCGCGACGATACGCCGGCCATGGTCGGGAATCGCGGTAACGAGCGGGCGGGGCGGGGCGCTGCCGTCAGGCTGCGGCTTGCGCATCTTCCTGCGCAGCCGGTCGGTCGACCAGTGCGGCAGGAAGAGCGATACGACCCGTCGCATCGCAGCCCTCCACGATCCAGTTGTAGGGATTGCCCCCGCGCGCGCGCTCGAGCGCGACGCGCCAGCGCGCGCGTCCGATCGCGGGGATGCCGAGATCCTCGGTCGGACTCGCGGTGATGCGCCAGCGGGTCAAAGCGGCGCTGCCTTCGGCAGGCTCGCCGGCCTTGCAGGCCCGGCGGAAGATGAAGGCGGGGACGCCCGAGGCTTCGGCGGCGAGCTGCAGCCGCTTCGACGCGGTGGTGCTGTACTTCTTGACCTCGCCGACGACCCCGGCGAGCCCCGGATGGCGGAGGCACTCCTCCATCGCGAGGAGGACGTTGGTGTCGCTGCCCGCTTCGACATGAATGAGCCGGTCGGGATGCAGTCCGGCTAGATGAAGCGCGGGGGCGAAGAGATCGCGCCAGCGCAGGCACCAGAAAACCGGGCCGTCGCTCCGCGCGAGGATGCCGGCGAGGAAGATCGTGGCGCTCGCATCGTCGGCCAGTTCGGGGCTGCCGGCGAGCTCGTGGAGCGCGCCCGTCGCGATTCCGCGCGCCGGGATTCGCGAGTCGAGATCATCGATCCCGAACGGAATGACGTCATGACGCGCGCCAACGCCTTCGATTTGCGCAATTTTGGCGCGAATATCTTCAAGAACGACGGACTGGCGCATAGGTGCGGATAACTCGGTAAGCTGGTCTTATGTTCCTTCTTTGTTCTCATTGCCCGCTGTTCGTCAAGGCGCGCTGCGGCGAAGCGGTGTCATCGCTGTGGATGAAAGACCGGAAAGCGAGGGTGCCGGGGGCGCCGCCGGCCGGAGGGAGGTACGAGCCGGCGGCGGGGCATACTGAAGGTTCGGGCCCTTGCGCCGGGATGCGGCAACGGAGCGCGGAGCGGGGCAATCGCGACGGCCGCGAGCCTGGCTTTCGCGTCCGGAGTCATGATTCCGCTGAGGCCCATTGTCTCCCGTTGCATGGGACCTTTCCCGCATTGGCTGCCTGATTGCGGGGCTCGGCTCGCCTAATGCCGTCAACCCCCTGCGGGGGTTCGCCCTCGCATGCGCTCGGTGACGGCGGCTCACGGCCCCTCCTTCTGGCGCCATCGGGGATGGTCCCCGAGCATCAAAGGAGACTGAACATGGGTACCACCATTGGAAATCTGACCCTCAAGGACGACGGAAGCTACGAGGGCACGCTCGCGACCTTGATGGTCACCGTGCCGATCGCGATCGTTCCGAACGGCCGCAAGATGAAGGAAAGCGAGCCCGACTTCCGCGTGGTCAGCCGCCGGAACGGCTTCGAACTCGGCGGCGGCTGGACGAAAACCGCGCGCTCGACCGGCGCCGAATATATCTCGGTGTCGCTGTCGGCCCCCGAACTCGGCGAGATCTTCTGCAATGTCGCGAACGCGCCGGGCGACGATCCCTCGAAGAAGGTGCTGATCTGGAACGCCCCCGGCAACTGACAGCATTGCGGCTCCGCCTTCGAGCGGGGCCGCACTTTCCTTTGCAGTCATTGATTGTTTTGCAGTCAATGACTAATATCTACGCTCAAGGAGACGCGACATGGGCAGCATGACGATCAGGGGCATCGACGACGCGCTGAAGCGCCGGCTGCGGCTGCAGGCGGCAGCGCATGGCCGTTCGATGGAAGAAGAGGTGCGCGACATCCTCCGCTCGGCGCTTTCTACCGACGATGCGCCGATGGGCAATCTCGCGGCGGCCATTCGCGCGCGCTTCGCGCCGCTCGGCGGCATCGAACTCGACATTGCGCCACGCGAGGACACGCGCGAGCCCATCGATCTCTCATGATCCTCCTCGACACCAATATATTATCCGAAGTCTTGCGGGCCGCGCCTGAGCCGCGGGTTCTCGACTGGATCGGGCGGCAAGCTGCTTCGTCGCTCTTCGTGACGACGGTCACCCAGGCGGAAATTCTCTACGGTATCGCAATTCTTGACAAAGGTCGGCGGCGCGACGAACTGGCAGCCGCCGCACTCTTGATGTTCTCCGAGGATTTTTCCGGTCGCCTCCTGGCATTCGACGGCGACGCAGCGACGGCATTTGCCGAAATCGCAGCGGCACGCCGTGGCATGGGGCGCCCGATAAGCCAGTTTGACGCCCAGATCGCCGCGATCGCCCGTTCGCGGGGAGCTATTCTGGCGACGCGAAACAGCCGGGATTTCGAACATTGCGGTATCGAGATCGTCGATCCCTGGAGCAGATGAGATTTCCGTCATCGACGCGTAATCCTGCAAACCGACGCTCGATCAGCGCCATGTCTCCGGCCCGGAAGCGGCCCCACCCGCTCTCGAATAGCCGCTGATCCCTGGGCCGAGGACCGGCCTCCTTCAATCAACCCGCAAGGGGTCCCGGCGCTGCGCTTGGGCCTTCGCTTCGCTGCGGTGATTGCGGCCTGTCCCCGTCCGGCGGGGCGACTGTCGAGCGGGATGGTCCCGCTCCCCGACAGGAGCCTCGATATGCCGCTTTCAACCGCCCAATCGCTTGGCTGGAATCTCGCCCGCACGATGATGACGATCATCGTCCTCGTTGAAACATCGGCTGGATATTCGGTCATGCCGCTCGACGAGTTCGACGGCGACCCCGCTTGCATCGTCTGCGAATATGACCCGTTCAACCGCTGATATCGCGCGGGATTTCGCTCCAGGGTGGACCCGGTTCCGGTTTCACCTTCGGGGCGATTTCGCTATGCCCGCGAGGCAGATTGCGCTGCGGTGGTGGTGGAGAGCGCGTCCGACAGGAGGACGCCCGTGACCTTCATCATCATCCTCGGCGCCGCGGCCGCCATCTATATCGCCGTGCTGATGTTTCGCCTGGCTGCGGTGGCGCTTCCGCTTTACGCCGGCGTCGGCATCTCGATTTACCTCATCGGCCGCGACTTCGGCTATCCGGCATCGATCGCGGCAGGATTGCTGGTCGGAGTTCTCATCCTCGTTGCCGGACGGGCACTTTGCGCTGTCCTGCCGCCCTTTTATCGCGCGATCGTCGCGGCGGCATTTTCCGGCCCCGCCGGTTTTGCCGGTTATCAGGCCGCGAAGGGGCTGGCCGGGCTCGCGATCGGCGGAGGATATACGCTTGAGGCGCTCGGAATTGCAGGCGCTCTCGCGGCGGCCGTTGCAGCCTGGCGGGGGCTCGGGACAGCCGAGAGGAATCCCCCCGTGCGACGGAGCGCTCGGCACAGCTTGAGCCCGAACTCCTTCCTCAACCGGGTCGGTTGAAAGACTGATCTCGCGTCGAAGCCTCGCAGCATCTCGCACCAGCCCAGCCTCCGATCTGCGCCATCTGCCGGCAAGCCGCTGACGCTGGATCGCTGGCCGCAACCGCGGGCCTGCGACTTTCTTCCCCCGGCGTTCCGCCGTTCCTCGCGAGCCAAGAAAGCCTCGGCCCGCCGTCCTCCGCTTCGCTCCGGGCCTGGCGGCTGCGGCGCGCTCCCGTGCCGGCTGTCGATGCGCATCGAGGCCGCGCTGGTGCGGCCCGACATGCAGCAAAGGACATCGTCATGAGCAAGATCGGCAGCTTCAAACTCGTCTCGGGTGAATATCAGGGCGAGATCGTCACCCTTTCGGTGCAGGCCCAAGCGGTCCGTATCACCCCCGAGCAGAACCACAGCGGCAACGCCCCGAGCCACCGCGTATTCGTCGGCGATGCCGAGGTCGGCGCAGCCTGGTCGAAGACGAGCCAGGACAAGCGTCCCTATCTTTCGGTCAAGCTCGACGACCCGAGCTTCATCGCCCCGATCTTCGCGCAGCTCTTCGCTGGCGACGAGGGCGAATATGACCTGGTCTGGAGCCGTCAGAATCGCCGCAACGACAATTGATGCGGCGCCCATCGCCCGGTCTCGGCTGGGCGATGTTATATCCAATTTGAGGGCTTTAGCGTGCGTAGCTCGGATATTTTTGCGCTAAGTCCATGATGTATGCGCCGGTAACCACGCCGCCATGGGCGGGGCAATATTGGCTGAAAGCGGCGGTTTATTCTCCTCAAACGGGTCGGAGGTGCGAATGGATCAGGCAGTCGGATGGCAGTCGCCATATTTTCCGAAAATATTCGAGCGATATGATCGCGCGGACTTCGCGCAGGAATTCCTGCGCCGAAGCCCCGCCTATCGCAGCGGCTATGCCGCCGCCGCGGCGGCGCCGGGCGCCGACC
>NZ_DATMST010000289.1:0-5340 GCF_035565275.1 Sphingopyxis sp.
GAGCCGGGAACCAGCAGCGCGGCGGCGACACGCGGCTGCGCGATGATGTTCCGGAAACTGTCGGCGCGGCGGTTGCCGGGGCGGTCGGCAAACCAGAGCTGGTCGCCCGCGATGTGCGTCATCGATCCGGCGGGGTCACCCTTGGGACTGAGATCGGCCTGGCCCGCGGGATCGATCGTCGCGAGCGCCATGAAGCGCGCGCTGGCGGCAAATTCCCCCGCCGTGGCCGGCACCGCGTCCGACGGACCGGCCGTCCAGAAGCCCGACCGGATCAGTGCTTTCGCGCAATGGACATAGCATTCGGTCACCGCGATCCGCGCGGTTCCATCCGCGACCGCCGCGACACTGCCGTTGATCCGCAGCGTCTCGCCGATGCCGGGGACGAGGAACAGCGAACCGAAGCTGGCGCCCGGCTGCGCGAGCGCCGGATCGTCGAGCATCGCGAGCGGGATCGACAGCGTCTGCGGCTCGGCGGTGGCAAAGCCGGGCGCACCGCCACCGGGCGTGACCGCGATGCCGTTCGCGTCACCGAAGCCCGCGAACATCAGCGGCGATGCCGCGAGCCAGCGCACTGCATTCGCGT
This sequence comes from Sphingopyxis sp., assembly GCF_035565275.1. Lineage (GTDB taxonomy): Bacteria > Pseudomonadota > Alphaproteobacteria > Sphingomonadales > Sphingomonadaceae > Sphingopyxis. The sequence continues at coordinate 584 of NZ_DATMST010000289.1, forward strand.
CGACATGATCGATGACCTTGAGGTTCACCGCGGGCGGCGCCTTTCCGAGGATGGCCTCAAGGCCTGCGATGCTGTCGATGTCGCTCATGCCATGCTCCCGTCAGAACTCGATCGAGGCGGACGCCTTGAAGGTGCGCGGACCGCCCTGAAGCAACCGCGAGCCGAAGGCGCTGAACGCATTATAGGCCGAGGCCCAATAGCGCTTGTTCGCGACGTTATCGACGTTGAAGCGCAGCGTCAGCGGGGTTTCGCCCAGCAGCGCGACATAGCGCGCGCCGAGGTCGAAACGCGTCCAGTCGTCGAGTTCAAGCGTGTTGGCGGCGTCGACCGCCTGCTTGCCGGTATAGACCACGCGGCCGACCAGCGTCAGTTCGGGCAGGAAGGGCAGATCCCATTCGACATTGGCATTGGCGAGCACGTCGGGCACGCCGACCGCATCCTTGCCTTCGTTGAGGCCGCCGGCGGTCCGGCGCAGCTTGGCGTCGTTGAAGGTCAGGCCCGAGATGATCCGCAGGCCGTCGACCGGTTCGCCGTCGAGCGTGATTTCGATGCCGCGGTTCCGCTGGGTGCCGTAATTGCCGTAAATCAGCGTCGCGGGATCGACGAAGCTGTTCGGCTTGTCGATCTGGAACAGCGCGAGACCCGCGTTGAAGCGGTCGAGGTTCAGTTTGCCGCCGACTTCATATTGCTTCGATTTGACCGGCGGCAGCGCCGCGCCGCCGTTGATCACCAGCAGAGGCGGGGTGACCGGCGAGCCGTCGTGGTCGAAGGTCGGCGGCGCCGTCGATCCCGCCACCAGCCCTTCGATCCGGTTGCCGTAGAGCGACAGGCCGGGGACCGGCTTGACGACGATGCCGAGGACCGGGGTCGCCGCCGATTCCTTGTAGCCGCTGGTCTGGTCGCCCGCTGCCACGGGCACGGGGGCGAGAGGGGGGCTATCGTTATACGCATAGCCTTTCGTCTTGATTTCCTGCAGGCGCAGGCCGCCGGTGATCAGGATGCGATCGTCCCAGAAGCCCATGGTGTTCGAGATAAACGCGCTGGAGAGGCGGCTGCGGCTGATCGGGAACGGATCGTCGATGTCGCCGCCGGGGGTGCCGCCCGCCGGGCGGGGGACGGCCACCGGATCGTAGAGGTTGGTGGCGTAGGTGCCGGGGAAGAAGTCATAGGCGTTGCGGTTGACCTGCCAGCTCACCGCGCCGCCGGCGTTGATTTCGTGGCTGACGCCGCCGCCTTCCAGCTTGATGCGGATGCCGGCGGTCGCCGATTCATTATTGTCCTCGCGCGGTACGTACGAGCCGCTGCCCGTCGCGGCGCCGGTCACCGGATCGCTGACGGTGATGCCGGCGGTGGTCTGGTCCTCGCGTCCGTCGCGCGCGCCGACCCTGGCATAGACCATAGCCGCGTCGGACAGGTCATATTCGACGCTGAAGGTGCCGAAGAAATCCTTGGTGAGGATCTGGCTCCACGGCTGCGAATAGTTGGTGTCGGCGGCGGGCGCGCGCGGGATGACGGTGCCGATGGCGACCTGACCGCGCCAGTATTTCTGGTTCAGGCGCTGGTAGTTGAGGTTCAATGCGACGCGCAGCGGACCATTGTTGTAATCGAGCGTGGCGCCGAGGACGTAGCTCGAGTGGAATTCGTCGTCGATCGCGATGTCGCCGCGGCGGGCCGATCCGTTGATGCGGAAACCCCATTCGTCGTTGGCGCCGAAGCGGCGGGCGACATCGACCGCGCCCGAGAGGTGCGAGGCGGAGGTATAGCCGAGCGTCGCGCGGATCATGTCGCGCTCGGCCTTCTTGGGGAGCAGGTTGACGCTGCCGCCGATGCCGCTGCCGCCCGGGGCGGCGCCGTTCAGGAAGGCGCTCGCGCCGTTGATGACCTGGACCGAGGAGGCCAGTTCGGGCGCGACGAGCTGGCGCGGGGTGATGCCATAGAGGCCGTCGAAACCGACGTCGTCCGACGAGAGGTCGAAGCCGCGGATAACGAAGACTTCGCCCGCGATGCCGAAGCCCAGCGTCGTGCGGACCGTCGGGTCGTTCTCCAGCACTTCGCCAAGCGTGTCGGGCTGCTGGTTGAGGATCAGCGCTTCGTTGTACGAGCGGACGTTGAACGGGATGTTTTCGGCCAGCTTGTCGCCAAACACGCCGATGTTGCCGCCGCCGCTGACCTGCGTCCGGTTGTTGCGCAGCGCGGTGACGAGGATTTCGCTGGTGTCGGCGTCATCCTGCGCCACCGCGGGCGTGGCGACGGCGAGCGCGGCGGTGGCGGCGGTCAGCCCCAGCGCGGTGCGGAAGGTCGGTCTGGTCACGTATGTTTTCCCCTACAGGCGCGGCATGGGCCGCGCGAAAATGCGTTCAGGTGCGGCGGACGCGCATCGCCCAGCCGACGGCCAGTACCGGTATCGCGAGCGCAGCCCACGACGCGGCATCGCGCAGGCCGTCGCCGGTCAGCGCGACGACGAGCCCGACGATGCTGGCGAGCGCGAGCAGCAGCGGGACCGCGAAGATCGTGCGGAGGCCGTTCCCCTTTTTCATTCGGCGGGCACCCCGGAAACACCCGGAACCAGCGTGCCGCCGCTCTCGACCTCGCGCACCAGCGCGTCGGTTCCCGAGCGGCGCTTGCCGAGCCAGAGATAGAGGCCCGAGCCGAGGACGATTATCGTGAAGGCGGTCAGGATCGCCCAGAGAATCTTGAGCGGCAGCGCGCCATAGTCGCCGAAGTGCAGCGGCTGCGACAGCGCCAGCGCCTTCACATACCAGGGCATCGGGCGCGCGTCGGTGAATTCGCCCGTCTCTGCATCGATCAGCGCCGAGGTGAGCAGCCGTTCGGTGAGCGGCGTGTCGCCCTGAAAGAAGACGGCATAATGATGCTTGCTGCTGAAACTGCCGCCGGGGAAGGCGATGAACTGCGGATTGTTGCCCGGAATTTCCTTCCGCGCCGCCGCCATCGCCCTGTCGATCGAGCCGTAATTTTCGGGCGCCACCGCGCCCTTGCCGGCATAGGCCTTCGTCATCTCGGCCAGTTCGGTCATCTGCCAGTATTGGAAGATCGGGGTCGCGAGTGCGTTGATCACGCCGGTTGCGCCGACGACGGTCATCCACGCGAGCGCGACGATGCCGAGCAGATTGTGATAGTCGAGCCATTTGACGCGGCGGCTGCGCGAGGTGCGCAAGGTGCCGAAGTCGAGTTTGCGCATGAAGGGGGCGTAGAGAACGACCCCCGAAACGATCGCGATCACGAACAACAGCCCCATCAGCCCGAGGAAGAGCATCCCGGGCAGCTCGAGGAACATGTCGGTGTGAAGCTGGAGGATGAAATGCATCACCCCGCTTTCGTCGACCGCTCCGGTCGCCGCACCGGTCGAGCGGTCGAACAGCTGGATCGTCATATCCCCGGCGGGTGAGTCCGGACGCGGCGCGGTCGTGACGGTCAGCGACGGCTGTTCGTTGTCGAACGCCATGAAGACGGGCACCTCGCCGGGGCGCGCGGCGAGTGCCTTCGCCAGCATCTCGTCGAGCGGCCTCAGCCCCGCCGTCTCGCCCGACGATCCGACGCCGGGCATGCCATAGTGCGGCATGCCTTCGGTCAGCGCGTCGATTTCATCGTGGAAGATCAGCGGCAGGCCGGTGATGCACAGCATCAGCAGAAAGGCCGTGCAGACGATGCTCGTCCATTTGTGGATCAGGAACCACGTCCGGATGGTCGATCGTTGCATGGTGAAGAAAAGCTACTGCTATTGCGAAGAATAATCAATAAAGCCCTATGGCCTGCCGCGGCTTTTGACAACCGGTTTTGCGTCGCGGACCCCATCGATCGGGCCAGCTAATCCACTGATCGGGCCAAATGGATCGCCTGGTAGGCAGGTGCCGCGATTCCCTTTCTTTTCGCGTCGAGACGCGTATGTTCTTCTTCGAGGGACCGCTCGCATCGCTGGAGCTATTATGGCCCTGAGCCGCGAAATGCAGCGATTGCGCGCCGAACATGCGGCGCTGGTCACGCTTTCCCGGATCATCCTCGACATGACCGACGCGCCGCGCCCCCCGCCGCCGGCCGAACTGGCGTCGGCGCGCAGCCAGCTTCGCGATGCGCTGATACGCCACCTGAAATGCGAGGACTGGATCCTGTATCCGCGGCTGGTGGCCACGGGCGATGCCGAACTGGTCCGGGTCACGCGCGATTTCGAACTGGAAATGGGTGATCTGTCGGCCGATTTCGTGGCCTATGACGACAAATGGACAAGCCAGCGGGTCGAAGCGGACTGGCAGGGTTTCCGCAGCGAGACGAAGGCGGTCTTCACGATGCTCGCGACACGGGTCGAGCGCGAGGAGCGCGAACTCTATCCGCTTGCCGAAACCCTCTATGCGTCGACTGCGCCGCTCGCCAACCCGCTCACGGACGGAGCGACAACTTCCAGCTGAGCGCGACGCGCCAGTCCTGGTCGAAACCCGGCACCGGCTGTTTCCACGCGTCGGCGAGTTCGAACCCGATCGTCGCATTCTCCGCATAGGACAGGCGAATGCCGCCGCCCCAGCTGCCGGGCCGGAATTCGGTGCGCGGAATCGCCGGGCGTTCGAGCAAGGCCACCTCGGCATAGTCGATGAAGCTGTAGAGCTCGCTTTTCGCGAAACGGCCGCTGCGCAGCGGCCGCCATGCCAGTTCGCCGAACGCCGCATAGCCGCGGTCGCCGTTGACCAGTCCGTCGTCGAAGGCGCGGCCGAACGTCGCGCCGCCGACGCTGAACCGCTGCGCCGCGG
>NZ_DATMST010000290.1:0-5023 GCF_035565275.1 Sphingopyxis sp.
GGCCGCGATGCTGTCGCCGTCGAAGGTGACCTCGACCTGGACGTCGCCCTTCTCGGTCCCGACGGTGGGCCCGGCGACGACCTTCGACGAAGAAGCGGCGGCCCCGTCTGGTTCCCGGGCTTGTCTGCCGAACGCGCCGAGCCGGGACAGGGCAAGCCCTTCTGGATCAGCCGGCCGATGTCGGGATGGTCGCTCGCGGGCTGGATCTACGTCCGCGACGGAGATTTGACAGCGCCCGAAGGCATTGCGGCGGCGAGCCAGCTAGGGGGCAGTCAGGCCGGACTGCGGCTCGGCTATGGCTTCGGCGACAATGGAAGAGCGCGCGCCTATGCCCGCGCGACGATTGCGATGCGGCGGCCCGAAGAGCGTGAGTTCGCCTTCGGCCTTGCCTTTGCCCCGCTTGGGCATGTGCCGCTCGATGTCGCGGTCGAGCAGCGCGTTGCGGCGGGACGGCAAGGACGGACCGCGCTTGCGGCGATGATCAGCGGCGGCGTTTCCGACGTGGCGTTGCCTGGCGGGTTCCGGCTTGACGCCTATGGTCAGGCCGGGGTGGTCGGAACGAAGCGACGCGACGGCTTTGCCGACGGCGCGGTCGTCGTCGACCACCGTATCGGAAAGGGCGACAGCCCGGCCTTGCGGCTCGGGGCGCTGGCCGCGGGTGCCATACAGCCGGGTGCCGCGCGGGTCGATGTCGGGCCGCGCCTGACGCTGCGCCTTCCCGAGGTTGGGGAAGGCAGCCGCATCGCGCTCGACTGGCGGCAACGTGTTGCGGGTGATGCGCGGCCTGAAAGCGGTCTCGCGCTGACGCTCGCCGCCGACTTCTGATCCCGGAAAAAATAGCCGCCCCAGCCGATTCCCCGCTCGGTAAAAATGGGCTAGGGTCCTTGGAATCGGCGCTCTTCCGGCATCGATGATACGATTTCGGGGCTCATGGACCTTTACCTCCCAGTCGCCAATCTTTCGGTCAACGCGCTGGTCATCGTCCTGCTCGGCGGAGGCGTCGGATTCCTTTCGGGCATGTTCGGCGTTGGCGGTGGTTTCCTGACGACGCCGCTGCTGATCTTTTACGGCATCCCGCCGACCGTCGCGGCGGCATCGGCCGCGACGCAGGTTACCGGTGCGAGCGTGTCGGGGGTGATGGCGCATCTCGAACGCGACGGTGTCGACCTGCGCATGGGGGGGGTGCTCGTCGCGGGCGGTCTGCTCGGCTCGCTCATCGGCGCGGGGCTGTTCGAACTGCTGACCGCCTGGGGCCAGATCGATACGACGATCAATATTCTCTACGTCGTTCTGCTGGGGACTGTCGGATCCTTCATGGGGCGCGAGGCGTGGGGCAGCTTTCGCGCCTCGCAGGCGGGGCTGCCCGCGCCCGCGCGCAAGCGGCGCCATCATCCGATGGTCGCCAATCTGCCGCTTCGCTGGCGGTTCTATCGTTCGGGCCTGTACATTTCGCCGCTGGCACCGCTGCTGCTTGGTCTGGTGGGTGGCGTGCTGACGATGCTGCTGGGCGTCGGCGGCGGGTTCATCATGGTGCCCGCCATGCTCTATCTGCTCGGCATGGGCACACAGGTCGTCGTCGGCACCTCGCTGTTCCAGATCCTGTTCGTGACGATCGCGACGACGATGGTGCATGCGCTGACGACGGGCGCGGTCGACATCGTTCTTGCGGGGTTGCTGCTGCTCGGCAGCGTGGTTGGCGCGCAGGTCGGCGCGCGCTTCGCGCAAAAGGTGAAGCCGGAATATCTCCGGCTCGCACTCGCCGGCATCGTCCTGCTCGTCGCGATCCGTATGGGGGTCGACCTTTTCATCCGTCCCGAAGAAATCTACACCGTCCAATGACCGCGCCGCGCGCCTTGATCCTGTGGCTCGCGCTGGCGTTGCTTCCCGTGACCGCCGCGAGGGCGGCAGATCCGCGGTTGGTGCCGGACGTGTCGAGCCGCGCCATCGACATCCAGTACAGCTTCACCGGTGAAGAATTGCTGCTGTTCGGCGCCATCCTCTATCCGGGTCAGCGGCTGCCCGACGACCGTGCCGACATCGTCGTGGTGCTGAAGGGGCCGGTGCGGCCGATCATCCTGCGCGAAAAGCGGCGCGTCGCCGGAATCTGGGTCAACGCCAGCAGCATCCGCCTGCGCACCTCACCCGGTTTTTACGCGATCGGATCGTCGCGCCCGATCGACAAGCTGGTCGACGAGCGCACCGCGGCGATCTTCGAACTCGGGCTTGCGAACCTGTCGATGTCGCCGAGCGGCTTTTCGGAAGCGAAAAAGCTCGAGCGGTTCGAAACGGGCTTGATCGACCTTTATCGCCGCGTCGGCCTTTTCTACGAAAATCCGGCGGCAGTCGAAATCACCGAAGGCGTCCTCTATCGCGCCCGCATTCCCGTTCCGGCGCGCGTTCCCGTCGGCACCTATCGCGCCGAAACCTACCTGATCAGCCGCGGGCGCGTGCTCGCGGTCGCGTCGCGCGACGTCCAGATCCGCAAGGCCGGGTTCGAAAGGTTCGTGGCCTTGGCGGCGCAGCGCCACGGCTTTCTTTACGGCCTGACCGCGGTGCTGTTGTCGCTCGTGCTCGGCTATGGCGCTTCGGCGATTTTCCGCCGCCGCTAGGCCCCGGCCGGGGGCCGTTTTCGCGCCATCATAAGCGCTTTATTTACCCTCAGCTGCGATACCCGCGCCGGGACCATAGCAGGCGGGGCGAATTGATGGATATGCAAGGCGGCGGATTCAACGCCGGGGATTCGACGGCAGCGCAGCATGTCCGGCTGGCGGGAGGCGGCGTGGCCGCTTCGGTCGCGCCTGTCGTCAGCCACCATCATCGCGACGATTTGATGATCGGCGAAGTCATCGATATTTCGGGTTCCGCATCGCGAATCCTGCTCGATTCGGCGGCGATTGGCCAGCTTTCGTCGTCGAGCGATGCCGCGGTCGCGATGGCGGGCCAGGTCGGCGCGCAGGTCAAGGTCCGGGTTGGCAACGTCTGGCTGATTGCCAGCATCCGCGACCAGCAGCTGCACGAACGCAGCGAAGGGTTGATCGTCGCGACGGTCGACTTTCTTGGCGAAGGCGAAGAAGAAAAGATCACCGGCCGCATCCATAATTTCCGCCGCGGCGTGACGCGCTACCCGATTCCGGGCAGCCAGGTCTTTGCCGCGACGAGCGCCGATCTCAAGCAGATCTACGCTGCCGACGAGCGTGCGCATGTCGAGATTGGAACCGTCTATCCGACCAAGGATATCCGCGGGTCGCTCTACATCGACGCGATGCTGGGCAAGCATTTCGCGCTTCTGGGGTCGACCGGTACGGGCAAGTCGACCGGGGTCGCGCTGATCCTCCACAAGATCTGCGAACTCGCGCCGCAGGGCCATATCCTGATGATCGACCCGCACGGCGAATATTCGGCTGCGTTCAAGGGCACCGGTGCGCTGTTCGACGTCGACAATCTCGCCATGCCCTATTGGCTGATGAACTTCGAGGAACATTGCGAAGTCTTCGTGACCAGCGAAGGCCGCGACCGCCAGAGCGACTGCGACGTGCTTGCCAAATGCCTGCTGCAGGCGCGGCAGAAGAACCGGATGGCCGAAGGCATGACCAAGCTCACGGTCGATTCGCCGATCCCCTATCTGCTTTCGGATCTGCTCAACATCCTCACGAACGAGATGGGCAAGCTCGACAAGGCCACCTCGTCGGCGCCTTTCATGCGCATCAAGGGCAAGATCGAGGAAATGCGCGCCGACCCGCGCTATAATTTCATGTTTTCGGGCATGCTCGTCGCTGACACGATGGCTAATTTCATCGGCAAGATCTTTCGTCTGCCGTCGGATGGCCGGCCGATCTCGATCATCGACGTGTCGGGCGTGCCGAGCGACATCACCAGCGTCGTCGTCGCGGTGCTGTCGCGCCTGACCTTTGACTATGCGATCTGGTCGCGCGGCGAACCGCAGCGCCCGATCCTGCTCGTCTGCGAGGAAGCGCACCGCTACATCCCGTCGAAGGACATCGGACAAGGGCAGGCGGTCCGCAAGATCCTCGAAAGGATCGCCAAGGAAGGCCGTAAATATGGCGTCTCGCTAGGCCTCGTCACCCAGCGCCCGTCGGATCTGGCCGAAGGCGTGCTGTCGCAGTGCGGCACGATCATCTCGATGCGCCTCAACAACGAGCGTGACCAGCATTTCGTGAAGGCGGCGATGCCTGAAGGCGCGCGCGGTTTCATCGATTCGATCCCGGCGCTTCGCAATCGCGAATGCATCGTCTGCGGCGAGGGCGTGTCGATCCCGATCCGCGTCTATCTCGACACGCTGGAAGAGGAAAAGCGGCCTGCGTCGAGCGACCCGCTCTTCTCCAGACTGTGGCGCGAAGCCGGCGGCGAACTCGAAATCCTCGACCGCGTCGTCAAGCGCTGGCGTAGTCAGGGTCGGTAATTTTCTCCGCGCTGGCGAACAATCAGTTCAACTCTTCGGCGGTTCCCACAATTCGATCGGGTTGCCCTCCGGATCGTGCACCCTTGCGAAGCGGCCGACGGCGGGATCGTCCCATTCGTCCTTGGTGATGATCTCGTCACCCGCTTCGCGGAACGGCGCCAGCACCGCGTCGAGATCGTCGACGCGCAGGTTCAGCATGTGCTGCCTGTCGGCGGGGAAATAATCGGTATCCGCCTTGAACGGCGCGAAAACGAGCGGGCCTGCGGTGACGTTCCATACCCACTGGTTAGGCGGCACGCTGTCGTCGGCGCTGCACCCGCCGCCGACGCCAAGCCGTTCGCGATACCAGGCGCCCAGCGTCTCGGGATCGCGCGCCCGAAAGAATAATCCACCGATGCCCTTTACATGTCCCATGGCAGCCTCCCGTATGCAGGAAGGCGCAGTCTAGGCCGATTGGATCAGCGTTTCCACTCCCCGCTGCCCCTGAACTCCTCGCGGATCTGGCCCGACTGGTTGAGCCGCGGATCGGCATAGGTTGGCGGGGCCGCCGCCGCGGGCGGCGCGGTGACGGGGACAGCCGGCGCCATCGTTGCCGGCAGCGGT
>NZ_DATMST010000291.1:0-13262 GCF_035565275.1 Sphingopyxis sp.
CCGCTTCGCCGCCGCCGATCAGCGGCGACGGCGCACGCGGGCAGGTCACGCGCAAGTTCGATTATACGCATCTCGGCGACATCGGCGCCGAAGTGACCGCCAAGCTCGTCACGCAGGCGCTCGCGCGCGCCGTGCCCGGACTGCGGAGCCAGCTCGTCCGCTGACGATAAGTGTATGGCAAATTGGACTAACCAATCTGCCATACACAATGGTTGACAATCTTGCTGCAATGCCTGACGTTATTGGTCAGAACAGAATCGATATTTGGGGAGAGACGACGTGAATTCTCGCAATCTGATCCGTGCGCGCGTGCTGCGCGCCACCTTGCTGGCAGGCGCAGGGCCGGCGCTGCTGATCGCCGCGATGCCCGCGATGGCGCAGGACACGGCTGCACCGACGGCGCAGGATGAGGAAGACGCGATCGTCGTCACCGGCATCCGCGAGACGATCCAGAATTCGATCAACACCAAGCGCGAGGAAACCGCGATCGTTGACGCGCTGTCATCGGACGACATCGGCGACATCCCCGCCATTTCGGTCGGCCAGGCGATCCAGACGATCACCGGCGCGACGACGCACCGCGAAAAGGGCGATGCGTCCGAAATCGCGCTGCGCGGCCTCGGCCCCTTCCTCTCCAACGCGACTTTCAACGGCCGCGACGCGAGCAACGGCAGCGGCGACCGTTCGGTGAACTTCAACCAGTTCCCGTCGGAACTCGTCAACAGCATCAAGATCTACAAGACCCAGCAGGCAAGCCTTGTCGAAGGCGGCGTCGCGGGCACGATCGAGATCGGCACGCTGCGCCCGCTCGATTTCGGCAAGCGCCGCCTGCAGGGCGAGGTGAAGGCGCAGTTCAATCCCTATGGCGACCGCATTACGGGCGGAGCGGGCGGCATCGGCTGGCGCGGAACGCTGAGCTATGTTGACCAGTTCGCAAACGACACGATAGGCATCGCGATCGGCGTCCAGCGCAACGACACGAACAATCCCGAAGAAACCTACGCTGCATCGACAACCTGGACCGCGTGCCAGGCCTCGCCCGTCGTCGCGAACGGCAATTGCGACGAATATGAGCGCCGGGAATACGGGCAGAACCTGCCCTTCTACCTCGTCCCCAACGCCTATACCTTCCGCCAGATCAGCGAGACCGACAAGCGTGACGCGGTGTTCGGCGCGATCCAGTTCCGCCCGACCGACACGCTCGACATCAATCTCGATGTCCAGTATTCGGACCGCACCTTCGTCGAGAGCCGCCGCGACCTCAACCTGTCCGAAGGCCGCGTCGGCCTGACCAACGTTGTGTATGACGAGAACGGCATCGTGCAGAGCCTCAATGGCCTTTCGGCGCTCGAATCGAACGGCTCCGAACTGTCGCGGTCGGAGGAATATCTGGGCGGCGGTCTCTCGGTCGACTGGCAGGCGAACGACCGGCTGACGATCAAGCTCGACGGCAGCTATTCGCGCACGGTCCGCAAGGAAATCGAACGCAACGTCCGCTTGCGCACCGCGGCGACCGACCTCAACGGCATACCTACCGGCTTCGGCAACAGGCGTATCCCCTATACCTACGAGATCACGCCGGGCAGCTTCGTCCCGACGATCACGATCGATCCGCGCTTCGACCTTAACAACCATGATCTCTTCTGGGAGGACGCACGCTTCCGCCGCGACGAAGCCAAGCGCCGTAACGAGATTTTCGCCGGCCGGTTCGACGCCACCTATGAACTCGACGGTTTCCTCAAGAGAATCTCGGCGGGTGGCCGCTGGTCGCAGCTCACCTATCGCGATTATGATCTGCGCAACGAAGACCCCAGCCTGGTCACGCCGGTCGCCGAGGACAGGCGGGTCAACAATATTTGCCGCCAGGCCTTCCCGCAGACCGATTTCCTGTCGGCGGCAAAGGGCAACAGCATCAACAGCTGGGCGACTTTCGATGTCGACTGCCTGTTCCGCGAATATCTGGGAACCGAGGATCCGGGCCTGCCCGACGAAATGCGCTCGGTCGCCAGCCGCGATGTCAAGGAAAGCACGCTCGCAGGTTATGTGATGGCCGATTATGAAGGCGATCTCGGCAGCATGCCCGTGCGCGGCAATATCGGCGTACGCGTCGTCAATACCCGCGTCACCTCGAAGGGGCTGCGCAGCGATCTCATCGTCGTTCCCGACCCCAGCGGTGATGGCTCGTTCACGCTCGACGAAACCGGCGACTTCGTGACCGAAACGATCAAGAGCAGCAACACGCGCATTTTGCCCAGCGTCAACGCGATCTTCGAGGTCGCGCCAAACACGCTGTTGCGTGTCGCAGGCTATCGCGCGATGTCGCGTCCCAACCCGAGCGCGCTGGGCGCCGGGCGCACGATTACGCTCGAAGGCGCCGGGGAATTCACCTCGATCGAGGATGCGATCGACAATATTCGCGCCAACGGCAGCCCGCGCCTGAAGCCGCTGATGTCGTGGAACGGCGATCTGTCGCTCGAATGGTATCCGAACAAGGACAGCCTGCTTTCGGCGACCGTCTACTGCAAGCAGTTCAACGGCGGCTTTCAGCCGGTCGTTTATAACGAGGATTTCACGATCGACGGCGAAACGGTGTCGATCCCTGTGACACAGACGCGCAACAGTCCCGACAAGTCGCGCATCTATGGCCTCGAACTGACCGCGGCGACGCGCTTCAGCTTCCTGCCCAAGCCGCTCGACGGGCTCGGCGCGAAGGTCAGCTATAACTATGCCGATTCGAATTTCGAGACGCAGGACATCCGCCTCGGCGACGAATATGATCCGGAAACCGACACGGTCAGCCCGGGCCTGATCGCGCCTGCGGGTCTGTCAGGCTATTCGAAGCATGTGCTGTCGGCGCAGGCCTATTACGACATCGGCCCCGTATCGCTGCAGGCGATCTACAACTATCGTTCGAGCTATTTCCAGGACTTCGTCGGCGGCAACAGCCAGCTGCGCTATGTCGGGCCCAGCGAGACGGTGGATTTCCGCGCATCGCTCAACCTGATGAAGGGCGTATCGCTGCGCTTCGAGGCGCTCAACATCTTCAACGAGCCCAAGGCGACCTATATGCCGGTTTATGGCAGCAGCCGTCAGTATCACTATTACGGCGCCAAATATTTCATCGGCATCCGGGCGCGGATCTAGGCCGGCGATGCAGCGAGCCGCCCTCGGCCTGATTTTGATGGCGGCGCTCCCGGTCACGGGGGCGTCGGCCGCCGGGGGTGTCTCGCCGCGCGAGATTGTGAAGGACGCTGTCTATCGCACCGTCGATGGCCGGCCGCTGCATCTCGACATCTATACGCACCCCGACACCGCCAAGGCGCCGGGTCCGGTGCTGGTCCATTTTCACGGCGGCGGGTGGACGGGCGGCGCACGGCCCCAAAGCTGGACCGGTTTCCGGCCCTATCTGGCGGCGGGCTTTTCGGTGGTGACAGTCCAGTACCGGCTCGCCGGCGAGGCCCCTGCCCCCGCCGCGGTGCAGGATGCGCGCTGCGCCTTGCACTGGATCGGCGCGAATGCAGCGCGGTTCGGTTTCGACGGCCGACGGATCGTCGTTTCAGGCACCTCGGCGGGTGCGCATCTCGCGCTGATGGCGGGGCTGCTGCCGGCCGCCAACGATATCGATGCAGCCGAGTGCAAGAATGGCCCCCGCGCCGCCGCGATCCTCGACTTTTACGGTCCGGCCGACCTGATCGCAGCCCGCGAGGGTTCGCCCGGGCGCCATCCGACGGTCGCCAACTGGATCGGCAAACGGAGCGATCCGGAAGCGATGGAACGCCAAATGTCGCCGGTCGGCTGGCTTTCAGCCGACGGTCCGCCGATCTTCATCGGTCATGGCGACGCCGATCCGGTCGTGCCGGTCGCGCAGTCGATCGACCTCAAACGCCGGCTCGATGCTCTGTCGGTGCCGTCGGATCTGTTCGTCGTTCGCGGAGGCGGCCATGGAAAATTCGATCCGGCAAGCCAGGCGGCGCTGACAGCGCGGGCCATTATCTTTCTCTGTGCGCGGCGCATCGCGGCGGTTTCCGCATGCGATGCGAAAAACTGAGGCGCTTTTCGGCGATGGGCTTCAAACTTGTCATACCGGATTGTATCGACTTCCTGATACGCAATCGGGGAGATGATTGAGCCATGGCTGAACGCCGCCTTTTCGAAGATGTCGCCGACACGATTCGGCGCCTGATTCTGGACGGAACCTATCCGCCCGGCACCCGCCTGCCCGGCGAGCGCGAGCTGTCCGAACGGTTCGAAGTCAGCCGCGTCACCATCCGCGAGGCCGAAATCGCGCTGCAGGCGACCGGATGGATCCACATCCGCACCGGCGCCGGCGCCTATGTCGAGGCGGTGCTGCCCGGCGACAACGCAATCCTGCCCAAGGTCAGCGCGTTCGAACTGACCGAAGCGCGGTCGCTGTTCGAGGCCGAGGCCGCGGCGCTCGCCGCCCCCACGATTTCAGCCGAAACGCTCGAAAAGCTCGAAGGTCTGCTCACGGCGATGGCGGACGACAAGGCGAGCGAGGACGAGATCAGCGCGATCGACCGCGAATTCCACATGACGATCGCCGCCGCGTCGAACAACAAGGCGATCATCCATGTGATCGAAAGCCTGTGGCGGATGCGGATGGAATTGCCCGAGGTGCGGACAAGCCATTCGATGGTGTGCCGCAAGGACGGCAGCGCGCGTCAGGCCGAACATGCCGACGTCGTCGAAGCGCTGCGGAAGCGCGACGCGACCGGCGCGCGGCTCGCGATGCGGCGCCATTTCAACCGCCTGCTCGAATCGATGCTCGACGAAACCGAGGAACGCGCACTTGTCGAACTGCGTCAGCGCTCGGCCGAAAGCCGCGAACGTTACCTGCTCAGCGCCAAGCTCGCCTGATGCCCGGCGGCGCGTCTTCATGACCACGTCACCCGATGCGCGCGATCTGGTCGCCGCCCTTTTCGAAGCTCGGTCGACCGGGGGGGCGCTGGCGGCTTTTCCCGCACCTGTTCCCGCAACGCTCGTTGATGCCTATGCGATCCAACACGCGCTTCGCGCCGCGATCGGCAGCCAGGTGCTCGGCTGGAAGGTCGGCCGCATCCCGGCGCCGCTGATCGAGACACTGGGCTGCGAGCGGGTCGCGGGGCCCGTGCTGCGGGTGGCCGAACTCGCGGACGACGCGCCCGGTGAGGCGCTCGTCTTCGCGGACGGTGCGGGTGCGATCGAAGCCGAGGTGATGCTTCGCCTGTCCGCCGTGCCCGACCGCCGGCTTGGCACCAATGGCGACGCGCGCGCCTTCGTCGACGACATCCGCGCGGGTTTCGAAATCGCGAGTTCGCCCGCCCCCGACGTTCACGATCATGCCCCCTTCGGCATCATCGCCGATATCGGGATCAACAACGGCCTGCTGCTTGGCCCGCGCCTCGACTCCGACTTCGACCGGATCGAGGTGGTGACGCATATCGACGGGGTGGAGGTCGGCAACGGCCGCGCGTGCGACGTGCTCGACGGCCCGTGGGGATCGCTGCGATTTCTCGTCGACCTCCACCACGACGGCGTCATCGCGCTCGAGCCCGGCCAGTGGGTTTCCGCCGGTGCGATCACCGGTGTTCACCCGATCCGTCCCGGGCAGTCGGCGACCGCCCGCTTCGGGGCCGATGCCCTTATCGCCTGTACCGCCCTCCCCGACCCCGGATTCCAATGATGATCGACCCCGAAAAGAAAATCGCCTGCTTTGGCGAGATCGTCCTGCGTATGAGCGTGCCGCACGGCGAAATGCCGCTGCAGTCGCCGCGCCTCGACCTTTATGTCGGCGGCGCCGAGGCGAATGTCGCGGCGGGTCTTGCGGCGCTGGGCAACCGCGTCGCGATGATCGGCGCCGTTCCCCCGGGGGCGTTTGGCGACGGCGCGCTCGACCGGATGCGCGGCCATGGCGTCGATACGCAACGCATCGCCCGGCCCGCTGGCCGGATGGGCCTTTATTACCATCTGCCGGGCGGCCCGATGCGAGCGGACGAGGTCGTGTACGATCGCGCCGATTCGGCCTTTGCTAGCAGACAGCCCGGCGACTGGGACTGGGACCGGTTGCTCGACGGGGTCGGCTGGCTTCACCTGTCGGGGGTGACCCCGGCACTCGGCGAACGATGCGCCACCGCAACGCTCGACGCGGTTCGCGCCGCGCGCGCGGCCGGCATCGGCATATCGTTCGACGGCAACTGGCGCGGCCGCCTGTGGGAACGCTGGAGCGATGATCCCGCCGCGGTCCTGCGGCCGATTGTCAGCGAAGCGACCGTGCTGTTCGGCAACCACCGCGATGCCTCGCTGCTTCTCGGCCGCGAATTTTCGGGCGAGGGCGCCCACCGTCGGCGCGAGGCGGCGCTGGCAATGCTCGAGGCGTTTCCGAAACTCGAAACCATCGCATCGACCGCACGGCATATCGTCGAGCCGGCAAAGCACGAACTCGCCGCACGGATCGACACCCGCGACGACCATGCCCAGACGGCGGCGGTCATCATCTGTCCGGTGATCGACCGGATCGGAACGGGTGATGCGTTTGCGGTCGGCGTCCTTGATGCCCTGCTGGCGCGTCGCCCGCTCGCGGCCGCGGCCCAAAGCGGCCTCGCCGCCGCCGCGATCGCGCACGGTGTACGCGGCGACTTCACGCCGCTTTCGCGCGCCCTTCTGGAAAACGCGACGTCAACCGCCAATGATGTGACGCGCTGATACCGGTCAGGCGCTCGCCGGAATGATGAAACGGAATTGCGCCCCGCCATCGGGATGATTCGACGCGGCGATCGATCCGCCATGTTCGGCGATGATCGACTGGCAGATCGCAAGACCGATCCCCATTCCGCTTTCCTTGGTGGTGAAAAAGCCCTGGAATATCCGGTCGATATCTTCGGGCGGAATCCCCGGCCCGGTATCGCGAAGCGTGAAGACGAGCGCGCCATAATCGGCCGCCCGCATGTCGAGACTGATCTCGCGCTCGCCCTCGCCGCGCTGCTCGACCGCCTGGACGCTGTTCATCAACAGGTTCACGATCACCTGCTGCAGCTGGATACGGTCGCCAATCGCCAGCGGCATTCCCTCGGCGAAGCTGGAGCGGATGCGGATCGAATGCGATTCGATCTCGTGCCGGAGGAACATCACCGCTTCCTGCACGACCTCATTGAGGTCGAGCGGCGCCCGTTCGGGCTGATTCTTCGACGCCATGCCGCGGATGCGCTGGACGATATCGCTTGCGCGGCGCGCGCTCGTCGCGATCCGGCCGGTGAGCTGGGTCACCTTCCCGATATTGGGCTCGTCCCGCGACAGCCAGCGCAGGCTGGTCTCGGCATTGGTGAGGATCGCCGCGAGCGGCTGATTGACCTCATGCGCGATCGAGGTGGTGAGTTCGCCGAGCATCGAAACGCGTGCCGCATGGGTGAAATCGGCCTGCAACTGGCGCAGCTCGGCCTCGATCCGCAGCCGTTCGGTCACATCCTCGAAGCTGAAGATCGTGACGTCGAGCTCGGCGGGCGCGTTCGGATAGGTCACCGACATCCGCACGTCGAGCACGCGCCCGTCGAACGTCCGGACCCTGGTAAGCTCGCTGTGGTTTTGCTGGCCTTTGAAGCGCCCGATCATCACGTTGCGCAGCGCCTGAGTACTTTCGGCGAACAGGTAACCGACAGGCCGCAGCAGATCGATCGCACTCTTCCCGCCGAACATCTCCACCGCGCTGCGGTTGACGTCGGTGACCGGCACGGTGGCGGCTGCGAGGTCGACGAGTTCGGGGTGCGCGTCGAGATAAGCCGAAAAATCGGTGACGCCCTTGCCGCGGATATCGGCGTAAATCTTGCCCATATGGCTGGCATCGACCTGCCACAGCGCGACCGGCATATAATGCACCAGCTTGCGATAGCGCGCCTCGCTCGCGCGGAGCGACAGGAACGACCGGTCGTCGTCGGCGGTCCCGTTCACCGCGATGTACAACCGGTCGGGATCGTCGGCGCGCCACACCGTCACCAGCGGGTCGCGCAAGATACCATCCGATGCGAGCTGCCGCCGGTGCGTCATATCCTGCGTCGTCGCCGTCGCGGCGTCGACGATCAGCTCGCCCAATATGGCGCGACTGTCGAGCGGCCAGAAGCCCGCAACCGCCTGCCCGATCATCAGGTCGCGGCCGCGATTGCCGCCGACGAGGCGCGCGGTCCTTTCGTTGACGTTGACGATGCGCGCGCCCTGCACAAGCTCGAGATAGGCAGCATCGGCCACGCTTTCACCACCGCGCCGCCGCGTCTCGATCGAGGCGACAAGCGGCCGCGCCGCCGCGATATCGATCTCCCAGCTCGCGGCCATCAACCGGTCGGGAATATGCCAGTCGGTTCCCGTCAGCGCGCCTTCGCCGAACGACCGGCGCCCATATTCGATCACGTCGCGCGGCGATCCGTCGGCGCGAAAGCGGACATATTGACGGACGTCGACCGCGATATGCGTGTCCGACGGCGTACGGCGGCTGACCAGCCCCTGCCACGTCCCTTCCTGAAGCAGCAGCCGCCAATGCTCGTGCTCGTCCGCGCTGCGCGCCGACAGGTGTGCGATTCCGCGCCCGATCATCGCGAGCGGCGGCCAGCCGTAAAGCGCTTCGGACGCCGGGTTCCAATATTGGATCATGCCTTCGGTATCGAAGATGATCACGCTTTCCGACGCAAAGTCGGCGATCTCCGGGTCGGAAGACAGCTTGGCAGCGGGCGTTTCAGACGATGCCGGGCTCACTGTCCCGGCCCGTCAGGCCATTTGCCGGGCCCGATCGCCGCCTTGAGCTCGGCCAGAAGCGCGCCCTCGGCGACCGGTTTGGCCAGCCAGGCCTGGGCGCCGAGCGCGCGAGCCCGCGCGCGCGCGCCCGGATCGAGGACCGACGTCACCACGATCACGGGCAGATTCGAGCCGTCGGCGCGCATTTTTTCGAGCAGATCGAGCCCGTTCATTCCGGGCATGCGGATATCGGTGATCAGGCAGTCGGTACGGCCCGGCGCATGCCCGGCGAGAAACGCCGCCGCGCTGTCGAACGCGTTGCAATCGAGCCCCGCGACCATCAGCAGGTCGCACAGGGCTTCGCGGATCGCTTCATCGTCATCCACGACCGCGACAAGAGGAATATTGGGCAAGCAGCTCCGCCCTTTTCAACACGACCGAAGCGGCCAACGATGCCACTGTTGCGCAGCTTGTAACGCTTTGTAACCATACCAAAGTCTAGGCCGCGCCGGTTTCGCGCAGCTGGACGGGCAATTTTTCCCATGCGCGAATGAGTTCGCCCACCGACGCGGCCTCCATTTTCTTCATCACATTGCTGCGGTGAAGCTTCACGGTGATTTCGGAAATTCCGAGGTCATAGGCGATCTGCTTGTTGAGCCGCCCGCGCGCGACCTCGCGCATCACCTGGCTTTCGCGGGGGGTCAGCGTGGCATAGCGTTCGACATGCTGCTGCACGACGCGCGCGGTCGCCCGCTCGGCGGTGTCGCGCTCGACCCCTGCGATCACGGCGTCAAGAAGCGTCTGGTCGCGCACCGGTTTGGTCAGGAAATCGACTGCGCCCGCCTTCATCGCCTGCACCGACATCGGAATGTCGCCATGGCCGGTGAGGAACACGATCGGCTTCGAAACCCCCGCTCCTGCCAGATGCTGCTGGAGGTCGAGCCCGCTCGATCCCGGCATGCGCACGTCGAGGACGAGGCAGCCTGCGCGCTCGAGCAACGGCGATTCGAGCAATTCGCGCGTCGAGCCATAAGAGGTCGCCTCGATCCCCACCGACAGCATCAGCTCGCTGATAGCCGTACGCACCTCGACATCATCGTCGACGATCAGGACGAGCGGCGGTTCTTCGCCGACGGCGGCATCGATCATGACCGGATCTCCGGGGCGTAGCGGAAAAAGCCTTGGAATTGCGGGCGCGGATACCCCTCGTCGCGCCGGCAAAATCATATTTGTCCGGGTTTCGGGAGGCAAGGGCTTTTGCGCCTGCCTCCCGCTTTCCCTGTCAGAGAAGCGCCATGCCGCCGTCAACGCGGAGGTTGATTCCGGTGACGAAGCTGCTCGCGTCGGACGCGAGGAACAGCGCCGCGCGCGCGAGTTCCCCCGGCTGACCGAGGCGACCCAGCGGGATCGCGCCCGACATCATGTCAACGAACGATCCACGATCCTCGGGTGCGACGCCCAGCTTTTCGAGGATGGCGGTTTCGGTCGGTCCCGGGCTCAGCATGTTGACGCGGATGCCGCGATCCTTGAACTCGAGCGCCCAGCTGCGCGCGAACGCGCCGATCGCTGCCTTCGTCCCGGCATAGACCGCATGCCCGTCGAGCACCTTGTCGCTCGCGAGCGAGCCGACGAGAATGACCGATCCGCCATCGCGAAGCACGGGTGCGATCGCCTGCACGCCAAAGAAGGTGCCGCGCGCGTTGACTGCGAACTGCGCGTCATATTCCGCTTCCGACACATGCTGCGACGGCCTGATCGTGTTGACCCCGGCATTCGCCATATAGATGTCGGCGCCGCCGAACCGGTCGCGGACGATTTCGGCCACCTCGTGGTGATGCGCAGGGTCGGCGACATCGCCGCGAATACCGATGGCCGCCGCGCCGATTTCGCGCACGGCATCGTCGACGACGTCCCGGCGCCGGCCGGTGATCGCAACCTTGGCACCCTCGGCGGCGAACAGCTTCGCCGCTGCGAGCCCGATTCCGCTATTGCCGCCGGTGATGACGGCGACCTTGTCCTGAAGCTGTTTCATATGCGTCCTTTCTTCGGGGGAGAGACTGTATCCTGCTGGTTCACATGCTGCGAAAACCGATCCTGCGGTGCGTGCCGTCGCAGAAGGGCTTGTTCGCGCTGCCGCCG
Organism: Sphingopyxis sp.; assembly: GCF_035565275.1. Lineage (GTDB taxonomy): Bacteria > Pseudomonadota > Alphaproteobacteria > Sphingomonadales > Sphingomonadaceae > Sphingopyxis. The sequence goes on from NZ_DATMST010000291.1 coordinate 10,855, forward strand.
CAGCGACAAAGGCGCGTTTTTTCCACGCAGGCGATGGACCGGCCGGTGCCGCTCAGGATTTCCAGATTGCCCGTCACCTGCAAGGGGCCGTCGATTTCGGGATCGATCGCAAGCGGGCCATCGCGGACGGCGAGCCCGGGTGTATTCCTTTCGGGCGGTTCGCCCGTCGCTTCGAACCCGATATATTTGTGCGACTTGTCGCAGAAGGGTTTGCGCTTCGACGCGCCGCAGCGGCAGAGCGCCGCGCGAAAGCCCGCGCGCTCGCCGTCGAGGAGCAGATCGGCGCGCACCGCATAGGGACCGTTTTCGCGCAGGGTGACAAGGTTCGCCGGCGGAACCGGTTCATTCTTTCCGTCGCGCCGTTCGTAGATCAACGCGCCCGACGGACATTGGCGGACGACGCTGCACAATTGCTCGGCGTCGGTCGCGTCGGGGACGATCCACGGCCCGTCGACATCGGCGAGAAACGTCGCGGGCGCCTGCGTCACGCAGATGCGCGCGTGAATGCAGCGCTTGCCGTCGAAATGAACGGTCACGTCCCTGCCCTCCGCCGTATCGCCATTTCCCGCCGGAACCGGCGATGCGGCGGGCGGCGGCGCCACGGACGAAACCGGCACGACCGGCACCCCGGCCGCGGACGCGCTCCGCAACCGGTCGGCCTGCTTCTCCAGAATGCGCGCTGCGCGAGCGCAACGCGGATCGGCGGCGTCCATCGCTTCGGCGACCGCGACCAGCTCTTCGACGCGCTCGACATAAAGGTGCCGCGCGCTTGCGCCGGGCGGCAGCGACGCCGCCTCGCGCAGCGCCGTGAACGACACACCCGCATTGCATCGGGGGTTCGACGGCCCCGCGGGCAGGCGCGCGGCACGCTCGGCAACCGCGGTCAACGCGTGCATCAGCCCGATCGCGCAGCCGGTATAAAGCGCCTTGTCGGGATCGGGACGCGGCAGCGCAAAGGCCCCCGCGAGCAGGCGAAGGGCGAGTGCGTAGATCGCGTTGGCAAGGTCGACCGTCGCCACCGCGTCGGCATCCTCCAGCCACACCCGCCCTTCGGGGCGCGGCGGCTTGCGCAGCACGGGGTTCACCGCCGCGGGATGCGCGGGGACGAAACCCGGGTTGGCGGCGGCAAGGTCGGCCATTTCGGCGCGCACGGTCAGGAAACGCTGGAAGTGCGAATTCTCGCGGTCCGACGGCGCGCCTTCGCCCTCGATTATGATTTCCGAGAGCGCCGCAAGCGCGCTTTCGAGGTCCGTTACCGGCTGCGCGCCGGCCAGATTCACTTCAGCGGGCGACAGCTGGAGCGCCGGGTCGCCGCAGAAGACCGCCTGTTCGCCGAGCGCGCCGGCAAGCACGCGAAGGTCGGCCTCGATCGTCTGGTAGAAAGCGCCGATCGTCGCATAATCATAGCCCGCCGGGGTCAACCGTGGCGCGACCGGCGTGCGGCCGGGCGGGTCGGCGACGACGAATCCCTCGCCATCGGGTTCGTCCGAGGTTTCGGGACGCTCGAGGAAAATGAAATGCTGGATCACCGCCGCGTCGAACGGCGCGAGCTTCACGCTGATCCCCGCGGGCAGGTAGCCCGGATCGAGTGGGAAATTGGTGCGCCCGAAGCGTGGTGCGCCGCCGAGCGCCGCGGTGATGTTCCACACCGCGACGAGGTGGCTCATCTCGTCGATCGCGACGTCGAGGATCGCGCGGCGCCAGCGTGCGACAGCCTCGCCCTCCACTGCGCTCAGCCCCTCGCCTTCGCCGTCCTTCAGGCTGAAGGCAGCGTAGAGATAGGTGCACATCAAATTCTGTTCGAGCTCGGCGGCTTCGTAGAGCGCGTGCAGAATTTTTTCGCGGCTGATGGCGGTTTTGCTGTCGTCCATATCCTGACCCTCCTCACGCGGCCGTCGGGCCGGGTGGCGGAGACAAGATAGAGCGCGACGCGGACCGGGTTAGGCGCGAGAGGTGACAAGGCGCCTGTACCAAGCGCTGACCGGATCGACTGGCCGATCTGTCATTTCTGCGGAAAAATGCCGGCCGACCTGACCCGCCGGCCCAACCACCCTGAACCTTGGCATAGGTCGACCCCGCCTCGACAGCACCGCCGCCCCCGGCATAGCCTCGGGTCCATCGAGAGGCTTTTGACAGTACCATAAGGTGGCGAAATGAATGCACCATGGGATCCGGGACGGGTCGCCTTTTCAATCGACCGTTCGCACGCGACACCGATTACCGCGCAGATCACGGCGACGCTGCGATCGGCGATCGTCGAGGGGCGGCTCCGCCCGGGAACGCGTCTGCCTTCGTGGCTCGATATGGCGGCGCAGCTCGGCGTGGCGCGCGGCACCGTGAAGGCCGCTTATGAGGCGCTCGCCGACGAACTGCTCGTCTATTCGGCAGGCGCGGCGGGCACCCGTGTT
>NZ_DATMST010000292.1:0-3378 GCF_035565275.1 Sphingopyxis sp.
CAGTGCGGGTGGCAGGGCAGCGGCGCCGCACCGCCGCCTGCCGCCGCTTTCCGCCTGTCGCCCGGCGACAAGATCAAGGTCGCGACCTATGGCGAAGAAACGCTGACCGGCGATTTCGAGGTGTCGCCCGCCGGCACGATCGCCTTCCCGCTGATCGGCGAGGTCAAGGCCGCGGGGCTACAGACCGACGAGCTTTCCAAGGCGATCGAGGCGAAGCTCGGCGACGGCTATCTGCTCGAACCGAAGGTTTCGATCCAGGTTGCCAGCTTCCGTCCCGTCTATGTGCTCGGCGAAGTCAACAAGCCCGGCGAATATCCCTATACGCAGGGCCTTACGATCCGGGGTGCCGTCGCCAAGGCCGACGGCTTCACCTATCGCGCCAACGAAAAGCGCGTCTTCCTGAAACGCGCCGGCGAAGCCGGCGAACGGGAATATCCCATGACCGCCGATTTCGCGGTGCTCCCCGGTGATACGATCCGCTTCGGCGAGCGCTATTTCTGATGGATATGCCGGCCGCATCGCTCGCGCCCGCGCCGGCGTTCGAGGAAACCGGGTCTGACGAGTCCGGCAAACCGCATCGGCGCGGCTGCCCGGTGAGCTTCGCCAAATTGAAGGCGCTGCTCGCCGCCGACCTCTATCGCTATGCGGGCCGTGTCAGTTTCGGCGCTTTCGCCAGACATTATGCCTTCACCCCGGGGTATAAATATACGGTGCTGATGCGCACCGCCGGCTGGCTCAAGCTCAAGCCCGCCAGGGCTTTCGGCCTCTACCCTTTCGTCAAATGGCTGTTGCTGCGCGCGCGCTACAAATATGGCTTCGCGATCCCCGAATATATGGAGATCGGGCCAGGCCTTTTCCTCAATCGCTTTGGCGGCTTTTATTTCCATGGCGACACGGTGCTAGGCAGCAATGTCAACATCACCCACGGCGTCGTGCTCGGCTATATGAACCGCGGCAGCCGGCGCGGCGCGCCGGTGATCGGCGATCGCACCTTCCTCGGTTCGGGCGCCAAGGTGATCGGCGGGATTCATGTCGGCACCGAGGCGGCGATCGGCGCGAATGCGGTCGTGACCAGGGACGTGCCCGAACGCGGCGTCGTCGGCGGCATTCCAGCGAAGCTGCTCTCGGATCAGGGATCGGACGGCTATATCAACCGTCTTGCACCGCCCGAACTGCTCGCCGCCTGCGAAGGCGCGCTCCATGGATCGCAGACAAAGGGCGCCTGACCGGGCCTACAGGCCCGAGAAGGTCACTCCCACCGAGACGCGATTGTCGGTGAATTCGCGGCCCGCATTGAAACCCCAGCTCGACTGGGTGCGCCGCTGCACATCGAACCGCAGCGCCATCCGCTTGCTCATGAGGTACGATGCATTGGCCCGCCAGGTCCAGCGGTCGTCCTTGCGGTCGATATTGTTGAAGTCGCGCTTCTCCAGCTCGCCGCCGGCGCTGATGATCAGGTTGCGCAGCAGCTCGTAATCGGCGCGCAGCGTCATATTGGTGGCGAGATAACCCGTCGCGCCGTTGACGCCCGTTTCCTTGATGCCGCGGTCGACCGTGCCGGTGATCGTCACCAGCGGCGTCAGGAAATAGGCGAGCTCGCCGCGCACGAGGAGGCCCGACACATCCTCGAATTCCACCGGCCGGTAATCCTGCCGGAAATAGCCGAGCCGCAGCGCGCCGCGCGCCTTGCGGCCCAGTTCGAAACTCGCACCGCCGGCGAGCTCGAAACCCGAGGAGTCACGCGCCGGCACCGGGCCGGTCCTTTCGCGGTAATCGCGCTTGTTGAGCGACCCCGCCACGAACAGCGCGATGCTCGGGCTCAGCGCATATTCGCCGACGGCGGTACCGGTGTAGATGGTGTGATCGCGGAAATCCTGATCGATCGGATCGCCGCCGGGCGTCACGCTGTCGCTGTAATTGCGGTTCTCGACATCGACCACGCCGCGCACGCGCAGCCGGTTGAAAACGTGCGTGTAGGTCGCCGTTCCGCCGCTCAGGCCGAAGCGGATCGGACGCGATGCCTGCGTCGGACTATCGGGCGAGACGCGTTCCTGGCTGTAGCGTCCGTTGCGCAGCGTCAGGTTCAGCGTGTCCGACCTGCTGATTGTATAAAGCGCGCCCGCATTGACCGAATATTGGGTGGCATTTTCGCTCGCCCGGTCGGCGTAGCGCAGCAGGTCAAGCTCGCCGTCGAGCGACAGTTTGAGGTTCGGTGAAGGCCGCACCAGCGAGACGCGCTGGCGAATGCGCAGATAGGCGTCGCCGATCCGGTCGTTCTCCTGCGCATAAAGATTGTCGTCGTATCCGGCGCCAATCGCCATTCGCGGCGTCAGTTCGAGAACGCCGAGCTGGATCGGTTCGGGCGTATAATCGGGCCGGCGACGCTCGAGCACGGCGATATTGCGGTCGCGTCCGAAGCTGTTCTCGGTCGAAACCGACCCGAGCCCGTCGGTGGCGTCCGACTGCTGGCCGAGCGCGGGCCCGGCAAAGCCGCAGCTACCGAGCAGCGCAAAGGTGATCGCGCGCTTCACCGGCGTCCCAGCGTGACGAGGATCGGTACATGGTCCGACCCGGTCGCCGGCAATCGCCGCGCCGATATCAATCCCCAATCAGCTCCGGCATAAAGCTGGTCGATCGGCAGCACGGGAAAGGCGCGCGGCCAGCTGGGAAGCGCGCGCGTCATGCGGACAAGCGGTGCAAGGGCGCGGTCCTGCTCACGCATCGCCGCGGCCCAGGGGGTGAGGTTCATGTCGCCTGCAACGATCAAGGGGCCGCGTTCGATCCGTGCCAATGCCCGCGCCACATCGCGCCTGCGCACCGCCTGATCGCGCGAGGTCGGCCGCGGATAGTGGAGCGTCACGACGGTGAATGGATCGCCGCCGGGTCCGGCTATGCTCGCCCACAGCATTGCCGGACCGAATTTGCGGCCCTCTGCGTCCTTCAGGAAATAGTCGCTTCCGGCAATCGGCCAGCGCGAAAATATCGCAAGGTCGCAGCCCGCCGGGCATTTTGTCGCATAGGCGAAATGCTGGCCCAGCGCGGCGAGCATCGGCGCGAAGCGGCCGTCCACCTCCTGCAACATCACGACATCGGGCCTGGCGTCGATGATCGCCTGCGCGGTGCCGGCGGGGTCGGGGTTGTTCTGCCAGACATTGTGCGTGAGCAGGCGGACCGGGGTCGCACCCCCGGGTGCGGCCGGTATCGCGCGCGCCAACTCGGGCACCACGCCGATCGCCACCGGAGTCAGGGCGAGCAGCGCCGCGACGATTGTCCAGCGCGCACCGCGCCGCGCGAGCAGCAATCCGGACAGGACCGCGACGCCGGACAGCGGCAGGAACGACGCCAGCACGTCGAGTGCGGGCACGAGCCCGCCGCCGA
>NZ_DATMST010000293.1:0-4620 GCF_035565275.1 Sphingopyxis sp.
GCTCGGCTTCGCGCGCCGTGCGCTCGACGAGGCGACCGCGCGCGCGAAGGTCCGCAAGCTGGGCACCGGCACGCTCGCCGACAATGCGATCACCCAGTCGAAGCTCGCCGAAATGGTCCTCGACGTCGATACGTCGGCGCTGCTGATCTATCGCGCCGGCTGGCTGCGCGACGTGCGCGGCGAGCGCAACACGCGCGAAGCGGCGCTGGCAAAGCTGCACGCAACCGACAGCGCGCAGGCGGTGATCGACAAGGCGGTGCAGATGTTCGGCGGGCTCGGCGTGACCGTCGGCGCCCCGGTCGAGGCGCTCTACCGCGAGGTACGCGCACTGCGCATCTACGAAGGCGCGTCGGAAGTGCAGAAGGTCGTCATCGCGCGCCAGCACCTCGCCCAGAGCGCATCCTGATGTTCCGGACCAGCCTGCCGCTGCGCTTCGCGCACTGCGACCCCGCGGGCATCGCCTATTACCCGCGCTATTTCGAACTGTGCGACGCGGCGATCGAGGACTGGACTGCGGCGGTGCTCGGCATCGACCGCCGCGAGATGCACCTCGAAATGGGGCTCGGCCTGCCCACCGTCAGCCTGCACGCTGACTTCGCCGAGCCGAGCCGGCTTGGCGACATGCTCGATTTCACCGTCCGCGTCACGCGCGTCGGGCGCAGTTCGGTCGACCTCGCGGTCGATATCGGCTGCGCCGGCGAGCCGCGCTTTACCGTAATCTACACCCAGGTGCTTACCGACCTTGCCGAAGGGCAGTCGCGCGCCTGGCCCCCCGAATTGCTCGAACGCCTCAACAAGGAAGCCACATCATGACTGCCCATCAAAGCCTGCTCCCGCCCGGCTGGAAACGCCCGCGCGGCTATGCCAACGGCGTCGCCGCGAGCGGCCGCATGGTCTTCACCGCCGGCGTCGTCGGCTGGGATGCCGAAGAACGCTTCGTCGCGACCGACCTTGCGGGGCAGTTCCGCCAGATTCTCGTCAACACGCTCGCCATCCTCGCCGAAGGCGGCGCGGGACCCGAGCATATCGTGCGGATGACCTGGTATGTGACGAGCCGCGACGAATATCTCGCCAGCCTGCCCGCGATAGGCGAAGCCTATCGCGACCTGATCGGCAAGAATTTCCCCGCGATGGCGGTGGTCGAGGTGGTCGCGCTGGTCGAGGCCGCAGCGAAGATCGAGATCGAGACGATCGCGGTCGTCGCCGAGCCCGGCCTCTAGGCGAGGACGCGCGGGGCGCGTGCCGGCGCCCCGCTCTCCTATTTCACCAGCAGGATGCGGCTCGCGGGCGGATTGGTCCATTCAAACCCGCCCCCGGTCACCACCCCGTTGTCCTCGAGCGGGATCTTGATCTTGCGCCCGCCCCATTCGGGAACGGGGGTATAGAGAAACAGCTCGATCGACAGGAAATTGCCGGGGCGAAGCGTATAGGTCATGCGCAGCGGGTTGAAATCGGCCATCGACGGTCCCGACCCGTGCCCCCAGTCGCCGACCGAATGGCTGCCGATCACGACGTCCGATACCTTCGTATCGGCGCTCGGATCGTCATAACGCCCCAGCACGAGTCCCGGTGTTTCGGCGACGCGGCGATTCACCGCCGCCAGCGCGTCGCCCGCGGTGACGCCGGGACGCACCACGTCGAGGATCATCTCCCGGATCTCCGCCGCCTTGTCGAAGGCGCGCTGCACCCCCGGCGGCGGCGCGGTCTCGCCCGGCTTCAGCACATAGGCCATGCGCTTCATGTCGGTATAGGAAAGCAGGTAATTGACCCCCCAGTCCATCGTGATCAGGTCGCCCGGCTGGATGACATGGTCGCCCGAGGTCGGGCCGCGTTCGCCGGGGCCGAGCACATAGATGCTCGGGATGCCGAAGCTGTTTCCCAGCCCTTCCCTGTGCAATTCTTCCATCATCCACCAGGCGACGTCGCCGGTCGTGGTCCGGCCGGGCTGGATCACCTCGTTCGACAGCGCGCGCTCGGCGATCGTTCGCGAATAATCGCCCGCGCGGGCAAAGGCGGCGATTTCGGCCGCGGTGTGCCGCGACCGGAAATCGGACACCAGCTTTTCCGCCGACACCAGCCGCGACGCGAATTCGGGGCCGAGCGTCTCGCGCAATGTTTCGTGCAGGCTGTGGCTGAGGCCGTCTGCCGTGCCGATCTCGGTCGCGATATTGATGCCGATGCGTTTCGGCGCCCGTTCCGCGACAAGGCGCGCCAGGTCCGCCGGCGAGGCCTTCATGTCGTATAGCGGGCATTGATCGAACGCCGCGCCGCCGATTCCCATCGCCACGCGCTCGATCCGTTCGCCGCCGCGATCGGTGAAGACATAATAGCCGACATCGCCGACATAGCCGCCGCCGAGCATCGCGGCGTTGGGATCGTCATGTCCCTCGCGCGAGGCAACGATCCACATGTCGATGTCATTTTCGCGCATCGCTTGGGGAAGGATCAGATCGAGCTTTTCCGTCCGTATCTGGCACAGCTGATCCCAGCGCCGCTTCGCTTCCTGCGCCGGTGCCGGCGTCGCGGCGAGCGCCGAAAGCACCGCCAGGCCCAAAAACAGCCGATCGAGTCGATTCGCCCGCATGTTCATCCTCTTCAACCGACGCGAGCCTTCACGGAGACCGCGACGCCCGCCAGCGTAAAAATATATTTTCATATTCACACGAATATTGTTTGATTCCGATGTTAGCAGGGAGGGCGTGATCCGCAAGGCTTCTGCGCGCAGGCGCACCATCGGCCTTTTGCCGGGAAGCGTCTGTTCAGGAACATCAATGCCATGACACCGGGCGCAGAAATCGGGACCGTCACACGAACATCACCGACACCGGTCTATCGGCCGGGCCGGGCTTTCGCACGTTCGATCACCATAACTAAGTGCAAATACATATGTTTTCGGCTAATTCGCTGTCAGCGCCGGCCCGCATTGACGGAACGGCTTGATCGAACAAGACATTTGAGGAACACATGAACACAAGGTCGACGGGGAAATCGGCAGGCAGGGCAGAGGAAAAAATGGAAAATCGTGGCGATTATGACCCGAGCAGTCCGACCTTCCGCCTGGAAAACTCGCCATTCTACCTGATGGCGCATGCCGATTTCAAATATCACGAGGATATGGACAAGGTGCTGCACAAGCACGGTGTGTCCAAGCCCATCTATCGCGTCATGACGGTGCTGCGCGAACATCAGCCCGCGAGCATCGGCGCGATCGCCGAAGCCGCGCTGACCAAGCGGTCGACGATCAGCCGGATCATCGACCGGATGATCGAACAGGGGCTCGTCACGACCGAACCCAATCCGGAGGACAACCGGATCACCGAGGTCACGCTGACCGCCACGGGCCAGCAGACGCTGCGCAAGCTGACCCCGATCGTCGGGCGCCAGTTCACGCGCGCGATGGACGGTGTCAGCAATCGCGACATCGCCCATCTGCTGCGCACGCTTCAGAAGATCAGCGCCAACCTCAGCAAGCTTCCGATCGAATAGCCCCGGCTGCTCAGCGCGCCGGGGCGTCGACGACGACCTTGCCGTCGGCGACGACATAGCGGACGTCACGAAGATTCTTCAACGAATCGAGCGGATTGGCGCCGACTATTAAAAGGTCGGCGATCTTGCCCTTCTCGACCGTTCCGAGCTTGTCGCCCATGCGCATGATCTCTGCCCCGACGCGCGTGGCCGATGCCAGGACATCGGCGTTGCTCATCCCCGCCTCGCTCAGATAATCGAGTTCGCGGAAATAGGCGTCGGGATAGCGCACGTCGTTTTCGAACGGGATATCGGTGCCGACGCCGATCGGCACCCCGGCGCGATAGGCTTCGGCGACGCGTTTCAGATGATCCTGCTGATCGATCACGAAACGGCGCGAATGGGTGTGATAGAAACCGCCGGTGGGGATTCCCGCGGTCGGATAACCGCCGGTCAGCAGATTGTCGAAGGCCCCGATGGTGGGCACGAAAGCCGTGCCATGCTTCTTCATCAGCGGCACCGCCTGGTCGCTCATCAGCAATGGATGCTCGAGCGTGTCGACCCCCGCCTCGATCGCCCAGTCGGTATATTTGCCATAGCTGTCGATCGCGACGGGCACCCCCAGCGAATGCGCCTCGTCGATCGCGGCGGCGATTTCCTCCTTGTCGGCGGGCGCGCCAAGCTTGATCCAGTCGGCAAGACTGCGGATCTGCTGCCGCACCGCCGTACGCCACTCCCACGGGCCGTTGAAACCCTTGCTGGTTCCGCCAAGACCGGGCTTTTGCCGGCCGGTCGCGGTCGAGGTCACTTCGTCGCCATGGCCGCCGGTCGTCGCGATGATGCGTCCGCTCCACAGCACACGCGGCCCGCGGATGATTCCGCGATCGACCCCTTCCTTGATACGCAGCGCGACATCATCGACCGTACCGACGTCGCGCGCCGCGGTGATGCCGGCGCCGATCAACTGTTCGGCCAGCGCGACGCCCCGGATCGCGGCGCCCACCGGACTGTCCGAATATTTGCCGAAGTCATGGCAGCGCTGCTGGGTGAAATGGATATGGAGGTCGATCAGGCCCGGCATGATATAAAGGCCGGTCGCGTCGATGGTTCGCGCGGCCCCGGCCGGCACCGGGGTTGCCCCCGCCGCCCCGGCCC
>NZ_DATMST010000294.1:0-19123 GCF_035565275.1 Sphingopyxis sp.
GATCTGGCGGCGAAGCCCGTCGTGGCGGCAATTGGGGCGGCCAGGCCCGCCCCGAGCGCCAGCGAAGCCAGCAACCGGAAGCCCAGCGCCAGCAGCGCAGCGAGGCGCGCGAGCAGCAACGGCAACAACGCGGCAACGACCAGCAGCGACAGGCGCAGCGGCAGCAGTGGCAGCAGCAGCGCGGGAACGAGCAGCAGCGTCAGCAATGGCAGCAGCGCGGCAATGACCAGCAACGGCAGGCACAGCGTCAGCAGTGGCAACAACGTCAGGCCGATCAGCGTCAGCGCGGCGGCACTTATGATCGCAATCGCGACGGTCGCACCGATCGCCAGTGGGATCGCAACCGCAATGGCCAGGTTGACCGCCAATGGGATCGCAATCGCAATGGGCAGGTGGATCGTCGCTACGACCGCAACCGCAACGGCGACCTCGACCGCCGCTGGGACCGCAACGACAACAATCGCGTCGATCGTCGCTACGACCGCAATCGCAACGGATATGTCGACCGGCGCTACCGCGACGGGCGTAACGACCGCTGGGATCGCAACAACAGCCGCTGGAACCGCGACTGGCGCAGCGACCGCCGCTACGACTGGCGCAGCTATCGCGACCGGAACCGCAGCCATTACCGCATGCCGCGCTATTACAATCCGTATCGCGGATATGGCTACACGCGGTTCAGCATCGGTTTCAGCCTGAACTCGCTGTTTTACAGCCAGCGCTACTGGATCAATGATCCGGGCTATTACCGCCTGCCGCCCGCTTATGGGGGCTATCGCTGGATCCGCTATTACGACGATGCGCTTCTGGTCGATACCTACTCGGGCGAAGTGGTCGACGTAATCCACGATTTCTTCTGGTAATATTCCTTTCGGTTACCCGAAGACAAACTGAGGGGCTGGCTTGTCCAGCCCCCTTTTTTTTCGGCGCGGCCGGCTTGACCGGACCCTCCTTTTATACCTTATACGCTTGCTCTCCCGGGACCGACACGGCGGAGGATGCCCGGGCATAAACGGGGGGAGTTTTCATGCGTAAACTGGGAATGGTCGCGGCCGCGACGCTGGCGCTGCTCGGCACGACGTCATACGCAAAAACCACGGTCATCTATGCCGGGCGCGTCATCACCGACGCGACCAAGCCCGCGCAGGGCCCCTCGACGATCCTCATTACCGACGACCGCATCACCTCGATCGCCGCGGGCCGTACCGAAGCCCCCGCAGGGGCCGAAATCGTCGATCTCGGCGACAAGACCCTGCTGCCCGGCCTGATCGACCTCCATGTCCACCTGACCGGCGATCCCGGCGACGATTATCGCGCGGCGGCGGTCGATCCCGACGAATGGGGCGTCGTTGTCGGAGCAAAGAACGCCGCCATCACGCTGCGCGCAGGCTTTACGACGGTCCGCGAGGCCGGATCGGCGCAATATACTGCCTATTCGCTCCGCCGCGGCACCGCGAACGGCTTTATCGAAGGACCGCGCATCATCGCCGCCGGTCCCGCGCTCTCGATCATCGGCGGCCACGGCGACGTCACCGGCTTCCGCGAGGATGTCCATGACGTGCTCGACCAGGGCTATACCTGCACCGGCCCGCTCGAATGCGCCGAAAAGGTGCGCAAGGCCTCGCGCGCCGGCGCCGACGTCATCAAGATCACCGCGACCGGCGGCGTGCTGTCGCAGCAGGGTCGCGGGCTTGAGGGCCATTTCACCAGTCCCGAACTGCAAAGCATCGCCGATACTGCCCATTCGCTCGGCCTCAAGGTGATGGCGCATGCGCATGGCGCGGGCGGAATCAAGGCGGCCGCGGCGGCGGGCATCAACAGCATCGAACATGGCACCTTCGCCGACGACGAAACACTGAAGGTCATGAAGGCCAAGGGCACCTACCTCGTCCCGACGCTGATGGCGTTCGAAGGGATTCGCGAACGGCTCGGCAAGGGCATCTATACGCCAACGGTCGAGGAAAAGGTGCGCATGACGATGAACGACGTCGGCAAGGCGGTCGGCCGCGCCAAGGCGCTGGGCGTACCCATCGCCTTCGGCACCGACGCCGGGGTGTTCGAACATGGCCGCAACGGCGGCGAGTTCGCGCTGCTCGTCAAATACGGGCTGACCCCGCAAGAGGCGCTCGCCAGCGCGACGACGGTCGCGGCGAAGCTCCTGTCGATGGAAGGCGAGATCGGGCGCATCGCGCCGGGCATGTCGGCCGACATGATCGCGGTGTCGGGCGATCCGCTCGCCGATGTGCGCGCGCTCGAAAAGGTTGACTGGGTGATGGCGCGCGGGCGGATCGCCGACTGACGTCAGGCGGCGCGGCGCACACGCGCCCGCGTGGGCGCAGCTGCCTTGCTCCCGATCAGGGTATCGATATCGACCGCGACGGCGAATTTGACGCCAACGCGGTTGCCATGGGACCAGCGCGCCTCGGCATCGATGACATGGTCCGGCCCGAATTCCAGCACAAGCGGCGTTTCCGGGGGGACGTTCCACAGTCCCTCGACCAGCGCGCCGCGGGACGACATGTTGCGCACGATCGCTTCATATCGATAACCGCCGCTTGCGACCTGGATGGTACGAAAGACGGTCAGCCGGGGCTCGCGTGCGCTCTTGTAGCCGTTCGCCTCGACCCGGCCGCCGCCTTCCCGCAGCAGTGCCAGCACCTCGACCAGATCCATCGGCTTTCCATAGATATAGCCTTGGACGTGACTGCACCCGAGCCCGCGGATCAGCGCGAGGTCGTCGTGCGTCTCGACGCCCTCCGCGGTGGTTTCCATGTTCAATGCGGTAGCAAGGCCGACGATCGACGAGATGATCGCGGCGTTCATGCTGCCCGGATCGGCGGCACCGAGGACGAAGCTCTGGTCGATCTTGATCTTGTCGAACGGCGCCTTCTTCAGATAGCCGAGCGCCGAATAGCCGGTACCGAAATCGTCGAGCGCCAGCCGCACCCCTGTCCGTTTCAGCTTCCGGAACATCGCGAGGTTTTCGGGACTTTCGTCGAGGAAAACGCCTTCCGTGATTTCGAGCTCGAGCTGTTCGGGGCGGATACCCGCGGCCGACACGGCGCTGAGGATCGTCGCAGGCAGCTTTTCATTGGCGAACTGGCGCGGCGAAACATTGACCGCAACGCGGTAGCCGGGACCCAGAAGCGCAATACTCGCGCAGGCAGTACGGATGATCCATTCGCCGATCGGCACGATCAGGTTCGATTCCTCGGCGATCGGAATGAACTTTGACGGGCTGATCAGGCCTTCGGTCGCATGGTGCCAGCGGATCAGCGCCTCGAATCCGGTGATCCGCTCGCTGCCGACATCGACGATCGGCTGGTACAGCAGTTTCAGCTCGTCCTTTACCAGCGCTTCGCGCAACGCGTCCTCGATCGCCTTGCGCTCGCTCGCCTGATTATGCATCGCATCGGCATAGAAGCGGTACACGCCGCGCCCGGCGTCCTTCGCAGCATAAAGCGCAAGGTCGGCGTTGCGGACGAGCGCCGACGCACTCACCCCCTGCCCGTCCGACACTGCAATGCCGAGCGACGATCCGATGCGGACCTGCTCGCCCTCGATCGCGAAAGGCTTGGCGAGACTGAGGATGATGGCATTGGCGATGCCCGCCAGCTTTTCGGGCTGGCTCATCTGCGGCACCACGATCTGGAACTCGTCACCGCCGAGCCGCCCGACCTGCCCCTTGTCGCCGACGATCTGCGTCAGCCGCCCGGCGACCTGCTGCAACAGTTGATCACCCACCGGATGCCCCAGCGTGTCGTTCACCGCCTTGAAGCGGTCCAGATCCATCAGCAACAGCGCAACAGGCTGCGGCTGGCCGCTGTGGCTTTTGAGCGCGCGTTCGAGCAGGTCGGTGATGTGGCGCCGGTTCGCAAGACCCGTCAGCGTGTCGTAGCGCGCGAGCTGGTTGATTTCGCGCTCCGACCTCTTCTTGTCGGTGAGATCGGTGCCGCTGCCGCGGAACCCCTGGAAATTGCCGAGCTCGTTGCTGATCGGATGGCCCGAGATCGACCACCATCGCTCCGCGCCAGGTACCGCAGCCTGTACGGTCAATTCCTTGAACGGCGTCCGCGACGACAGGCTGAAACCCAGTGTGCGTTCCTCGCTCTCGTCGTTGCCGATCCGTTTGCGGATAATGTCGGTAAAGGGCTGACCCAGAACATCGGCCAGCGGCCGGTCCAGCCGCGCCGCGACGGTCGGCGAAATATAAACGAGCTGGCCATAACGATCGGTTTCCCAGAACCAGCCGCGTCCGGCGCGCTCGAAATCGCGCATCAGGTTGAGCGCGCGCTGCTGGTCGCTGATGCGGAAGCGCGCCGTCCGGGTCGCACGGCGCTGATGCCTGATATCCTCGCGCATCATGACGATCAGCAGGCCGAGGAAAACAAGCCCTGCGACGCCGAATGGCCACGACGCGACACCGATCGCGCCGCCGAGCGCGGTCGCGCCTGCGAAGGTAAAAAAGGCGGGCCGGACGATCGCCGCCGCCGAAGCAGCAACGAGCAGCGAGCCGATCTGGATCGCGGTAAAGGCATCAAAATAGGCCCCGCCGTCGGGAATCGCGATCGCGGCGAACATCGCCGCCGCATTGAGCAGGGACCCCAGCGCGATCAGCGCCATGCACAGGGTCATCAGCAGGCGCAATCTGCGCTGCGTGATCGGACGGGGACGTCGCATCGCCTGCCCGGTCACGGTCAGCACGATGTCGCAAGGCAGGCCGGCCGCCATCACCAGCCATTGCGCGGGATGGTCGAGGAAACCCGCAACACCCGGGAGGACGGCAAGCGCTACGAACACGAGCGCGCGGCTGATCAGCACATAGTGCCACAGCTGCGCCACGCGGATCAGACGCGCCACGAACTCCGGCGAATCGAACAGCGATTCGGCGAATGGCAGCTCGCTCGCCGCCGGCCTGATGATGTTATGGCGAACCCCCAATTTCCCGCACTTCCTGCTCGTCTGTCGCGGAAAGGCCCTGCGCCGGACAGGGTTGCCAAATCCTTACTGCAAGCGCGTGATTTCCGCCGATATTGTGCCAAAACGGAAGGGGTTTGGTTTCGGTTCGCAACTTGTTATAGATGGGTCATGCCCGCCGTCCGCCTCTTTCCGCCCGACCGCTTCTTCGACCGCGCCGAATGGTCCGCGATCACACGTGCGTCGTCATGGCGCGGCGTCTGGCTGGTCGCGCACGCCTGGATCGTGAGCATCGCGCTCGTCGGACTCGCGGCATGGTCGCAGAACCCCGCAGCGTGGGCCCTCGCAATCATCTTCGTCGGCGGACGCCAACTCGGCCTTGCGATCCTGATGCACGATGCCGCGCACGGCGCGCTGCATCCGAACCGGAAACTCAACAATTTTCTTGGTCAGTGGCTGACCGGTGCGGCGGTCGGATCAGACCTGATCGCCTATCGCACCTATCATCTGCAGCATCACAAATTCACCCAGCAGCCCGAAGACCCCGACCTGTCGCTGTCCAAACCTTTCCCCACCACGCGCGCCAGCCTGTGGCGCAAGGTATTGCGCGACCTGACCGGGCAGACCTTCTTCAAGCAGCGGATGGCGCAGTTCGGATTCGCCTTCGTCGGCCTGAAAGCCATTCTGCGCGGCGAGCAGGGGCAGAAAAGCGGCGCAAGCACCAAGGCCGGGACGCCGTTCAACAAGCAGTCTGATGACGGCATGACGTCACCGACGATCGACGTCGCCGGGGCGACAGCGGTGGCGCGCGCGGTGGGGCGCTTCCTCGTCGTGCAGGCGGCACTCCTCGCCGCCTCGCTCGCGCTCTATGGCTGGACGCCGTACCTGCTCTGGCTCGCCGGACTGGCGACGACCTTCCAGCTCTATCTGCGCATCCGCAATATCGCCGAGCATGCGTGCACGACGACGGGGAGCGAGGATCCCTTCACCCATGCGCGGACCACCAACGCCGGCTGGCTGGCGCGCGCCACGGTCGCTCCATATTGGGTGAATTATCACGCCGAGCATCACCTGTTCATGGGTGTGCCCTGCTATCGCCTGCCCCAAGTTCATGCCGCACTCGGCCGCGCGGGCAAACATGATTCGATGACGATTGCGCCCGGCTATGCCGCGGTGCTGCGTCAGGTCACCGCGAAGGGCTGAGCCCTATTCCGCGATGAAGCGCTGGCCAGCCCGGTCCTTGACCGTCTTTTCGGGGTCGAAGATCATCCCGTTCATCGCGACATAGATGCCGGGCGGCAACGTCTGCACGGCCGCCAGCGCAAAGCCGACGTTGAACTCGGCATCGCTCGCGCGCACCGACGCGGGCTGCATTGCCCCGGTCATCACGATCGTCTTGCCGGTAATTCCCGCGAGCACGCGGCCGGTGACGACCATCGTGTCGGTGCCGTGGGTGACAAGGATGCGCGAGGCATCGCTCGCAGCCACTGCGGCGCGGATCGTCTCGCGGTCGGCATCGTCAAGTTCGAGGCTGTCCTTGCGCATCAGCTGCGTCACGCGGTGCGGCACATGGACATTATTCTCGCGCAGCATGTCGGGGATTGCCGCGGGGCCGATCTGGAATTCCGAGAGCGCGTCGAAATAGACCTTGTCGATCGTTCCGCCGGTCGTGAAAATATCGATCATGCACATTCGTCCTGTACCGGGAGCGCCGGGGTGCCGTCGGGCGCGGCGAACGGTCGCTTGAAGGTGAAAGCCTCGGCGGTCGGTCCGTTCGCTTCGATCATCGCGATCCGCGCCATGCCCTCTGCCACGGTCGGAAGATGCCCCGCCGGAACCCACCACAACGCCTGATAGACAGCCATATGGTCGAACCATTCCTTGCGCCGCTTCATGATCGTCAGATGATCGGGCGTACGATAGACATAGGCCGCAAGCGCATCGATATCGCGCCACACCGACATGTTCGCGATCAGGTGCGGGTCGTCGGTGACCGGCACGTCGGTCGCATTGTTGCCCTCGCCGGTGAGCCGCCAGACGAAGCCGTCGGCGGCCTCGGCGACCGCGTTCACATGATCGAGCGCATCCATGAATTCGCGGTTCGCGACATGGCCGGGCGGCAGACGAAAGCGGCCGATGTTGATCTGTGCCAGCTCGTAACCCGCCATATCATGCTTCCCCTCAGGTCAAGGCCTCGGCGATCAGCCGCCGCGTGTTGTCGATCCCGAACAGCGCGATGAAGCTGCCCATGCGCGGCCCCGCGCTCGACCCGAGCAAAGTCTCGTAGAGCGCCCTGAACCAGTCGCGAAGGCTTTCAAAGCCATAGGCCTCGTTCTTGCCGATTTCGTAGACGATGTTCTGGATATCGTCGGCCGAGGCATCGGCGGGCAGCGCGGCGAGCTTGTCGTCGAGTTCCTTCAGCGCTGCTTCCTCGCCGCCCGCCGGCTTGCGGCGATTGAGCGACGGCGCGACATAATCGCGATTATACGCCATCGCGTTGTCGATCAGCCGGTCGAGCTCGGGCCAGGTTGCCGCGTCGGCCCCCTCGACATACCGGCCGAGATAGCGCCAGATCTGCTCCTTCGACGCATCGGCGCCCATCACCGCAACGAGGTTCAACAGCAGACCGAAGGTCACCGGCAATTCAGCCGCGGGAACATCCTCGCCCCGCGCAACATGGACATGGTGTACCGGATTGCCGAGCCGCTTGTCGGGCTCCTGCCCCGGATAGCTGCCGCGCATCTGCAGATATTCGTCGATCGCCTTCGGAATTACGCCGATATGCAGTTGCTTCGCCGCCTTGGGCTCGCGGTACGCGAAAAATGCCAGGCTTTCCTCGCTGCCATAGTCGAGCCACTGTTCGAGGCTGAGGCCATTGCCCTTCGACTTCGAAATCTTCTCGCCCTTTTCGTCGAGGAACATTTCGTAGATCAGCCCCTCGGGCTTGCGTCCACCGAGCGCCTTGGCGATCTTGCCCGACTGGACGCCGCTGTCGGTCAGGTCCTTGCCGTACATCTCGTAATCGACGCCGAGCGCGACCCAGCGCATCGCCCAGTCGACCTTCCACTGAAGCTTTGCACCTCCACCGAGGACCGAATGCGTGATCGTCTCGCCCTCGTCCTCGAACGACACGAGGCCCTTGTCGGCATCGACGACGGTCACCGGGACCTGCAGCACGATTCCCGATTTCGGGCTGACCGGCAGGATCGGTGAATAGGTCGCGGCGCGTTCGGCGCGCAGCGTCGGCAACATGATGTCGAGGATGTCCTGATTGTGGCGCAGGACATTCTTGAGCGCATCGTCGAACGCACCCGCCGTGTACTGTTCGGTCGAGCTGACAAATTCATACTCGAAGCCAAAGCGATCGAGAAACTCGCGCAGCATCGCATTGTTATGATGCGCGAAACTTTCATACTTCCCGAACGGATCGGGAATAGCGGTCAGCGGCTTGCCCAGATATTCGCGCAGCATGTCGCCGTTCGGCACATTGTCGGGAACCTTGCGCAGCCCGTCCATGTCGTCACTGAACGCGACGAGCCGCGTCGGCGCGCCGCCGGTCAGCGCCTCATAGGCGCGGCGGACCATCGTCGTGCGCAGCACCTCGTTGAAGGTGCCGATATGCGGCAGCCCCGAGGGACCATAGCCGGTCTCGAACAGCACCGCCTCGCCGCCGGGCTTGCCATCCGGATAGCGTTTGACCAGCTTGCGCGCTTCCTCGAACGGCCAGGCCTTGGACGTTTGCGCCGGTTCGCGCAGCGAAGGATGAAGGTGCAGGTCAGTCATGCCGCGCCCATAGCGGGAAGCGGCGCCAAATCGAAAGGCAAAATTGTCCCGGCCCGGCGCAACATCGTTACCGGAAAATTTACCACGATCCATTAGTGTCCCGGACATGGACAATTTTCGCACTCCCAAGGCTCGCGGCCACAAGCGCACCCCGGTTTCGATCGACGTTACGGTCAACGGCGTGCTCAACTTCGTCGACGGACGGATCACCGACCTGTCCGAAGGCGGCGCGCGCATCGACGGCGCGAGCATGCCAGCGCGGTCGCGCTGCGAAGTCCATTTTGGCGGGCAGGTGACCTATGCGGTCGTCATGTGGTCGGAGTTCGACCGCATGGGCGTGCGCTTCCCTTATGAACTCGCGCACGGACCTCTCTACAACGCGCTGAAGCGCGCGCGGAATGCATCGATGATCGAGCCCGCGCAGATTTTCCAGACGGCCCGCCCGGTCGCCTTTGGACGCCGCGGGCTTTCCTGATCAATCCATCGCGGCCGCCTTGCCGCGTTCGCCTTTTGTCCCTAACCACGGACGATGGCGCCCGACCCGCTCACCCTTCCCGCGATCCACGCGAGTCATATCGGCATCTGGATCGCCGACGCGCACGGACGCGTCCAGCGGGTGGGGCGCGGCGAAGCGATCGCGGCGGTCGCTGCGACGCCGCACCTGCTTCTGAACGCGACGCTGACCGGCGACCGGCTCGGCTATCCCGAACTGTCGGGGCTCGACCTGCTCGAACTGTTCGCCTTCCTCTATCCCGCACGGTTTGCCGTGCCGACGCCGGCAGGCATCGCCGCCACGATCGGGCTGGCTCCGCCCCAAAGCGAGGAAGCTATCGCCGCTTTCCTGCCGCAAGCGGCGGCCACGATGCTCGCGAGCCTCGACGACCCCGACTGGCCCGAACGCGAGGGCGCGTGGCATGGCGTGCAGGCGCTTTCGCGCCAGCGCTGGTCGTGGTCGCCGCTGATCCAGCCGCGCCTGTCGGTGCCCGAAGGCAATGAGCGCTGGCTGTTCGCGCGCCTGCCTGAATGGGAGGAAGCACCGCCGCGCGGGTCACCGCGGCAGGTCACGATCAACGCCGACGACGTCGCTGCCCGGCTCGACCGCCTCACCGGCGACGGCGCCGAGCGCCGACCGGGGCAACAGGATTACGCCCGCGCGACCACCGCCATCTTCGCCCCGCGCGAGCGCAAGGACGCTCCCGAAATGCTGGTCGCCGAAGCGGGCACGGGCATCGGCAAGACATTGGGATATCTTGCTCCCGCCAAGCAGTGGATCGATCAGTCGGCGGGCGCCATCTGCATCTCGACCTTCACCAAGGCATTGCAGCGCCAGCTGTCGCGCGAGACCGAGAAGCTTTACCCCGACGCGGCGACGCATCGTGAAAAGGTCGTCGTGCGCAAGGGCCGGGAAAACTATCTGTGTCTCCTCAATCTCGAGGACGCGCTGCAAGGCGGCTTTTCGGGACGCGCCGCGGTCCTCGCGCAGCTCGTCGCGCGCTGGGCGGCGTACACGCGCGACGGCGACATGATCGGCGGCGACCTGCCCGGCTGGCTCCCCGCGCTGTTCCGCCGTAACGGCACCACCGCGCTCACCGACCGGCGCGGCGAGTGCATCTATGCGGGCTGCCCGCATTTCCGGAAATGCTTCATCGAACATTCGGCGCGCGCGGCGACGCAGGCCGATATCGTCATCGCCAATCACGCGCTGACGATGGTGCAGGCAGCGCGGCCGCGCGACGGAGGCGCGCCCGCGACGCGGCTGATCTTCGACGAGGGCCATCATCTTTGGGACGCCGCCGACAGCATGTTCGCCGCCGCGCTGACGGGACAGGAAGCGGTCGAAATCCGTCGCTGGGTGCTGGGCCCCGAAGGCAAGTCGCGCGGGCGACGGCGCGGGCTCGCAGCGAGGCTCGCCGACGTCGCAAGCTATGACGAGGCGGGCGATCGCGCAATCCAGGCCGCGATCGCAGCGGCGGGCGAACTGCCCGGCGACGGATGGCTTGGCCGGCTATCCGAAAACGACCCGTGGGGCGCAACCGAGCGGCTGCTCGTCGCCGTGCGCGCCATGGTCTATGCGCGCGCGGTCGATACGCGCACCGCCGACGCGGGCTATGGCCTCGAGACCGAACTCGCCGATCCGGATTCCGGGCTGGTGACCGCCGCGGCAAACACGAGCGACGCGATCGAGGCGCTTCTGCGCCCGTTGATGGCGCTCGGCAAAAGGCTTGAGGCACTGATAGAGGATCCGCCCGACTGGCTCGACGGGCAAGCCCGGGCAAGGGTCGACGGGGCGCGGCACAGCCTCGGCACGCGCATCGATACGCTCGGCGGCTGGCTCTCGCTGCTCGGCCGCGTCGGCGGTCCCGCCGACCCCGATTTCGTCGACTGGCTCGCGGTCGATCGCTACGACGGGCGTGAGTTCGACTGCGGCCTCCATCGGCACTGGCTCGACCCCGCGCGGCCGATCGCCGAGGTCGTATATCGGCCTGCGCAGGGCGTGCTCGTCACCTCGGCGACGCTGCGGAACGGCGGACATGGCAGCGGCGGCTGGACCGACGCCGACATCCGGACCGGCGCACGCCACATGGACGGCGGCGTCCAGCATTTCGCGGTGCCGAGCCCGTTCGATTATGCGCGCCAGTCCGAAGTGGTGATTGTCACGGACATCGCACGTGGCGACCTTCCCGCGCTCGCAGGCGCGTACAGCCGGCTGATCGAGGCGTCGGGCGGCGGCGCACTGGGGCTGTTCAGCGCGATCCGGCGGCTGCGCATTGTCCATTCGCGGATCGCCGACCGGCTGGCGCGCGCCGGGCTGCCGCTCTTCGCGCAGCATGTCGATCCGCTCGACACGGGGACGCTGGTCGATATTTTCCGCGCGGATCCGCACGCCTCGCTGCTCGGCACTGATGCCTTGCGCGACGGCGTCGACGTTCCCGGCGATTCGCTGCGGCTCGTCGTGATGGAGGGGGTTCCCTGGCCGCGCCCGACGATCCTGCACGCGGCGCGGCGTGCGGCGCAGGGCGGCAGCGCCTATGACGACATGGTCATTCGTGCCCGCATCGGCCAGGCGTTCGGACGCCTGATCCGCCGCGCCGATGATTTCGGGCAATTCGTCATGCTCTCGCCGAGCTTTCCCTCGCGGCTGCTCAGCGCCTTTCCCGAAGGCACCCCGATCCGCCGCCTGCCACTCGACGAAGCGGTCAATCATGTCGCCGCGGCGAACGTGGAAAGGCGAAAAAGCGCGTTTGCGGCCTTTTCACCGTCATAAGTTTCCGGCACAAGGCCTGCGAAATTGAGGGATAGCGCAGCGGCGCGGGGAGAAATTTTGAAGACGTTGACCATCCTGCGCCACGCCAAATCGGGTTGGGACGTGGCCGTCGAGCGCGATTTTGACCGGCCGATCAACAAACGCGGTCAGCGCGGCGCCGAACTGATCGGGCAATATCTGAAGCGTCAGAAGTGGCCGGTCGACCAAATCATCGCCTCGCCTGCGGTGCGCGTGACCGAAACGCTCGACATCTTCCAGCCCGCCGCCGACCTCGACGCCATCGAACCCCATTGGGATCGGCGCATCTATCTCGCCTCGGCCGCGACGCTGATCGATGTCATCCGCGATACCGGACGCGACGCCGGGCATCTTTTGATATCAGGGCACAATCCCGGGCTCGAGGATCTGATCCTGATGCTCGTACCCGAATCGCCCGACGATGAATTGCGCGCCGAAGTCGAACAGAAGCTGCCGACATCGGCGCTGGCGCGGCTCGAACTCGATATTGCCGACTGGCACGATCTCGATGTGAACATGGCGCGCCTTGCGGGCTTCATCCGCCCGCGTGACCTCGACCCGACGCTCGCGCCGGCCATGGACGACGACTGACGCTCAGCCGATCGCGGCGGCAAGCCGCCGGCGAAGCGCAACCAGCGCCTCGACCGGAATGCCGCGTGGCGCGGCACTCGCGGGCATCGGATCGTCGAGCCCGCTCCGCGTCAGCGATGCCGGCGTATCTGCAGCCGGTTCATCAGCGGCTTTTCCCGAAAGCGCCTTGCGCGCGCCCTCGACGGTAAAACCCTGCACGTGCAGCAGATGGTGGATCCGCTCCGCGAGCGCGACATCTTCGGCGCGGTAATAGCGGCGGCGGCCCGAACGCTGGAGCGGCTTCAGCTGCGGAAACCGCGTTTCCCAATAGCGCAGCACGTGCGTCGGAACACCGATCCGTTCGGCAAGTTCGCCGATGGCGAGCATGGCGGCGGGTGCCTTGCCGCCATCGGTGGACATGTCAAAGCCCGCCACAGGCAAAGCCCGGCTTATTTGCCTGCGACGCGGGCACGCATCGTCTGGCTGGCACGGAAGGTCATGACCCGGCGCGGAAGGATCGGTACCTCGATACCGGTCTTGGGATTGCGGCCGATACGCTGCGCCTTGTCGCGCAGCACGAAGGTGCCAAAACCCGAAATCTTCACATTCTGCCCGTCGGCAAGCGCGTCGGACATATAGTCGAGAATCGATTCGACGATCGTCGCCGATTCATTGCGCGACAGCCCGATCTGCTGGTTGATCCGTGTCGCAATGTCGGCCCGGGTAAGCGTGCCTGCTGCCATGATGATCCCTTCCCCCTCATGAAGCGAAAATATGAGAACGGGTCCCTGACAGCCCC
Organism: Sphingopyxis sp.; assembly: GCF_035565275.1. GTDB lineage: Bacteria > Pseudomonadota > Alphaproteobacteria > Sphingomonadales > Sphingomonadaceae > Sphingopyxis. Next base: position 13,353 of record NZ_DATMST010000294.1, read on the forward strand.
CACCGTCACGAGTCCCGTGCCTCTATGTAACAAAAGCGAATTAATCCGCCAAACTGAAACGGATGGAGCGAGAAGTTGATGCGTCAAATCGAGACGTCAAACGCGAAGGACAGCTGCCCCCCATGTGAAGCCGCCGCCCATCGCCTCGAGCACGACGAGGTCGCCGCGCTTGATCCGCCCGTCGCGTACCGCGAGATCGAGTGCGAGGGGCACTGACGCCGCCGACGTATTGGCGTGCTGGTCGACGGTCAGCACGACGCGTTCGGCGGGCAAGCCGAGCTTTTTTGCGGTCGCGTCGATGATGCGCTTGTTCGCCTGATGCGGTACGACCCAGTCGATGTCCTCAGCCGCAAGCCCGACGTCAGCCATCACTTCGCCGAGTACCGAGGCCAGGTTGGTGACGGCATGGCGGAACACTTCGCGGCCCTGCATGCGGACATGACCGACGGTCCCGGTGGTCGACGGTCCGCCGTCGACATAAAGCATGTCCGAATATTTGCCCTCGGCATGAAGCCGCGTCGCGAGAATTCCCTGATCGTCGTCGACATCCCGGGCCGACAGCACAATCGCACCCGCACCGTCGCCGAACAGGACGCACGTCGTGCGATCGTTCCAGTCGAGGATGCGGCTGAAGGTTTCCGAACCGATCACCAGCGCATGGTCGGCAGCCCCCGTACGCAGCATCGAGTCGGCGACCGAGACCGCATAGAGGAAGCCCGAGCAGACCGCGGCGACATCGAACGCAATGCAGTCGGGCGTGCCAAGCAGCGCCTGTACCTTGGTCGCGCTGGCCGGAAAGGTGTTATCGGGAGTTGCGGTCGCCACGATAATCAGGCCGATGTCCGACGGCGCGAGTCCCGCGGCTTTCAGCGCTTCGCGCGCGGCATCGGCGCCGAGCGTCGCAGTCGTCTCGTCGGGTTCGGCGATATGGCGAAAGCGGATACCGGTGCGTTCGACGATCCATTCGTCGCTCGTGTCGACGCGCCGGGCGAGTTCTTCGTTCGAAACGCGCGTGCGCGGAAGCGCCGAGCCGGTGCCCGCGAGAATCGCACGGCGCGTCATGCGGTGTCGCCGCGGCGGAAATTCGCGAGATCTTCGGTCACCTGACGCGTGATATCCTTTTCAATGAGTTCGGCGCAAAGATGGACGCAATTGGCGACCCCCTTCGCATCGGCACTGCCATGGCTCTTGAGCACGACCCCGTTGAGACCAAGGAAGACGGCGCCGTTGTGATTATTCGGGTCGAGATGATGGCGGAGCAATTCGGTCGCGGGGCGCGAGATCAGGAAACCGATCTTGGAGCGCGTCGAGCTCGTGAAGGCGCGGCGAAGCAGGTCGGTCACGAAACGCGCCGTTCCCTCGATCGTCTTCAGCGCTATATTGCCCGAAAAACCGTCGTGGACGATGACATCGACATTGCCGCGCGAAAGCTTGTCGCCCTCGATAAAGCCCGCGAACTCCATCGGCAGCCCCTTGGCCTCGCGGAGCATCGCGGCGGCATCGCGAATTTCGTCGGTGCCCTTGAGTTCCTCGGTGCCGATATTGAGCAGCGCGACGCGCGGCCGCTCGAGCCCCATCGCCGTACGCGCATAGGCAGCGCCCATTACCGCGAACTGCGTCAGGTTGGTCGCATCGCATTCGGTGTTCGCGCCAAGGTCGAGCATAACGACGTCGTTGTCGCCAAGCGTCGGCAACAACGCTGCGAGCGCCGGCCGGTCGATCCCCGGCATGGTGCGCAGGGCAAGCTTCGCCATCGCCATCAGTGCGCCGGTATTGCCTGCGGACACGGCACCGCCGGCGTCGCCGCGCTTCACCGCGTCGATCGCGAGCCCCATCGAGGTGCTTTTTGCCTTGCGCAGCGCCTGGCTGGGCTTGTCCTCGCCCGAAACGACGCCGTCGGTGTGGATGATGTCCGACGCCGCGCGCAGATTCGGGTGGTTTTCAAGCGCTGCCTTGATCTGCACCTCGTCTCCGACGAGGATGAAGCGGAGGCCGTCGTGTTTGTGGCGCGCCATCGCGGCGCCGGCGAGCATCATGCGCACGCCAACGTCACCGCCCATCGCATCGATTGCGATTCGCGGTGTCAGTACCATTCCGACGCCCTCCGGCTTAGGCCTTGGCTCAGGCGCCGACCGACACCACTTCACGGCCATTATAGTGGCCGCAGGCGTTGCAAAGGTTGTGCGGGCGCTTCAGCTCGCCGCAGTTCGGGCATTCCTGGAAGGCTTCGACCTTCAGGCTGTCGTGGCTGCGACGCATGCCGCGCTTCGAGGGCGAGGTTTTTCGCTTGGGAACGGCCATGATATTTCCTGCATTCTCAATAGTGTGTCACGAATCGGCATACCCGGATTTGTCATTCCCGTCGCCGGAAATAACTGGCCCGCCCGCCACGCTGAAGCTCAATCCTGCCAAATAGGGACAGGAAAAACCTTCCGCCGGAGGGTGCCTCAACGCCAGATGGTGTCGGGTGCCGGATCGGGCGCGGCTATAGCGTTTTTGCTCGTAAAGGCAAGCCCCGACCATCGATACGGCACGACCCTTGCCGACGCGTCACCGGAATGCCACACCTCTCCCGCTGCCGGCTTGCGAAACACTCCGCCGGCGGCGTGGGAACTGTGGGGGGAAGCCTGATGATAATCTTGCCGATCAGCCTGACGATCGCCGCCGGGGCGGCACTGCTCAATCTTTGGCTCAGCGTACGTGTCGGACGCGTGCGTACGCGGGAGAAAATCTTCGTTGGCGACGGCGGAAGCGAGCCGGTGACGCGGCGTATGCGCGCGCACAGCAATTTCGTCGAAAATACCGCATTCGTGCTGATCCTGCTTGTCCTGGTCGAACTTGGCATCGGATCGTCGATGTGGCTGTGGGGTGTGGGAGCGCTTTACCTTGTCGGACGCATCCTGCACGCGCTCGGCATGGACGGGATGATGTGGGGCCGGATGGCCGGCACCGTCATCACCATGCTGACGCAGCTCGGCCTCGCGATCGGCGCGATCGCGATCGTCTACCTGACGCCGACGGGCATCACGACCACTGCGGTGGAGGAAACGGTGATCACCGCGCCGAACTGATTTCTTCCCTCCCGCGCGCGGGAGGGAAGATTCAAGCCGTCCCCAGCGCCATGTCGCTCACGAACGGATTGGTGCGCCGTTCGTGCGCGAAATTGCTGTGCGCACCATGACCCGGCAGGAAAGTGGTGTCGCCGCCCAGTGGCCACAGCTTGCCGGTGATCGAATCGAGCAGTTGCTGATGATCGCCGCGCGGAAAATCGGTGCGGCCGATCGATCCCTGGAACAGCACGTCGCCGACGATCGCGAGTTTCGACGGCGCGTGGTGAAAGACGACGTGGCCGGGCGTGTGGCCGGGACAATGGATGACATCGATGACAAGGTTGCCGACGGTCACCGTGTCGCCGTCGGTGAGCCAGCGGTCGGGCTCGAACGGCTCGCCCACCATGCCGAACCGCGCACCGTCCTCGGCAAAGCGTTCGATCCAGAAGCGGTCGTCCTCGTGCGGCCCCTCGACCGGCACACCGAGTTCTTTCGCCAGCATGCCCGCCTGCCCGCAATGATCCATATGGCCGTGGGTGACGAGGATCTTTTCAACCTCGACCCCGGTCTGCCTGACGGCTTCCTTCAGCTTGGGAAGGTCGCCGCCCGGATCGACAAAGGCAGCCTTGTTGGTTTCGGTGCACCACAGGAGCGTGCAATTCTGCTGAAAGGCAGTAACCGGCACGATCGCCGCGCGCATCGGGGGGTTGGGAGCGTTCATGCCAGCGATTTGGGGAAAAGCGGCCCGATTGGCAAGGGCGGCGGACTCATTCCCAGTCGAGCGCGCCCTTCTTCCATTCGTAAATGAAGCCGACGGTCAGGATCGACAGAAAGATCATCATCGCACCCCACGCTTCCCAGCCGAGGTCGGTCACGACGACCGCCCACGGCCACAGGAACGCGGCCTCGAGGTCGAAGATGATGAACAGGATGGCGACGAGGTAGAAACGGACGTCGAACCGGCTGCGCGGCGCCTCGAACGCCGGAAAGCCGCACTCATATTCGGTCAGCTTTTCCGTCTCGGGCGCGTGCGTGCCGGTCAGGCGCGATATCGCCATCGGAAGGAAAACAAAGAGCAGCGAAATGGCGAGCGCTACGCCGAGGAAGATCAGAACGGGCAGATATTCGGTCAGGTCGAACGGGACGTGGGCCGGTGTTCCTGCTCCGGGTTTCGGGATGTCGGACATGGCTTTCCTGCATTTCAGTATCGCCGGGCCGTCCCGGACCTGAAACTGCAGCAGCAGCGGAGGACGTGGCCTCGCTCGGTGGCAGCCCGGCACGCAGCCGGGCGCTCGGCGCTCAGGCCGGAGACGAAATCTTCATCAGTACAAGACCGCTGACGATCAGGATTGCCGCGACCATGCGCATCGCACTCGCCTGCTCGCCCAGCACCAATATGCCGACCGCGAAGGCGCCGACGGCACCGATGCCGGTCCAGATGGTATAGGCGGTCCCGAGCGGAAGCGATTTCATCGAAAGCGAAAGGAGCGCGAAGCTGGCGATCATCGTCACGATGGTCACGACCGACGGCGTGAGCTTGGTGAAGCCTTCGGATTGCTTCATCGAAAACGCCCAGACGATTTCGAGCACGCCGGCAAATACAAGATAGATCCACGCCATGACAGCCTCCATACAAAGCTGCCGGGCCGTCCCGGACTTGTCATCCGCCACCGGCGGTCGAGGACGTGGCCTCGCGGCACCCCTTAGCTTCGGCTATCCCCGGAATCAACACCGGACCCGGTCGCACGCTCAGCGCAGAGTCATCGTATCGCCTTCGACGTTCACGGCGTCGAGCTTAGAAAGATAGCTCTGCCCGAGCAGCGACACACCCATGTCGGCATCGATCACTGCGGCTTGGACCTGCTGCACCTCGATCCCCTCGATCTCGACGCTGCTTAGCATGACCGTGCGCATCGGGATGTCCCCGCCCGCGGTGCGCGCGGTTCCGCTGATCGGCAAGCGATCGACGTCGATGCCGATTGCCTCGGCATCGCGGCGCGTCAGCGCGACGATCGATGCCCCGCTGTCGACCAGCATCCGGACGTTGGTGCCGTCGATGCTGGTATCGGCGTAGAAATGCGAGTCGCCCGAGCGACCGAGCCGGACCTCGCCGCCCGACGATCGGGAAGCGCTCGAAGACCGCGATTCGGGAGCCGAAGACCAGCCGCCGCCCCTGCTCTGCCCGGTGGTCCAGTTGCTATTGTCGTCGCCCTTGGCCTCGCCCGACGCCCGGGCATCGGCACCCGTCGCCGAGCGGCCGGCGAGCCCCGCCATGCCGATCGAGGCGACCGCGATCATCGCGGCCAATCCGAGGAAGCGTCCGAACATGGACGCCCTTGTCGCAGAACAGGGTTGGAGATTGGTTAAACGGGCTCTTCTATGAACGCGCGCCACGCCGGCTTTTCGCCGCGAATGCTATAGGTGATCCGCGCGCAGGCATAGGAGCGCCCCGGCCGATTGTCGGCCTCGGGCGCCGTCGCCGGCCAGGCTCCCTCGCCCTCTCCGCCGGCCGACCAGCAAACGAGTGCCTCGGCTTCCTCTCCCGCCTCGATCGCCGCGCGCTCGGCGGCGCTCAGCGAGGCGGGCGCGTTCCAGCCAAGAATCGCGCGGTGCGTGAAGCCCTTCGAGAAGAGCGCATGGAGGAACGGGCTGTCGCCCTCGCTGAGCAGCCTCTCGACGCGCGCGCGGTCGGCGGCGGTCAGCCATTTCCCGCCGAGCAGC
>NZ_DATMST010000295.1:0-11205 GCF_035565275.1 Sphingopyxis sp.
GCGCCACAAATCGGGTTCGAACATCCTGAGATTGACTCCCATGCGCTGGTAATTGGGATCAGTTGGCGTCCAGTGTGTCGTACAGCCACAGGCTTGGCAGTGCCACGTGTCGAGTGCGCGATCACCCTGCTGGTAGGCTACTCCTTCTCCCTCGACCGTGACCGATTTCGGCGGGCAATAGTGCCACAGTCCGGCGGTGCGCCGACAAATCGAGCAATTGCATTCGCTGACTTCGGTTGGCTCGTCGCGCAATACCAAGTGAACCCGCCCGCAATGGCAGCTGCCGTGGTGCTCGATCATCGTTGCTCCTTCTAACTCTAGTCATCTTGAGCGCCTACTTTTAGCAATCCCGCCAGTTCAAAGCGATGACTGAAAACGATCGCGAGCTGCCAACCTCGTCCCACCGGTTTCGAACGTCCGCTTCTCCAAGTTTGCCGCCTGAAAGCAGCCAGTCCGAAATTCGGCCAAAGCGTGCCTCGGCATTAATCCGCGGTGGCAGGGAAGAGCGCCGCTTCACTTCCCAGTTCGGTCGCGAGCAAATTGCGCGCTGCCCAATAGTCGTTGCTGACTGCCTCCCATCCGTGAGGATGGAAGTCAAAGCCGGCGTCAGCTGTCCAGACCCCCGAGATTTCGCTCGATCAAGTCGTCAATAAATTGCCTTTCATCCTGGCCATATTGGGGGTCAATCTGCAGGCTCCGCAACTTCTCACCATGAAACCAGGCTTGCTGGCAAAGAACGCGCAACAAATCCGTATAAGATGGCTCGCCAGCGTGCCTGACTATCGTGAAAGGTACATGCTCGGCTCGATGTTGCATCGAATAGGCAAGCACATGCGCTTCATAATGCTTATCCCCGGGCCGCCACGGACGAAATCGTCCTCGCTTCAGGAATGGCTTGGCAACGCCTAAACGTGCCAGAGCATCGCAGGGATCTCCAAAACCATTCTCGTTTGCCGAGCGCAAAACAGGCGGCTCGTCCCCATCTCGGGAGCAATGCTCATATACTCGGATAGCCAGCTGGAGAGCTCTTCTCTGATAGGTGCATGTATCGCTCATTCGCTAGTCGAGACCTTCGGATATGCGCATTGTCAGCTCGGCTCGATCGTCTTGCCTGACGGCGACCTGAAGGTCCCTGCCGCTCGGCTCGTCATAGGTGCCGACCAGTATCTGAAATCCATAGTCGCTTATCCGCGATATGGCCGCGCGAATATCCTTGTCCGCGTTGGCTCGCCGAATGATGTCGTCGAGGCCGATTTCCGTCGCTTCCTTGATGGAAAACCGGCGGAAGACGATGTTGCAATATCCGTGGTCGGGCCGGCGGGACCGCTGCTCGCGCAAGCTGCCAAGCAAGCGGTCGGGCCCAAGGCTTTCGACAATGAACGCTTTGAACTCGTCCGGATCAACCCATGGGACGGAAAGCGCGCTGGCGACCGGAGGATCGTTTGCGGCGTCCTGCGGCGCGGGACGCTTCTTCTTCCCGAACGGTGCGGAACTGACGGGCAGCATCGTCATAGGGGCGCCTGTGCCACCAGGTACGGACCATCGGCCATCTGGACCAGATCGGCCAGGATATCGCTTGGGAAACACGTGGCGAGCGCCGCCGGCATGGTGATTTCGAGGCGGTCGATCGGGACGGTCGGCCGTCCAGGCATCGCGCCGAGCATATTGATCCAAGTATTTTCGTGTCGTGCGAGCGCCTGTATCGCGGCAATGACCAGCGCCGGCGCGCGGTCGCCGAGCGCCGGCATGGCTTTCTCCAACGATGAAAACAGCCAAGTCGGGTCGTTAAGACGTTGTGGAATATCGAAACGCAGAGCAGAATGGAGGCAAACGGCTCGTCCGGAGATATTCAGGCTATGGATGCTTTCGGGCCGCTTCCACATGCGCATGCGCTCTTTCCAGGCTACGAGATCGGCATTCGAAACGGGCGCGCCGGGTGTCCCGGCCGCCCATTCGGGCGCATGCCAAATATGTATTTGAGGGAAGAAGTCGTCGAGCGGGCCGCTGCTGGTCAATAAACTTAGTCCCCAGCGGGCCTCGTACAGCGATCCGTTGATTGAAAGGAATGAGAAATCCTCGGCCCATGAGGGTGCCGCGCGCGGGTCGGGATAATGTGGTGGGGGAAAGCTCGCGGTTTCCGAGCTGGCGTTCTTGCGTCCGAAATCTTGGATCTGAGCGGTCGCCCTCGACAGACTCTCAAGCCAGCAAAAGAACATTCCTGCAACGAGGGTCGCGCTCCCCAGCACCCAGACCGTGGCCAGCTTGCTGAAAGGACCCGTATGAAGAGGGATTTCGGGATAGGGATCAAGCCGGCCGGCCGGGCAAACAATCTCCAGGAATGCAAGCGTCGTGAACCTGTGAGCGTTATAAGTGTGGCATGTCCACACGGTCGTACTTAGCGCGGTGAAGAGGACGAAGATCCCTAGGCCGATCAGTGTTTTCCCGGAAATAGGGGGCATTGCCAAAACTCATGCTGCGACGTGCGTTGTCTCCCTATCTTCGAGGTCTGACGAAGTCGTAAAATTGGCGGGTGCGGTTTTGACTTGCTCGCCAAGCATGCAGTGTCTGCTTACGCTCCGTCTGGCAAGAAAGCCGAATGACCGCAACCGGCCACCACAAGCCATGGGCATCTCGTCACTCGGTCGAGATGCGCTGTCGTGTCACATGGGCACGCAGCAGTGCGGCAAAAGCGTCGGCGGCCGGGGATAGGGACTGTGGGCGCCGCGACAGCAAGGAAAGCCGTCGTTCCATGACCGGAGCGACAAGCGGCATGATGCGAACGCCCGGAGCATCGCCTGCGGCGAGCGCGGTGGTGGGCAGCACGGCGACGCCAAGGCCTGCCCGGGCGTAGGCGATGGCAGTCGGCATCTGCTGGGATTCGAGGACCACACGCAGCGATATGTCCGCCCGCCGTGCGCCTTCCTCCATCACGCGGCGGACCGTCGTGCCGTGGCTCATCGCGATGATGTCATGGTCCGCAAGCTCCGCCCAGCGGATTTGCTGCGTCGCGGAATCGAATATCTCGTCCGGACCGACCGCGGCGAGTTGATCGGTCAACAGGCGCTCGGCCCGAAGTTCGTCGCTGGCCTCGGCATAACCGATTCCCAAATCCACCTGTCCAGACAGCAACTGTTCCAGCAGCGGATCGCCGAGCACATCGATCACGGACACGATGATCCCGGGATGAAGATCGCGAAATGCGCGGAGCGTGGCGGGAAGGAGGATGCGGCTGACCGAAGGCAGGGCGGCGATGCGGAGCTTTCCGCGGCGCAACTGCGCATAGTCGCGTGCCTCTCCGATTGCGCCATCGACCTCGGAGAGGATGCGCTCGCAGGCGCCCAGGAATTCGCGGCCGATCGGCGTGAGATCGACGGCGCGCGTCGTGCGGTTGATGAGTTTGACCCCCAAATCTTCCTCAAGCTGCGCGATAAGAGCGCTGAGCGCAGGTTGCGAAAGCCCGATGGCATCGGCCGCGCGGGTGAAGCGCCCATGATGCGCCACCGCGCAAAAGGCGCGCAAATGCTTGAGATTGATTCGCTTGCTACCGATCATTGCGCGCGCATTAGACCGCACAACTGATCAGGTTTTCAAATAAATTCTTCGGAAGCCGTGATTTCTCTGATTGGAGCGCCGTTGCTAGCTCTTCGAAAAATGACGTGAGAAGGATGCTTTGGTGCTCGATCTGCTGCGCGGTCTGCGCGTTCTCGATCTGACGACCGTGGTTCTCGGACCCTATGCCACCCAAATGCTGGGCGACCTCGGCGCCGAGGTGCTGAAGGTCGAACCCCCCGCCGGCGACGTGTTCCGCGCGGTGCGGCCGGGGCGCAGCGACGACATGGGTGCGGGTTTCCTCGGCTGCAACCGGAACAAGAAATCGATCGCGCTCGACCTGCGCGATCCCGCGGGGCGCGAAGCCTTTCTCCGCCTCGTCGAGACCGTCGATGTCGTGGTCCACAATATGCGGCCGAAGTCGGCGCAAAAGCTCGGCGTCGATTTCGAGGCGTGTCGCGCGCGCAATCCCGCCGTTGTCTATTGCTATGCGAGCGGCTTTGGCCAGCAAGGTCCCTATGCCGACGAGCCGGCCTATGACGATACGATCCAGGCGGTGTCGGGGCTCGCGCATCTCAACGCCGACAGCGAGGGCGCGCCCCGCTTTCTGCGCACGATCATCGCCGACAAGGTCGGGGGCCTCCATCTGGCGGTCGCGGTTCTCGCCGCCGTCGCGGCGCGCCAGCGCGATGGAGCGGCGCGCTGCATCGAGGCACCGATGTTCGAAAGCCTCGTATCCTTCCTGATGGTCGAGCAGCTCGCGGGGATGAGCTTCGATCCGCCGCTCGGCGGCACGGGCTATGAACGGCTCAACTCGCCCTACCGCAAACCCTTCGCCACCCGCGACGGCTTCATCAGCATCCTGCCCTATACGGCCGCGCATTGGGCGCGCTTTCTCGAACTCGTCGGCTATGGCGAACTCGCGCACGATCCGCGCGTCACCGATTCGGTCGAGCGCAGCCGCAACATTGACATGCTATACGAAATCATCGAGGCGCAGGCGCCGAAGCGGACGACCGACGAATGGATGGAACTCCTGCGGACACGCGATGTGCCCTGCGCGCGCGTCAACCGGCTCGGCGATCTGTTCGGGAACGAGCATCTGAAGGAGGTCGGCATGTTCAACCATATCGACCATCCGACCGAAGGCCGAACGCTGTCGGTGCGCACCCCGTTTCGCGACATCGAGAGTGCGGGAAGTGCCGACCGGGCGGCGCCGTCGCTCGGTGCCGACACGAGGAGCATTCTTGGCGAAGCCGGGTTCGACGACGCCGAGATCGCCCGCCTGATCGCCTCGGGTGCCGCCGGGGCTGCGGCATGATATGGCGCTCGGCTTCGGCGTTGGCGCTGATGCTGTCGTTTTCGGCCGGAGGCCATGTTCATGCGCAAACCACCGAAGTGATCTCATCGGCCGAAAAACAGCTTCGCGCCGATCTGGATCGCGCCGTCGCCGACGGGCGGATACCTGGCGCGATCGCGATCATCGTGAAGGGCGATCGCAGGCTGGCCGACGTCACCGTCGGTTATAGCGACGTCGCAGCGAAGGAGCCGCTGCGGCATGATGCGATCTTCCGCCTCTATTCGATGTCGAAACCGGTCACGAGCGTCGCGATCATGATGCTTGCCGAGCGCGGCAAGCTGCGGCTCGACGATCCGGTCGCGAAATATCTCCCCGAATGGCGCGATATGCGGGTCTATGCCTCGGGCGGCCTCGACGACATGGTGACCGAGCCGGTCCGACGCCCCGTGACGATCGCCGACCTGCTGACGCACAGCGGGGGGATCACCTATCATTTCACCGGCGAAACGCCGGTGCACCAATATTACCGTAAATATGGCGTGATGCGCGATACGCCGGTGGGGCGTATGCCCGGCGATGGGGCGCCGGCGCGGACGCTCGACGAGTTGGTCGCGCGGCTCGGGCGCGCGCCGATGCTCCACCAGCCGGGCGAGACCTTCGCCTACAGCTATTCGACGACGGTGCTCGGTGCGGTTATCGAACGCGCGAGCGGACAAAAGCTCGACCGCTTTCTCAAGGAGCAGTTGTTCGATCCGCTCGGAATGAAGGATACCGGCTTTTTCGTCGCGGCCGCCGATCTGGGACGGTTCACGCCGCTCTATCGCGAGACCGCCGAGGGACTTGCGGTCGCCGAAACTGCCGCAGCGTCCGACTATCGCGACAAGGCACGCCTGCTCGACGGCGGCGGCGCGATCGCGGGCACGGCGGAGGACTATCTCCGCTTCGCCGAAATGCTCGCGAACGACGGGGCGCTCGGCGGCACGCGCATTCTTTCGAAAGCGAGCGTCGACGCGATGCTCACGCCGCGTGTCACACTGAGCGGGTTCGGCCCGGAAAGCCTGCAGTTCGGCTACGGCTTCTCGCTCGGCGATGCCGCATCGGCCGCGCGCGGGGGGCTGCCCGCCGGCGCGGCAAGCTGGGCCGGTTCGGGCAACACCTGGTTCTTCGTCGACCGCGAACATCGCGCCGCCGCGCTCGTCATGACGCATTTCCTCGGCAGCGGGGAAGGGCAGGCGGCGATACGAGCGGCTGTTGGCTCCGCCTTTTCCCAAATGGTCCGCGACTGAACCATGCTGGCGCTCGCGGGGCTTTTGACGATCCTCCTCGTGCTGGCGGCCATCATGACGAAATGGCTGTCACCCTTTGTCGCGCTCGCGGTCATTCCGCTCGCCGCCGCCCTGCTCCTCGGGCAAGGCCATCTGGCGGGCGGCTTCATGTTGCAGGGGCTCGAAGCCGTCGCGCCGATGGGCGCGATGTTCCTCTTCGCGATCCTCTTTTTCTCGATACTGTCGAGCGCGGGGCTGTTTCGCCCGCTGGTATCGCTCATCATTCGCGCGACGCGCGACGATCCTCCGCGCGTCGCGCTCGGGACCGCGATACTGACCAGCATCGTCCATCTCGATGGCGCTGGCGCTTCGACCTTCCTGATCGTCATTCCGCCGCTCGTCCCCGTCTATGACCGCCTCGGGCTCGATCGGCGGATGCTCGCGGCGATCGTCGCGATGGCCGCGGGCGTCGGTAATATGCTTCCCTGGGGCGGCCCGGCGCTTCGCGCGGCGACCGCGCTTCAGGTTCCCGTGATGGATTTCTTCGCGCCGCTCGTTCCGGTTTATGTCGTGGGCCTGCTGACGCTGCTGGGGCTCTCCTGGTGGATCGGCTGGCGTCATCGGCAGCCCGCGACCGCATCCGGGCCCGCCTTCGCTCCGGCGATGGGGCAAGACGAAGATCCCGTGCCGCTCGATTGGCGTTACTGGACCAATGTCGTCATGGTGGTTGCGGTGCTGGGCGCGATGCTTACCTCGCTGCTCCATCCTGCCATCGCGTTCATGCTGGGGACGATCGCCGCGCTGATGGTCAATCTGCGCGGCGCGGGGGCACAGGGCGAGGCCCTCGAAAAACATGCGCCCGCCGCGATTTCGATGATCGCGATCCTTTTGGCTGCGGGCACCTTCACGGGTATCCTGCGCGGAACGGGAATGCTCGATGCGATGGCGCACGCGGGGGCAGGGCTGCTGCCGGCAGGCGTCGCGGGGCACCTGCCGGTCCTGACCGGGCTGGCGTCGATGCCGCTCAGCCTCGCCTTCGACCCTGACAGCTTTTATTTCGGCGTCTTGCCCATTCTCGCCGGGGTAGCCGAAGCGAGCGGCGTCCCCGCGGTCGATGTTGGCCGGGCGGCCGTGCTCGGACAGATGACGACGGGCTTTCCCGTCAGCCCGCTGACGCCGGCGACCTTCCTGCTGGTCGGGCTCGCGGGCATCGGGCTCGCCGATCATCAACGCTATGCCATTGGCTATCTGTTCGGGCTCAGCGTCGTGATGACGATCGCGGCGGTCGCCTTCGGGGTCTTCCCGCTGTGACCCGCGTCGAGATCGTCGAGGTGTCGCCGCGCGACGGACTGCAGAACGAGGCGCAGATCGTTGCGACCGCCGACAAGGTCGAACTGATCCGCCGCGCGGTCGCCGCGGGGGTCCAGCGCATCGAGGTCGCAAGCTTCGTCGATCCGCGCCGTGTTCCGCAAATGGCCGATGCCGAAGCGGTGTGTGCGGGCGTTGCCGAAGTCGACGCGATCAAGATCGGTCTCGTCCTGAACCGGCGCGGCGCGATGCGCGCGCTCGCCACCGGGGTCGACGAACTCGGCGCCGTGGTCAGCGCGAGCGACGGCTTCGGCATTGCCAATCAGGGGCGAAGTTCGGACGAGAGCGTCGCCGATGCGATCGCGATCCTCGATCTCGCGCGCGAACATGGCCGACGGGCGCAGGTGACGATTTCCGCCGCCTTCGGCTGCCCGTTCGATGGTGAGGTCGCGGCCGAGCGAGTGGCCGACATCGCACGGCGCCTCGCCGCCGCCGGCCCGATCGAGATCGCCCTTGGCGACACCATTGGCGTCGCGGCGCCGGGGCATGTCGTCAAAGCCATGCGCGCGGTACAGGCGGCGATACCGGGCCTGCCAATCCGCTGTCATTTTCACGACACGCGGGGCACCGCGGTCGCCAACGCCTGGGCGGCGCTGACCGAGGGCGCAGCGACGCTCGACGCATCGATCGGCGGGCTGGGCGGCTGCCCCTTTGCGCCGGGTGCGTCGGGGAACGTCGCGACCGAAGATCTGCTCTTTGCGCTCCATCGTTCGGGCGTCGAGACAGGAGTGTCGCTTGCCGATATGGTCGAGACCAGTCACTGGCTCGGCGCGATCATGGCGCGCCCGCTCCCGGCAAAAGTCGCGCGGGCGCCGATGTTTCCGCCCGCGACCCGCTGACCCGAACGCGGCTTGCACAGCGCGCTTATCTATCAGTTTTATCTATTAATCTGGCCGATAATACGATTATTCTTTGGTTTGCCTCCTGCTTATCACGGAAAAAAAGGGCGGGGACCAATCCGTCGTCCGCAAAATCGGGAGGATGGATCATGAAGGCAGCATGGATGATTTCGGCGTCGCTGTTGGGCTTGGCGATGGCGCATCCGGCCAGCGCGCAGGGCGCATCGTCGCCTGCCGCCGACCCGCAACCCAGCGCGCAAAGTGACGTCGGAACCGACGAGACATCGTCGGACGATGGCGAAATCATCGTCACCGCGACGCGGCGCAGCGAGCGGCTCCGCGACGTGCCGCTCAGCATCACCGCTTTCTCGCAGTCGAAACTGTCGTCCGAAGGCATCGTCGGATACGAGGGGCTCGCACGCGAAACGCCGGGCGTCGTCGTCAACAAGCCGACCGCCAATTTCAACAATTTCACTGCGCGCGGCATCGCGACCAACGGTTATGGCGCCAATCTCCAGTCGACTGTCGCAATCTATATCGACGAGCTGCCGATTTCGCGCACGGGCAATACGACGCTTCTCGACCCCAACCTCTATGACGTCGAACGCGTCGAGTTTCTTCGCGGCCCGCAGGGGACGCTGTTCGGATCGGGATCGCTCGCGGGGGCGCTGCGAATCCTGACCAAGAGCCCCGAGCTCGACCGTTTCGACGCATCGGTACTGGTCGATATCGGGCTCACCAGATCGGATTCGGTGCGTCAGCGGTACAATGCCATGGTCAACGTCCCGCTGATCGACGGCAAGCTCGGTCTGCGCGCGGTCGGCTATTACCGGAACGAGGAAGGCTATGTCGACAATATCGAGACCGGGATCGACAATGCCAACACGCTCAAAAATTACGGCGGGCGGCTGATCCTTCTCGCCGAACCGACCGAGCGGCTCTCGCTGCGCCTGCTCGCCTCCTACGAAAAAAGCCGGCCGCAGGATTCGGCGCTCATCAATCCGACGCTCGGCCGTTTCGCCCGCCGGTCGGCGCGGCCCGACGTCTTCAGCGGCGAGCAGCAAAATTATAATGCGACCATCGAATATGAATTCGACGGCGCGGTCCTGACCAGCTCGTCGACCTATTCGCGCTTCAAGCAGGAATTTTCGGCCGACATCTCGGCGGCGGTCGGCCGCGCCATCCCCTATGCGCTCAACGCGCTCGGGCCCGAAAAAAGCTTCGTCCAGGAAACGCGCCTCGCGTCCGATCCGGGCGGAAAATTCGACTGGGTGGTCGGCGTCTTCTATTTCAACCGCTCGACCCAGCTCGAAAACCGGCTGCTCAGCACCGCCGAGTTTCTCGCCGAGCGCGGCATCACCGGCGGGCAGGGGCCCGACGGCGACCTGATCGGCACGCAGGTCCTGCGCCTCAAGACGCACGAACTCGCGGGCTTTGGCGAACTCACCTATCATTTCAGCGATCGCTTCTGGGCGACGGGCGGCATCCGCTATGGCCGCACCGACTCGCAGCTCAGGAACTTCGGCGGCTTCAACTCCGACTACATCACCAAGGGGCTCACGGGCGGAACGGGCGCGCTGGCGATCGCCGACATCGCTCCCGTCCTGCAGCCCAAGGTCGTCGGCAAGCGGCCATCGTTCAAGGGCAGCCTGTCCTATCGCCTGACCGACGACGTCACCACCTATGCGCTCGTGTCGACGGGCTACCGCGCGCCGGTGCAGAATGCGAACGCCGGGCGCGTCAGCCTGATCGATCCCACCGATCTGGTGATCCCGAACGGCGCGGGCTCGGACAAGCTCATCAACTATGAAGCCGGGCTCAAGGGCAATTTCTTTGATGGCAAGCTGACCGGCAACTTCGCTTTCTACTGGATCGACTGGAAGGATATTCAGGTTCAGGCGAACCGCGTATCGGACTCGGCGCAATTCGCCACCAACATCGGGTCGGCGCGCAGCCGCGGGCTCGAATTCGAAGTCACCGCGCGGCCGGTTGCGGGCCTCAGCTTCGGGGTCAACGGATCGGTCGGCGGCACGAAGATCACCCAGCTCACGCCGTCCGAAGCGGCGATCTCGGGCGCGGTGCCCGGGGCGCGGCTCTCGGCGCCGAACTTCCAGGGCAGCATGTTCGCGCAGGCCGACTTCGACCTTTCCGACACGCTCTCGGGCTATTTCAACGCGACCTTCCAGCATGTCGGCGCTTTCCCGAACATGTTCCGGAATGTGCCGGGCAGACCCGGCACCGTCGCGCCGACCTATGGCTACACCGACGATTACGAGAATATCAATCTGCGCCTCGGGCTGAAGAGCGGCGACATTTCGGCGACGCTCTATGTCGAAAATGTCCTGAACGACGATTCGACGACCTACCTCCATCCCGAAGGCTTCCTCGATGCCCGGTACGGGACGTTGCGCCCGCGAACCTTCGGCATCCGGCTCGGCTACAATCTCTGATCGAGGTCCCTAGCGGCGGCGGGCTCCGGCTCGCCGCCGCGCCCAGCGAGGAGAGCGTTTTGGCCAGTTCGACCGCCCCGCCGCCGCCCGCTTATGCGTCGCTCGTGCTCGCGATCCTCTTCTTCGTCTACGTCCTCAATTTTCTCGACCGGCAGCTGCTGTCGATCCTCGCGAAACCCGTACAGGACGAACTCGGCATAACCGACGGCCAGCTCGGGCTGCTCGGCGGGCTCTATTTCGCGCTCTTCTACTGCGTCCTCGGCGTGCCGGTCGCCTGGCTCGCCGATCGCAGCAACCGCGTCCGCATCCTCGCGATCGCCTGTGCGCTGTGGAGCGCGGCGACGATCGCCTGCGGGCTCGCGCATAGCTATCCGCAGCTTGCCGCCGCCCGCATGGCGGTCGGCATCGGCGAGGCGGGGGGCGTGCCGCCGTCT
>NZ_DATMST010000296.1:0-23048 GCF_035565275.1 Sphingopyxis sp.
GCCGGGCGCGCCCGCGCTGTTCGTCAGGCGGCGAGTGCGGCCTTCAGCTTCTCGACGAGGTCGGTGCGCTCCCACGGGAAGGCGTCGCCTTCCGAAGTGCGGCCGAAATGACCATAAGCTGCGGTCTGCTTGTAGATCGGCTTGTTGAGCCCGAGGTGGGTGCGGATACCCTTCGGCGTCAGGCGTACGAGCTGCGGGATTACCGCCTCGATCTTGCCTTCGTCGACGGTGCCGGTGCCGTGCAGGTCGACATAGATCGACAGCGGCTCGGCGACGCCGATTGCATAGGAGAGCTGGATCGTGCAACGGCGCGCGAGGCCGGCGGCCACGATATTCTTGGCGAGATAGCGCGTGATATAGGCAGCCGAACGGTCGACCTTGGTCGGATCCTTGCCGCTGAACGCGCCGCCGCCGTGCGGGCTCGCGCCGCCATAGGTGTCGACGATGATCTTGCGGCCGGTCAGGCCGGCGTCGCCGTCGGGCCCGCCAATCTCGAAACGGCCCGTCGGGTTGATGTGATAGACGGTGTTCGCGGTCAGCAGTTCGGCGGGCAGCACGTCGGCGATCACGCCGAGGACGTACTTGCGCAGCTCGATATACTTGGCTTCGTCGCCTTCGCCATTGTGGAAGAAGTAGCCTGGGGCATGCTGGGTCGAAACGACGATCGCGGTTGCCTCGACCGGCCGTTCGTTGGCGTAGCGCAACGTGACCTGGCTCTTGGTATCGGGCTCGAGGAACGGAGCCGTGCCCGCCTTACGGTCGGCGGCCATACGTTCGAGGATCTTGTGGCTGTAGTCGAGCGTCGCGGGCATCAGGTCGGGGGTCTCGTCCGACGCATAGCCGAACATGATGCCCTGGTCGCCGGCGCCTTCATCCTTGTCGCCGCTTTCGTCGACGCCCTGCGCGATATGCGCGGACTGGCCGTGGAGGTTGTTCTCGAAACGGAAGGTCTGCCAGTGGAAGCCGTCCTGTTCATAACCGATCTCGCGAACCGTGTTGCGGACGGTGGCTTCGATTTCCTCGAGCGCGCCGGGCGCCCACTGGTCGTTCTCGAACACGCCCTTGCAGCGAATTTCCCCGGCGAGGACGACGAGCTGGGTCGTGGTCAGCGTTTCGCATGCGACGCGCGCTTCGGGGTCTTTCGACAGAAACAGATCGACGATCGAGTCGCTGATCTGGTCCGACACCTTGTCGGGGTGTCCCTCGGACACGCTTTCGGAGGTGAAAAGGAAGCTGTTGCGCATGGGAGAACCTTCTGCAGATCTAATATAAAGGAAACTTTATGTCGGCGTGCTGTTAGCGTCCGCGGCGGCGGTTGGCAATGGCGAGCGCGAGTAGCAGCAGCGCAAATCCGACCGGCAACACGTTACCGAAGCGCGCGAAGAGCGTCTGAGCGTGCGCGCGCGGCAACTCGGTATCGATCCGGCCCGCGACGTGCATCGGCAGCGATTTGACGATGCGGCCGTCGGCGTCGATCACCGCGCTGATTCCCGTCGGCGTTGCGCGCACGACGGGCAGCCCTTCCTCGATCGCACGCAGCCGTGCCTGCGCCAGATGCTGCGGCGGGCCCCAACTGCCGAACCACGCGTCGTTCGACGGGTTGAAGATGAAATCGGGGCGATGGGCCCGGTCGACGACCTGCCCCGAGAAGATGATTTCGTAGCAGATCTGCAAACCCGCGCGGCCGAAAGCGCCGAGGTCGAGCGTATGCGGGCCGGGGCCGGGCCAGAAATCGATGTCGCCGGGCGCCAGCCGTGACAGCCCGATCGCCGACAGGATCGGCCGCATCGGCAGATATTCGCCATAAGGAACGAGGTGCGACTTGTCATAGCGCGGGCCGAGCGTGCCGTCGGCATGGACGGCCATCACCGCATTGCGTGCGCCGACGACATCGCCGCTCTTGTCGAGTTCGAGCTTCAGCGCGCCGAGCAGCATGACATCGTCGGGGTTCATCAAAGCGGTCAGCCGCCCCCGCGCTTCGGCAGGCGAGCGGTCGTAATAGGGGAGCGGATAGCCGGTTTCGAGATAATCGGGTACCGCCGCTTCGGGCCACAGGATCAGCCGCGGCTTGTCGTTCTTCGGCGTCGTCAACCTCGCGAGCTTGGCGAAATTGACATCGGCCTTGCTGCCTTCCCACTTGTCCTCCTGCCCGACATTGGGCTGGACGACGGTGATGGGAATATTTGTCGACGGTAGACCGACGAATTCGGCGCTCCCCAGATTGCCCACCCACATAAGGAGAACGGGGAAGCCGAAAAAAGCCACGGGTCCCATGATGAATGCCGAAAGATATGTGCTGTCGCGAAGGCTGCTGCGGAACAGCACCGACCACTTGGGCCAGAGCAGCAGGCCCCAGCCGATCCACAACATGGCCAGCCCTGACAACCCGTAAGTGCCGATCAGGGTTGCCGGTCCCGTCAATGAGACGGTTACGAGAAATGCGCCCAGCGGATTCCACGCAAAGCCGGTGAACACCCAGCTGCGGAGCCATTCGGTCAAGATCCATAGCGCGGCAAAGGCGAGTACGAAGGACGCTGTCGCCCCTGCTGCCAGATGTGCCGGGTGCGTGACGTCCGGCGCGACCTTTGCAGGGACGAATTTGCTCACTGCCCAAGCGCCCCATGCTGCGAGCGCGGGATAAACGGCCAGATAAAGCGCCAGCAGCACGACCGCGATCCACCCCAGCCACGCGGGCATTGCCGCCTGATAGGTGAAGGCGGTCGCGATCCAGTTGAGGCCGATGACGAAATGGCCGACGCCGAACGCCCAGCCGAGGCCGAAAGCGCGCCAGCCGCGCGGGCTGCGCGCGACTAGCGCCATCCAGCCCGCGAGCGTGAGTAAGGTCAGCGGCCAGAGATGGAGCGGAGCAAAGCCGGTCGCCGAAACGGCGCCGAGCGACAGGGCAAGAAGCTTTGGCCAGCGGTCGGCGAAAGCGGCGATGCGGGAGGAGGTCGCGGTCACGCGCGCTGCTTTAGCCGCCCGTCCGCGACCTCACTAGAGCATATATTTCATCTTGATCGTCTGGCGCAGATCCTGCTCGACCGCGAAGCTCGCCGATTTGAAGCTTGGCGGGCCGACGGTGATCGTCGGATTGCGCGAAAAACCGAAGCCTTCCTTGGGCAGGAAGATCGCGACGTCCATCTTGTTGTTGCTGTTCTCGTCGTGGACGACAGCGATCGCATAGGTCCCGGCGGCGGGAGTATGGACCGCGAAATCGCCCGCATCAGCGACCTTTACCGCCATGCGGACCGAGGCCGTGTCCTTGCTGCAGTCGGGAAATGCCTTTGGGTTGGTCGTGAGGCACACCAGCACCTGCCCCTTCGCGCTGCGCAGTCCGGTGATGCTGACTTCAACCGTCGGCGGCGGCGCGCTCGCGGCGGTGGTGAGCAGCAGCAAAGTCGCCAAGCCCGATATCCGTGCCGCATGCCTTGTCCCAGAAGCGGAAATAAAGCCCATAATTCCCCCGGTAAGCGGCGTGATGCCGCTCGTGATGCGTTGCGGTTATCAGCCATCGCCCCGCGGGTCCATGCACGAGCGCACCTGGAAACATCTCCCACCCCATATGATTGCCGACGCCCATGATTGTCATGATTGCCAGAACCAGCCCCAGAACGGCGACATGAATCGGAATCAGAAAGACGAGCGCCGGAATGACGATCGCGCCGGTGATCGCCTCGACCGGATGGAAACTCATCGCCGCCCACGCGGTCGGGGGGCGGCTTTCGTGGTGGACGCCGTGCGCGAGACGGAACAATCGTGGCCGGTGCATCCAGCGGTGGGTCCAGTAAAACCATGTGTCGTGGACCAGCAGATAGGCGAAGAGGCTGACGGGCAGATACCAGAGCGGAAAGGCGCCGAGGTCGGTGTAGATGCGCGTCCAGCCGTGCGCCTGCCATCCCCACGCGACGATGCCTGCCGGAACGCCGTAAATCGCGGCTGAAATGAGGCTCCAGCCGATCTCGCGCCGCATCTGGGGTTCGAGGCCGCGGTAGAGGCCGGGATGCGTCAGCCGGGTTGCAAAGGCGAAGGCGCCACTGGTGATCAGGTAGCGAACTCCGACGATCGCGGTCATCGCAAGCGCGGAAAAAAGGATCGGCCAGCCGGTCATCGCGCAAGGCTAGTCGCTCCGCACCGCGTTGCAATGGCTTTGCGCCCGCGCGTTTGCGTAGCTAAGGCAGGCGAATGGTGGGGCAGAGTAACGATAAATGCGATATTGCGATCGTCGGCGGCGGGCTGGCCGGCGGGCTCGCGGTGCTCGCGCTTGTGGCGAGGCGGCCCGATCTCGATGTGCGGCTGATCGAGCCCGGGCCGATCGGCGGCAATCACGTCTGGTCCTTTTTCGACAGCGACATCGCAAAGACGGACCGCTGGCTCGTCGCGCCGCTCGTCCGGCATCACTGGACGCGCTACGATGTCCGCTTCCCCTCGCACGAGCGCCGGCTGCGCATGGGGTACAAAAGCATCACCGGCGAAGCGCTCGCCGATGCCGTGATGGCGGCGCTGCCCGCAGGCCATATTATCGCCGACAAGGCCAAGCATGTCGCGCCTGACCATCTGTTGCTGTCGCGCGGCGGACGCCTGTCGGCAAGGCATGTCATCGACGCCCGCGGCGCCACCAAATTTCCGACGCTCGATTGCGGTTGGCAAAAATTCGTCGGGCAGGCGCTCACGGTGAAGGGCGGCCATGGCGTCGAACATCCGGTCGTCATGGATGCGACGGTCGAGCAGGTGGATGGCTATCGTTTCGTCTATCTGCTGCCGTTCGATGCCGAGACCCTGTTCGTCGAGGACACTTATTACAGCGACGGGCCCGACCTCGACGCAGCCGCTGTCCGCGAGCGGATCGCGACCTATGCGGCGGCGCGGGGCTGGGACGTCGCCGCGACGACGCGTGAAGAAAGCGGTGTTCTGCAAGTGGTGATCGCGGGCGACTTCGACCGGCTGTGGCCGGCATCCGACCGCACCGCACGGATCGGCGCGCGCGCGGGGATGTTTCATGCGACGACCGGCTATTCGCTGCCTGACGCGGTGCGTACCGCGTCAGCGCTGCCCGCGATCGTCGACCATGCCGACCTCCCCTCGATCCTCCGCGACCGCGCCGCGGCGTCGTGGCGGCGCCAGCGTTTCTACCGCATGCTCGGCGCGATGCTTTTCCGCGCCGCCGAGCCGGACGAGCGATATCGGGTCTTCGAACGATTCTATCGCCTGTCGCCTTGGCTGATCGCGCGCTTTTATGCCGGCTGCTCGACAACGGCAGACAAGCTGCGCATCCTGTCTGGCAAGCCACCCGTTCCCGTCGGACGCGCGATCGGGGCACTGGCGAAACGCGACTGGAAATGAGCTGCCGCGCAATCGTTATCGGTGCAGGATTCGGCGGGCTCGCGCTCGCGATCCGGCTGCAATCGGCGGGCGTGGCGACCACCATCGTCGAGGCGCGCGACAAGCCCGGCGGGCGGGCGTATCATTGGGTCAGGGACGGCTTCACTTTCGACGCCGGGCCGACCGTCATCACCGACCCGCCTTGCCTGCAAGACCTGTGGGACCTGACCGGGCAGGATATGGCGGCCGACGTCGATCTCATCCCGGTCATGCCCTTCTACCGCCTGAACTGGCCCGATGGCACGACCTTCGACTATTCGAACGACGAGGCTGCCCTCCGCGCCGAAATCGCGAAGCTTCATCCTGCCGACGTCGACGGTTACGACCGCTTCCTGACCTATTCGAAGGGTGTTTACGAGCAGGGATATGTCAAGCTCGGTGCGGTTGCCTTTCTCGACTTTGCCTCGATGGTCAGGGCCGCCCCGGCTCTGATGAAATATCGGGCGTGGCGCAGCGTCTACGGGGTCGTTTCCTCCTATGTGCAGGACGAGCGGCTGCGGCAGGCGCTGTCGTTCCACACGCTGCTCGTCGGCGGCAATCCGATGACGACGAGCGCGATCTATGCGCTCATTCATACGATCGAGAAGGATGGCGGCGTCTGGTTCGCGCGTGGCGGGACGAATGCGCTGGTCCGCGGCATGGTACAGCTGTTCGAGCGGTTGGGCGGTACGCTGCGCCTTGGCGACCGGGTGGTGAAGATCACGACGAAGGGCGAGCGGGCGACAGGCGTCACGACCGCGAGCGGATGGCACGCCGACGCCGGGATGGTCGCGTGCAATGGCGACCTGATGCACAGCTATAAGAATCTGCTCGCCGACCATCCGCGCGGCGCCAAAACTGCCAGGTCGCTTGCGCGCAAACGCTGGTCGCCGTCGCTCTTCGTCGTTCATTTCGGGGTGAAGGGCAGCTATCCCGACATCGCGCACCACAGCATCCTGTTCGGCCCACGCTACAAGGGACTGCTCGACGATATCTACGGCGGCGTCGTTCCTGACGATTTCTCGCTCTATCTCCATCATCCCAGCGTCACCGATCCGGGCATGGCGCCGCCGGGGCATTCGACCTTCTACGCGCTCGCTCCCGTCGCGCATCTGGGGAAGGCAAAGGCCGACTGGGACGGGGCGTTCGGCGAGTGGTTCGCGGACGCGATCCTCGACGAGGTCGAGCGGCGGGTGCTTCCGGGCCTCCGCGCCAATCTCGTGACGCATTTCCATTATACGCCGGCCGATTTCGGCCGCGACCTGTCGGCGCATCTCGGCAGCGCGTTCAGCCTCGAGCCGGTGCTCTGGCAAAGCGCATGGTTCCGTGCGCACAATCGCGACGATGTGATTTCCAACCTTTACTTCGTCGGCGCGGGGACGCATCCGGGCGCAGGTATTCCGGGGGTCGTCGGCAGCGCCAGGGCGACCGCCAATCTGATGTTGGAAGATATATGAAACGCCTTGCCGTCTATTGCGGGTCCGCGACTCCCGAAGATCCGATCTATATCGAAACCGCCCGGCATGTCGGCCGCACGCTGGCCGAGCGCAGCATCGGCGTCGTCTATGGCGGTGGCCGATTGGGGCTGATGGGCGCGGTTGCCGACAGCGCACTCGAAGCCGGAGGCGAAGTCATCGGCATCATCCCCGATGCGCTCGTCGGCGCTGAGGTCGCGCACCGTGGCTGCACCGAATTGCACGTCGTTTCCGGCATGCACGAGCGCAAGAAGATGTTCACCGACCTTTCGGACGGCTTCCTTACCATCCCGGGCGGCGTCGGCACGATGGACGAACTGTGGGAGGCGATCAGCTGGGCGCAGCTCGGCTATCATGCCAAACCCGTTGGGCTGCTCAACGCTGCGGGCTTCTATAACGACCTCATCGCCTTCAACCGTAACATGATCGAGGTCGGCTTCATCCGCCCCGCGCATGCCGGGATCATGATCGTCGATGCGGGGCTTGACGACCTGCTCGACAAGATGGCGGCGTATGTCCCGCACCAGACGATCTTCGCGATGAAGGCCGAAAATCTCTGATGACCGAAGAGGGGGCCTATGATGCACATGCCCTCCACGGTTTCGCGCACGACAGCATCGCGCGCGGATCGAAAAGCTTCGCACTGGCCAGCCAGCTCTTCGATCGCGAAACGCGCGAGCGCGTATGGCTGCTCTACGCCTGGTGCCGCGCCGCCGATGATCTCACCGACGGGCAGGACCATGGCGGCGCGATGAAGCCGGACCATGATGCCGTTGGTGCTGTTGCCTATATCCGCACGCAGACCGAGAGGGCGTTCGCTGGCGAACCGACGGGTGACATGGCATTCGATGCGCTCGGCTTCCTGCTCACCGAGATCGCGATTCCGCGTTGGGTGATCGACGATATCATCACGGGCTTCGAACTCGATGCGAAGGACTGGCGCCCGCGCAGCGAAGACGATCTGCTGCGCTACTCCTATCATGTTGCGGGCGCCGTCGGGGTGGCGATGGCGCTGGTGATGGGCATTGATCCTGCCGACGGGACGACGCTCGACCGTGCGTCGGACCTCGGCATAGCGTTCCAGCTCGCCAATATCGCGCGCGACGTCGCCGAGGATGCCGCCGCCGATCGCTGCTACCTGCCCGTCGAATGGATGGTCGAACTCGATATCCCTCCGGGCCAGCACATGCATCCCGCCTTTCGCGGACGCCTGTCAGTAATGGCGAAATGGCTGTCCGAAATGGCCGAGGAATATGAGGCATCGGCACGATGGGGCGCGCGCAAGCTCCCCCCGCGCAGCCGCTGGGCGGTGCTCGCCGCGGCAGGTATTTACGGTGATATCGCACGGGAGGTGCGCGCGCGCGGCGATCATGCGTGGGACCACCGCGCATCAAGTTCGCTTGGCGCCAAACTAGGCTGGGTCGCGCGGGCGGGTTGGTCGGTGTTGCGCCGGCCGCCGCAGCGGCGGATCAGCCGCGACGGGTTGTGGACGCGCCCACGGCATGAGTTCGTGGCATGAGCTACCTTGAATGGGCGGCGGCGGCATTTGTGCTCATCAATGTCGCGCTCGTCGCACTGCGCAGCGTGTGGAATTATCCTTTCGCGCTCGTCGCCGTCACGCTCTATGCTTTCGTTTTCTTCGAAGCGAAGCTGTACAGCGACATGCTGCTCCAGGGCTTTTTCTTCGCGCTCAATCTCTATGGTTGGGCTGCGTGGATGCGCGCGCGCGATGACAGTGGCATTCCGGTACGCTGGATGACCGATAGCGCGCGCCGGAGCTGGGCGCTGGCGACGATCGTCGCCTGGGCATGCTGGAGCTTCGCGATGGACCGCCACACCGACGCGGTGGCGCCGTGGATCGACGGCGCGATCGCGATGCTCAGCATCACCGCGCAATGGCTGCTTGCCCGCCGCCGGGTCGAAAGCTGGTTCCTCTGGATCATGGTCGACCTGATTGCGATCCCGCTGTTCGCGTCGCGCGGCCTTTATGCGACCAGCGCGGTCTATGTTGTGCTGCTCGGTCTGTCGATCGACGGGTTGATCCAGTGGCGGCGCGCGGCGACGACGGACAATGCGGCGGTATGACACGGCATATCTGCCTCCACGGCGCCGAAAGCACCGGCAAGTCGACGCTGGCGCCGCGATTGGCGTTGCGGCTCGGCGGACTCATTGTACCCGAATATGGCCGCACTTACGCCGAAGCGAATGGTACCAGCCTCGACGATGTCGACTTGCTCGCGATTTTCGACGGGCATCGCGCGGCAACCCGAGAAGCGCTCGGCCAGCGGCCCGAATGGCTCGTATCGGATACCGACGCGCTGATGACGCAGGCTTGGGCGATCATGTTGCTTGGTCGCCGCCTGCCCGAAATCGATCTGTGGGACGAGGTTGCCGATCTCTACCTCGTCCCGGCGATGGATCTGCCTTGGCAGGAGGATGGCACGCGCCTGTTCGGCAGCGAACTCGCGCGGGCGCAATTCATGGAGGTCGCGATCGGCGAACTCGAGCGCCGCAAGCTCAAATGGGCTTGGGTCGAAGGTGAAGGCGACGCGCGGCTGCAAAATGCGCTGGCCGCCATTCAGGCAGCCGACTTCTCCGCATAGGCATCGCGCAGTTCGCGTTTCAGAACCTTGCCGATCGGGCTGCGCGGCAGTTCGTCGACCACGGTAATCCCGCTCAGCCGCTGCGTCTTGCCGACCTTGGCATTGCAGTCTGCGCGTACGCTTTCGGCGTCGGCTCCCGGTTTGAGCACGACGAAAGCCACCGGCGTTTCGCCCCATTCCTCGCTCGGCATCCCGACGACCGCCGCCTCGACGACGCGCTCGTCGCCCAGCAATATGCCTTCGAGATCGCTCGGGTATATATTGAACCCGCCCGAAATAATCATGTCCTTCGCGCGGTCCATCAGCGTCAGGAACCCGTCCTCGTCGATCCGGCCGATATCGCCGTGGCGATAGAAGAGATTTCCATCGGAGTCGTACCAGTGCATTGCCTTGGTCGCGTCGGGGCGGTTGTTGTACCCCGTCATCATCGCGGGCGACCGGCCGACGACTTCGCCGACCGAGCCCTGCGGCAGTTCGTTGCCGTCCTCGTCGATCACCTTGGCGACATGACCCGGCGCGGGTTTGCCGACGGTATGCAATTTGTCGGGAAACTGATGCGCCTCGAGGATGAATGCCGCGCCGCCTTCGGTCAGGCCGTATATTTCGACCAGCCCGCCGGGCCAGCGTGTCAGAACGTCGGCCTTGAGCGCGGCGGGAAAGGGCGCCGAGGTGCAATATTTCACGACGAAGCTGGAAAGATCGAAGATTCCGAAATCCTCTAGCGCCATAATCCGGCGATACTGCACCGGCACCAGCATCGTGTTTGTCGCGCGTTCGCGCGCCGCGAGTTCGAGGAAACCTCGCGCATCGAATTTCCTCATCAACACGACCTGTCCGCCCGATCCGACCGTCGGCATGAAACTCGCCATCGTCGTGTTCGAATAGAGCGGGGTCGACAGGATCGTCACCGCTGCGGGACCGTAGGCCGGAGCGCCGCGGATGATGTGCTGCCAGCGCATCGCGTGGCTGTGGATGATGCCTTTCGGTGTGCCGGTGGTGCCCGACGAATAGATGATGTTGAAACCGTCTTCGGGCAGGATTTCGACTGGTGCCGGCCTGGCGCCTGCAAGTGCGAGCCAGGTGTCGAGCGGCGCGCCGGCATCGCTGCCGTCCATCGCGATCAGGTCGCCTGCGGTGATGACATGCCCCTCAAGGCTAGCCTTTGCGGCGCTGTCGAGGAACAGGTGGCGGGCTGCTGTATCAGCGATCATCGCCGCCATCTGCTCGCCGGTCGCGCTGTTGGTGACGAGCCCGGCGACTCCGCCTGCGCGCAGCGTACCGAGGATTACCGCCATCTGCTCGACGCTGTTGAGGCCGGCAATCGCGGTGCGGTCGCCCTTCCTGAACCCGTCCTGCTGCAAGCGTGCGGCGATTCGGTCGGTCAATTGATCCAGTTCGGACCAGCTCAGCCGCCGGAATGGATCGGCAGCCGCTACGGCATCGGGACGTTCTGCGGCGTGAGCACGGACAAGGTCGGGCAGGGTGGCGAAGTCGCCGTCAAGCATTTCGATACTGGTCATGGCTATCCGTTAGCACAGCCAAAAGGCGGTGCAATGCCGGTGGGGCGGCGGCGCGACATGATGTTGCGACGACGACGGGGGCTCAGGATGGCATCATCGCCGATTGCCGAGACGGGCGACAGAAAATTGCTTGTCGCTGTTTATCATCCGCTGGGCGGGCGAGCGGAAATGCTGCGCGCCACGATCGAAGCCGCCGGTTGCCGGGTACAGATGTTGCCGCCGCAGGCGAACGGCCTGCGAGACTGGGTGGAGTCATGCTTTGACCTGTTGCTGGTCAATCCGTTCCTCGACTGGCAGGAGCCGTTCGAATGCGTCCGGCTGGCGCGATCGATTGCCGGACGGCGACCAGTGATTGTCGTATCGGACCGGGATTCGCTTGACGACCGGATGGCGGCGCTCGGCGCCGGCGCCGATGACGCCGTCGGCTGGACCGACAATCTGCCCGAAGTGGCTGCGCGCGTCGCCGGCCTGCTGCGCCGAAGCCGGATCGCCGCCGGCCAGCTGGGCGACGGGGAACTCCGGATCGACCTGATCGACCGGCGCGTCGAGCGTGCGGGGCGGATGATCCGCCTGCCCCTTCGCGAATTCGACCTGCTCGCCAATCTTGCCCGCGTCCCCGACAGCCCCGTGTCGCGCGACGCGTTGCTGAGGGCGGTGTGGCGGATCGACTTCGATCCCGGGACCAACCGCGTCGAGGTGCATATGTCGCGGCTGCGCGCCAAGGTCGATCGCGGTTTCGCCTGGCCCATGCTGCGGACGGTGAAGGGTGTGGGCTATGCACTGCGCTCGCGTCCGGATTAGGATGGGAAGGCTTTGCGTTGGTCCTGGTCCTGCTCCGAATTTGCCGCGCCTTGATCGGGATCCTGTCACCGGCCCCGGCCTGCTTGACCAAAAGTTTCAGGTTGCTACTCATCTTCGACATAAAGAAAGCAACGATTCCGGAGATGATGCCCGATGCACCCCTCAGTCCACGCGCGTAGCAATCCCGACAAACCCGCGATCATCGTCGCCGAGACGGGAGAGCAGATCAGCTATGGCGAACTCGACGCCGCCTCCAATCGCGCGGCGCAGCTGTTTCGCGCGCACGGGCTCGGCCATGAGGATGTCGTCGCCTTCATGCTCGACAACACGCCGCATTATTACGGGCTGACGTGGGGTGCGCAGCGCGCGGGGCTGCGATACGTCTGCATCTCGTCGCGGCTGACGCAGGACGAGACCGACTATATCCTCGAAAATTCGGGCGCGAAGATTCTCGTCGTGTCGGCGAGCCTCGCTGCCGCCGCACAGCAGCTTGCGACGGACATCGCGCGCTTCGCGATGGGTGGAGCTATTCCGGGTTACGCAAACTGGGAGGACGCCGTTGCGGCGATGCCCGCGACCCCTGTCGCGGACGAGCGCGCGGGGGTCGATATGCTTTATTCATCGGGAACGACCGGTCGGCCGAAAGGCGTACGCGTACCGCTGCCTGAAGATCCTGCGATCGATGCGGTCAACAGTCTGGTCATGCTCGCCTCGGCGGTGTTCCAGATCAATGCGGACAGCATCTATCTGTCGCCCGCGCCGCTTTATCACGCCGCACCGCTGCGCTGGTCGATGACGATCCACCGTCTCGGCGGCACGGTCGTACTGATGAAGAAATTCGATCCCGAGGCGGCGCTGGCGCATATCGAAACATATCGCGTGAACGCCAGCCAGTGGGTCCCGACGCATTTTGTACGCATGCTCAAGCTGCCGGGCGACGTCCGCGCGCGCTACGATACCTCGTCGCTGAAGGTCGCGATCCATGCAGCGGCGCCGTGCCCGGTCCCGGTCAAGCAGGCGATGATTGACTGGTGGGGCCCGGTACTCTTCGAATATTATGCGGGGTCCGAAGGCAATGGCATGACCTTCGTGTCGAGTCAGGACTGGCTGACCCACAAGGGTACCGTCGGTCGCCCGATCCTGGGCGTCGTGCACATCATGGGCGAGGACAACGAGACCGAGCTCGGCACCGGCGAGGAAGGCTGCGTCTTCTTCGAAAGCGAGAATGTCTTTGAATACCATGGTGATAATGAGAAGACGGCATCGAGTCGCAACTCGAAGGGCTGGTCGACGCTAGGCGATGTCGGCAAGGTCGACGCAGACGGCTTCCTCTACCTTACCGACCGCAAGAGCTTCATGATCATCACTGGCGGCGTGAACGTCTATCCGCAGGAAATCGAAAATCACCTCGTCACCCATCCCGCCGTGGCCGATGTCGCGGTCGTCGGCGGCCCGCACGAGGATTTCGGCGAAGAGGTGATTGCGGTGGTTCAGCCTGCGAACATGGCCGAAGCGGGCGATGCGCTTCGCGACGAACTGATCGCTTATGCGCGCGAGAAGCTGTCGGGGGTGAAGGTCCCGCGCCGCATCGATTTCATGGAAGCGCTGCCGCGCCACGATACCGGCAAACTCTACAAGCGCCTGCTCCGCGACCAATATTGGGAAAAGGCGAAGGCGGAGGTTTGACGCGATGACAGCGCGCGTCGAATTTTTCTTCGACCTGTCCTCGCCATGGACCCGTCTTGCGTTTCACAATCTGCCGGATGTGCTTGATCGGGCAGGTGTGACGGCTGTGTACCGCCCGATTCTCGTCGGTGGAGTGTTCAACGCGGTCAATCCCGCGGTCTATGCCGCGCGCGAGCAGGCCGACAACCGGCGGCTCCAGCATAGCTGGAAAACACTCAAGGACTGGGCGCGGCTTGCGGGCGTGCCGATGAACTTCCCGTCGGAGTGGCACCCGGCGAAAAGCATCGCCGCGATGCGTTTCTGCTGCGCGCTCGAGGAGGATCAGGCGGCGCTCGTCCGCTTCGCGCGCGGTGCCTTTGCGAGTTACTTCGACCGGCAAGAAAATCTCGACGACCCCGCAGTGCTCGCGGCCGTTGCCGATGCGGAGGCGCTCGATGGTGCAGCGCTCGCCGCCGCGGCGGGGAATGATGCGGTGAAGGCGCGGTTGCGCGCGAATACCGATGAAGTCATCACACGCGGCGGCTATGGCTCGCCGACGATCTTCGTTGATCGCGAAGACATGTATTTCGGTAACGACCAGCTTCCGCTCGTCGAAGCCGCCCTCAAGAGGAATCTCCCATGAAAGACCGTATTTCGATCACCATGCGCGAAGGCGGAATCGCCGACGTCCGGCTGATCCGTGCCGAAAAGATGAACGCACTTGATGCGGCGATGTGGGAGGCGCTTGCCGAGGCAGTCGATCGGTTGAAAGCGATGGCTGGCCTTCGCGTTGTCGTCCTGTCGGGCGAAGGCCGCGCCTTTTGCGCCGGGCTCGACCTTTCCAGCCTTGGAAACAATCGCGATCCGGGCGCGAGCAGCGCGGGCGGCAGCCTTGCCGCGCGCACCAAAGGCATCGCGAACAACGCGCAATATGCCGCGTGGGGCTGGCGCGAACTGCCGGTGCCGGTGATCGCTGCGGTGCACGGAATCGCGTTTGGCGCGGGCAGCCAGATCATGGCCGCGGCCGACATCCGCATCGTTCACCCCGACACGCGCATCGCGATCATGGAAATGCGCTGGGGACTTGTTCCCGATGTGGCGGGCATGGCGCTGTGGCGCACGCAGGTCGCTGATGATGTGCTGCGCGAGATGATCTACACCAACCGTGAATTCAACGGATCGGAGGCGAAACTGCTCGGTTTCGCGACGCACGTCTCCGACGATCCGCTGGCGAAGGCGATGGAACTGGCTGAGGTGATCGCCGACAAGAATCCGCACGCGATCCGCGGCGCCAAGCGGCTCTGCAACATGCTCGGTTACGCGAGCGACGCCGAAATCCTGCAGGCCGAAAGCGACGAGCAGGTGAAGGTGATCCGCACGCCGAACCAGATCGAGGCAGTGATGGCGCATATGGAGAAGCGGAAGCCGGACTTCGTGGACTAAAGCAAACTCAAAAACCCCGCGGCATTGTCCCAGTCGCGCTTGTTCGCCGCGCGCGCCTTCTGCGCTTCGCCGTCGGCGCCCCAGCGGCGTTCCTGATAAAGCTCGTCAAGGCTGACCGCCTCCCACAGCGCGTCGGATTCGAACGCGTGCTCGACCAGCGCGAGGCCGGCGACGAGCGATCCGCCAATCGTGACGAGTGGCGTCAGCGCAGCGATCCGCCACGAATCCTGCGCAAACACCGCCGCTTGCAGCGCCGCGACGGTCGCTTCGGGCTGATCGACGGGCAGAACGCCCTGCGTCAGAATGAACTCGATACCGTGGCGCGCCTCGGCCCACGCAAGCAGCGGGTTCCACGCGGCGGCTTGTTCGGCCTGCAGGGCCACATCGCGTGCGTCGCGGTAACAGAAAAGATCGCTTTTTGCGTAAGTGGCTATCGGCGCGGCAAAGGCGGCGAGGTCGGGTGTGGCGAGGTCGATCGCGGCGTTGGCAAGCCCCGTCATCGGCATGCGCGCGGGATCGATCGTTTCGCCCTGTTCGCGCCATTCTTCGGCAATCGCTTCGGCAAGCGCGCGGCTTGCGACCGCCAGCGGCGCGCGCTGCGGCGTACGGACAGGCCGTCCGTCGAGAGCGATGCCCCGACCGCCATCTTCTTCGACGACGGCAACCTCTGTCCAGAAACGTTTCACAGCTCTTTGGGCGACCGCCAGCGGCGCGCGAGCAGCCGCGGCATGACTGCGAAATCGAACGCGCCGACGAGCACGATCGCAACCCCGATCCAGCGATCGGTCGGCTGCCCCGCGAGTTCCCATCCGCCGCGGATCAGCACGAAGCCGATCAAAACAAAAATGGCGCCCATCAGGCGCATCGCAGAGATCGCGAAGAAGCGTTTTTTGGCGAGAGCGTCGTCGGCGTGGGTCATGTGCTCTCCCTATCGCTGCCGAGGTGGCGCATCAACTGCCCGAGCGCGCCATGGCCGGTGGCCTCGACGCCCTTGATCACGCGTTCGCGTTCTTCCGTGGGCTTGTTCTGCGACAGTTTGAAGGTCGGGCGCCAAGCGGTGATGCGTATTTCAAAGCCGACAATGGCGCCCGTCATCTTGCTGAACAGCGCCGGGTTCATCTTGTCGCGCGTCCATGGCGGATTGGCGGCAACGCGCGCTTCATGCTGCGCCGACAGTGTGTCGAGCAGCGCGATCAGCGCCGCGTCGTCAAGCTTCCGCGCCAAGCCCTCCATTTCGATCGCGACATAATTCCACGTCGGCACCTGGTCGGCGTCGGCATACCAGCTCGCGCTGACATAGGCGTCGGGCCCCTGCACCACGGCGAGCGTGGTCGCACCGCCCAGATGGCGCGTCAGCGCGTTGCCGCGCGCGAGGTGGAATTGCAGTGCCGTCCGGTCGTCGCTCAGCACCACCGGTGCGTGCGCGACGCGCGGTCCGTCGGGCGTGCCCGCAAAGATCGCGGCAAAGCCAATTTCGCGCACCAGCAATTCGGCGAGATCGTCCTCCCGCGGACGAAAGGCGGAGTTGGGGTGCATCAGATCGCTTTGGGTGGGTGCGCCGGATGTTTCCTGGCGCTCGGCTTCTTGCCGGCCGGTTTCCCGTGAGCCGGCTTGCCGGATTTCGCCTTGGCTTTCGGTTTTAGCTTGCCGACAAAGTCGGTCGGCTTGCTATCGGCGGTACGACCGCGCCGCTCGCCGCGGCGCGCCTTGCGAATCTGCTTGCTGTGAGCCTTGGCCTGCGCCTTCAGCGCCGATTTGGGCGGCGGACCTTTGGCGACATCATCAGTCCCGACTTCGCCGAGCAGCGGATCGAAGCCCAGCGCGTCGAGGCTGGCGGCGAAATGCTCGGGCACTTCGGCATGCACGTCGATCGCGCCGCCGTCGGGATGGTCGATGCGCAGGCGGCGGCTGTGCAGGTGCATCTTGCGGCTGATCGATCCGGTCAGAAATGCGCCCTTGCCGCCGTATTTGCCGTCGCCGACGATCGGATGGCCGATCGCCGCCATGTGGACGCGCAGTTGGTGGGTGCGGCCGGTCAGCGGCTGGAGTTCGACCCAAGCGGCGCTGTTCCCCGCGCGCTCGATTACGCGGTAACGGGTCTTCGATGCGAGGCCGCTGTCGTGAACGTGCATCTTCTCGCCGCCCGATCCGGGCTGTTTCGCCAGTGGCAGGTCGATCTCGCCCTGCTGGATGTCGGGCACGCCGACGATCAGCGCCCAATAGGTCTTGCGCGCGCTGCGGTTCGAGAAACTCTTGGCGAAATAGGCCGCCGCGCGCGGGGTGCGCGCGATCAGCAGCGCGCCCGAGGTGTCCTTGTCGAGCCGGTGGACGAGCTTCGGGCGCACCGGCGCGTCATATTTCAGCGCGTCGAGCAGCCCGTCGACATGCTGTTCGGTCTTGGTACCGCCCTGCGTCGCGAGGCCGGGCAGCTTGTTAAGGACGATCGCGCTCGCGTCGCGGTGGATCACCATCCCCGTCGCGAGTTCGATGTCGGCCTCGGTCAGCGCGCGCCCCTTGCGCGCCGGGCGCGCTTCGGTCTCGACCGGCGGGGTCGGCATGACAAGCTTCTGCCCGGTCGCGATGCGATCCGACACGTCGGCCTTTTTGCCGTCGAGCGTCAGTTGTCCCGATCGCGCCCAGCGCGCGAGGAGCGCGTGCGGCGTGCCCCCGCGGTGACGCTTGAACCAGCGGTCGAGGCGGATGCCGTCGTCTTCCTCGGCGATGGTGGCTCCGTCGAGATTGGTCTTGGGCTCGCTCATGCCGGCACCTGCCGCACGATGAAGAGGCCGAGCCCGCAGGCCACGATCGCGCCGATCACCGACGCGAGGACATAGGCAGCCGCTTGCGCGTTTTGACCGCGTTCGAAAAGCATCCAGAATTCCATGCTGAAAGAAGAGAAAGTAGTGAAGCCGCCGAGGACCCCGACACCGATGAAGAGGCGCGCGGTTTCGCCGCCGTCGCTGCTGCGCGCAAGCGCGCCGATCAGCAGACCCATCAACAGGCTGCCGGCGACATTGATCGACAGCGTCCACCAAGGAAAGCCGGGACCAATCCGCGCGAGCATCGCCTGCCCGACGAGATGGCGGGCGCCGGCGCCGATCGCGCCGCCGATCATGACGGGAAACAGGCTGTTCATGAGGATTGCCCTAGCCCGAAACGGCGGCGAGGCATAGCGGGTGCGTTTCGCTATCCGTCGGGCGGCGCCAAGGCAGCGCTCGTCCGCTCGTGCGTCGCGCGCCAGTCGGCGGGGCGCACGAAGTCGCCCTGCCAGATGCCGCGCCGCTTCGCCTGCGCTTCGGCTTCTTCGACCATATAGGCGTCGGTGGTCGCGATCGCGCCGCCTAGGCGGACCATCTCGGCGCCCAGATCAAGTCCGTCGGGAAACGGGCGGGTGCGGCATGCGGCGAGGGTGCGTTCATAGCGATCCTTCGCCGCGACCTCGCAATGGAGCGGCCCGCGGTCCGCGAGCTTTTCCAGCATCGTGCGGGCTTCGCGGCCGCACGGCCAACGACTTGCGTCGGTGCGCGCGCAATCCTGCCGATATTCGACCGCATCGATACCGGTCAGACGGATCGTCAGCGTAGCATCCTCATGCCGCACCGTCAGGCTGTCGCCGTCGATGACGTGGACGAGCGGCACCGTCGTGACGGGCGCTGGTAACCAGACCCAAGCCGTAAAGGCGAACCCGGCTAGCAGCGCCAATGCGGCGAGCGAGCGAAAGCGCCGCCGCCAGCGCAAACGGGCAAGAGGGGACATGCCGCGAACCATGATCTTCGACTGTCCCGGCATCGCCGGATTGGCAAGTCCGAATAAAATATTGACGATGAGAACAAATCATGTCCAAAATGGACCATTCGAGTTGCAGTCGACGTAATGCGACTCATGCAGGGTAAGGCGCTTGGGTCCGGATTGGCGGCAAACAGGAGCGAACAAAAGGTGAATACCGCCAAAGTGACGACATAGTTACGCCAGGGTGGAGCGATGAATGGGGACGCCAATCATGAAGGACTATGAAATCGGGATCGATGTGCCGACCTTGCCGCCGGGCGGTTTCGGTGCGGGAGATATGGGGCCTCCCGACACGATCGGCAGATATATTCCCGAGAGCGTCGCATCGCCGCTTCTGCTCGTCGGGCAGCGGACGGATTTGCCCGACATGGCTTTCCTCCCTGATATACGCTTGGCGAGGATACTCCCTCCATCGCATGCAGCGGGTTGTATCCGGCAGATGGCTACGCTCGACATTGTCTGGTTGTCCGCGGCGGACGCGGTGGAAGGCCAAGTGCTGGCTGATATATGCACCGCGCTGGACGAACGGGGCTGCAGCCTGATTTGCGAAACCTCGCTGTTGGCGCTCGACCGGATTGCCGCCGCTCTTCCTGCATCGCTTCGAGCCCAGTTGCTCGTCGATGCCGATCCGGCCGACAAGCTTGTCGCTCTCGCGGCGGCGCGGCGTATCCGGCATGGGGCGGTCCACGATATCGCGCGCGACGACGCGATGGAGCGGATCGACCGGTTACAGGAAGAAGTCGCGCGCATCTCGCGTCTTCTTGGCGATATTGCGGGGCAGCGGGGCGGGCTTTCGGGCACGCCGACAGGCTTCGCCCCATGGAATGAAGGTCCAACCGATCATCCGGATCAGGTCCGCGCTCCGTCACGCGATTACGCTGCAATGCCGCGCAGCTTCGTGCCCGAAGAGCGCGTGCTCGACCGGCAACGCGCCAAGCAGATACGGCGGATGCTGCGCCAGCGGCGGATGCGCGAGCAATATTTCCCTGCCGACCTGTTCGCCGACCCGGCCTGGGACATGTTGCTCGACCTGTATGCGGCGCGGCTCGAGCGCCAGCCGGTGTCGGTATCGAGCCTGTGTATCGCCGCCGCGGTCCCCGCGACGACGGCGCTGCGCTGGATCAAGACGATGACCGACGCCGGGCTTTTCCTGCGCGAAGCTGACCCGCACGATGGCCGGCGCATTTTCATCGCGCTGGCCGAGGGCGCGTGCGACGCGCTCGCGCGTTATTTCGATGCGCTTGAAGAATAGCGGCGGCTTGCCAGCGGCGGCGGCATGTGGCAGGGGCGCGCTTCCCCAAAGGGGGCGCTTAGCTCAGTTGGTAGAGCATCTCGTTTACACCGAGAGGGTCGGCGGTTCGAGCCCGTCAGCGCCCACCATCCTCCCCTTGCTGCGGCCGCCCTCGCGGCGCTAAGGCACTTTCCAGTCTGGAAAGGTCGCCCATGAAATATCTGTTCACCGTCCTCGCATCGTCGATGATCGTCTTCGCCTCGCCTGCGTTCGCGGCGTCGAAGCAGGGCGATGTCATCATCCGACACGTGACGATCGTCGATGTCGAGGCGGCGCGGACAGTCGCGGGACAGGCGGTGGTGCTGAAAGATGACGACATCGTCGCGGTCGGCGCCGATGCCGCGATCGCGAAGGACTGGCGGGCTGAAAGGACGGTCGAGGGTCAGGGGCGCTACCTCATTCCAGGCCTGTGGGACATGCATGTCCACTTCGGCGGCGGCCCGGACCTGATCGAAGAGAATAAGGCGCTGCTGCCGCTCTATGTAGCCAACGGTATCACGACGATTCGCGACTGTTCGGGCGACCTGCCCGAACAGGTGCTTGCCTGGCGCGGCGAGATTGCGGGCGGTAGCCTGTTCGGCCCGCGCCTGCTAAGCTCCGGCGCCAAGATCGAGGGCATTGCGCCGGTGTGGAAAGGGACGATCGAGGTCGGCAGCGAGGCCGATGTCGACGCGGCGCTTACCCGTCTCAAGACGCGCGACAAGGTCGATTTCGTCAAGATCACCGACAGCACGTTGAAACCTGAACTGTTCCTCTATGCACTGGGGCGGGCGAAAGCGCTCGGACTCAAGACCTCGGGGCATATCCCGATGGCGCTGACGACCGAACAGGCGGTCGATGCCGGGATCAGCTCGATCGAGCATCTCGATTATGCCTATAACGCCGGCGCGAAGGGCGAGGCGGCGATCGCGGCGGATTTCGCGGCAAAGCGCATCGACCGCGCCGAGGCGAACCGCCGACTCGACGCCGGGTTCGACCGCGATACCGCGATGGCGGCCTATCGCCGCTTCGCTGCCAAAGGCGTGTCGGTGACCCCGACGCTCAACGGCAGCCGGATCATCTCCTTCCTCGACCGCGACGATCATTCGAAGGATACAGGCCTCGCCTACATCGGCCCGAAGCTGCGCAAGACCTATGAATGGCGTATCGAGCGCGCGGCAAAGGCCGATGCTGCGGCGATTGCGGCGCGGCACAAGCAGATCGAGGATGTGGCGACGATCCTGCCAATGCTTGCCGAGGCGGGGGTGCCGATCATCGCGGGGACCGATGCCGGTTTCCTCAACAGCTTCAACTACCCGGGCTTCGGACTGCACGACGAGATCGAGCTTTTCACTGAAAAGGGGCTGACCCCGGCGCAGGCACTCGCTTCGGCGACGCGCGCGGGTCCGGCATGGTTCGGCTGGCTCGATCGCTATGGGGCGATCAAGCCCGGTATGGCCGCCGATCTGGTGCTGCTGTCGAAGAATCCGCTTCAGGATATCGCCGCGACGCGCGCGATTGACACGGTGGTGATGCGCGGGACGGTCCAGGACCGCGTGGCGCTCGACAAGATGCTCGCGGATACGCGTGCGAAGGTAGCGGCATGGAATGCCGAGGCTGCGGTTCGCTAACCGACGATGGCGCGGGCGGCCTGCCGCGCACGCCACACGCTCCACAAGGTGAAAATCCCCATTCCGCCCCACACGACGTTGAGCACGGCGGAGGGCAGCGCGCCGTTGTAACCCGAATTGACGACGAAACCGCCGGCGCCGACGACATTCATCCACTGATAGAGATAGCTGCGCCCCTCTAGCCTCCCGAGCGACAGCAGGACATAGGCGGCAAGGATGATCGCGGCGGCGGTCCATCCGATGACCTCGATCAGGATCTGGAACGCGTCCATCGCATCTCCCTTTTGTGGAAGCAGGGCGGTTGCACCTAGCGCACCGTCCGTTCGATCGCCTCGACGGCGTTCTTCGCTTCGGCGAGCCCCCGACGATGTCGGCGGCGGTGGGCCTGTCAGATCGCGGGGGCGACCGCCGTCACGCCGCAGCGCCAGCACAAGGCCGGCGCCGCAAAGGAAGCCGAGGGCGAAGAGAAGAAGTCCGCTCATCGCCCTCGTTTAGCATCAAGCCGCGAGCTTGCGCAGCACGTAATGCAGGATGCCGCCGTTCATATAATATTCGACCTCGTTTGCCGTATCGATGCGGCAGAGCGTGTCGAAGCTGAAGGTCGAACCGTCGGCGCGGGTGACGTTCACGGTGACCGTCTGGCGCGGCTTCAGATCCGCGACGCCGGTAATGGTGAACTGGTCGTCGCCGGTCAGGCCCAGCGTCTCGCGGCTCTGGCCGTCGAGGAACTGCAGCGGCAGCACGCCCATGCCGACGAGGTTCGAGCGGTGGATACGCTCGAAGCTCTCGACGATCACCGCGCGGACGCCGAGCAAATTGGTGCCCTTCGCCGCCCAGTCGCGCGACGAGCCGGTGCCATATTCCTTGCCGGCGATGACCACCAGTGGCGTGCCGTCGGCCTTGTGGCGCATCGCGGCGTCGTAGATCGGCATGACCTCCGAACCGTAGCGCGACATGCCGCCTTCGATGCCGGGGACCATTTCGTTTTTGATGCGGATGTTGGCGAAGGTGCCGCGCATCATGACATCGTGGTGGCCGCGGCGGGCGCCGTAGCTGTTGAAGTCGGCCTTGCTAACCTGATGTTCCATAAGCCATTTTCCGGCCGGCGAGTCCGCCTTGATGCTGCCGGCGGGGCTGATGTGGTCGGTCGTGATGCTGTCGCCGAGGATCGCGAGCGGCTTGGCATTCACGATATCCGACACCGGCGCCGGGGTCATCGACATGCCCTCGAAGTACGGCGGGTTCGCGACATAGGTCGAGCCGGCGCGCCACTGATAGGTGTCCGACCCCTCGACCGAAATCTTCTGCCAATGCTCGTCGCCCTTATAGACATGGGCGTAGCGCGCCTCGAACATGTCGCGGTCGACCGCGCCCTGCACCGTCTCGGCGACTTCCTGATTGGTCGGCCAGATGTCCTTCAGATACACGTCGTTGCCCGACTGGTCCTGCCCGATCGGGGTGGTGGTGAAATCCTCGATCACCGTGCCCTTCAG
>NZ_DATMST010000297.1:0-23480 GCF_035565275.1 Sphingopyxis sp.
TCGGCGGCTGGATCGCGACCGCATGGCCCGAGCGCGTCGCACGCCGGCGCGCGGGCCAGCGCGGCGAATTTCTCAGCGTCGGCGGACGCGCCTATCGTATCGATGCGGTCGATCCGCTCGCGGGCAGCGAATGGATCGCGATCGCCGACGCGCAGGGCCATGCTGCGGGGGTACGCATCCTCGCAGCGGCGCAGATTGAACAGGCCGAGGTCGAAGGACTCTTCGCCGACCGCATCGCCCAGCATTCGGCGAGCAGCTACGACAGCGCAAACGATCGCGTCGATCATCGCCGCGAACGACGGCTCGGCGCGATCACACTGACGAGCGGGCAGGCGGGGCGCAGCGAGAATGTCGAAGACGATGTGGCGGTGCGGATGGCCGCAGTGCGCAGCAAGGGGCTGGGTCTGATCGGGTGGGGGCCAGCGTCGCAGGCGCTGCGCCAGCGCGCTTCTTACGCCGGGATCGACGCGCTTTCGACCGGCGCACTTGCAGACAGCCTCGAATTGTGGCTGGAGCCGTTGCTTTCCGGATGCCGCGGATTGCGCGACATCGGCGACCGCAAGCTGGCCGATGCACTGATGGCGACGCTCGACTGGTCGGCGCGCCAATTGCTCGAAAAACACGCGCCTTCCGATTATACGACACCGGTCGGCAGCAGGCACCCGATCGACTATGGTGCCGACGGCGGGCCGACGGTCAGCGTTCGCGTGCAGGAATTGTTCGGGCTCGCGCATCATCCGGCGATCGGTGACCCACCGGTGCCACTGGTGCTAGCCCTGACTTCGCCTGCGCATCGCCCGATCCAGACGACGCGCGATCTCGTGTCCTTCTGGAGCGGCAGCTGGCATGACGTGGCGCGCGAGATGCGCGGGCGCTATCCCAAGCATAGTTGGCCCGACGATCCGGCGAACGCGCGGCCTACCTTGATGACGAAAGCGGCGCAGGCGCGGCGTGATGCGCAATAGACCCCTTTTAGTGTCGCGAGCTTGGCGCTAAGGCAGCGCCTCAAGCCCCAGCTACAGGACGACCCCGATGAAAGCGCGTATTTTCCAGAAGCCCAAGAATGCCATGCAGTCGGGCCGCGCCGGGACGCAGCGCTGGATGCTGGAATATGCCCCCGCCGAAGCACGCAAGGCCGATCCGCTGATGGGTTGGGCGGGTAGCGGCGACACACAGCGCCAGCTGCGTCTGGGCTTTGCAAGCCGGGAAGAAGCGGTCGCTTACGCCGAGAAGAACGGGATCGAGGTCGAGGTTGCCGCGACCCCGGTGCGTACGCTGAAGATTCAGGCATACGCCGACAATTTTCGCTGAAAGGGGACGGCCCCGAAGGGCCGTCGACCTCAGCCTTCCGCGTCGGGCTGCAACAGCTTGTGCAGGTGGACGACGACATATTTCATTTCGGCATCGTCGACGGTGCGCTGCGCGGCGCTGCGCCATGCCTTTTCGGCTGCCTTGTAGTCGGGATAGAGGCCAACGATGTCGAGGTTGTGAAGGTCGGTAAAGTCGAGGCCCTGCGGATCGCTGACGCGTCCGCCGAACACGAGGTGCAATTTGCTCATGGCTAGCTTTCCTTGCGGGTTAGCGCGGGGAGGGGAGAGAAGGCGCGCCCCTACCAGCGCTTTGCCCTAACGGCAAGTACGCCTCATTCCTCGTCCTTGCGACCCTTGGGCAGCAGTGACCCAAGCAAGGCGCCGATCGCGACCGCGCCCGCGACGAGCGCCAGCGGCTGCTTTTCGGCGACGTCCTTCAGCTTGCTGTTCGCGCGTTTTGCTTGCGCCTTGCCCTTCTCATAAGCCTCGCCGGCGGCTTCGCGCGCGACGCTCGCCTGTTCGCTGGCCTTGGCCGCAAGATCTTCGGTTGCGGCACGGGCGCGGCCGTACCCGTCGTTAATGCGCGCCTTCGCCGCCTCGGCGGTCAGGCGGGCGTTTTCGGCGGTCTTCTCCGCAAGTTCGCTCGCTTTCGCACGCGTTGCGCGGGCGGTTTCACCGAACGGCTTCATCATCTTCCTCCACTATTTCAATGTCATCTTCGTCCGCGGGTTTATCGGCGGAACGAAAATGATCGGCGACGTCCGCCGCCAGGTCCTGAGCTTTTCGCGCAAGTCTGGGTGCATGTTCCTTGATCGGTTCGCGCAACAGCCAAGCGATCCCGGCCGCTGCGGCGATCATGATCGGAAGGCGGTTGTCGCGAAATTGCTGTTGCACCGCGTTCGCCGCATCGTCGACCTTTTCGCCAATACGGTATTTGCCGCGATCGACGAGCGCGCCGGGTTTGAGCGCCGCCCGCGCGACATCAAGCCGCCGGTGCAGTTCGGCGCGCTGAAGCATCGAATGGCGCGCGGCGGTGATCAGGCGATTACGCGTCCGCGGCATCGTCGATCCCTTCGTTCGTCAGGTCGCGGCGGAGCGCGGTGCGAATGTCGCCATAGCTCAGATGGGCGCGCCACGCGGCGCCGGCCGCAACGGCGAGAAGAAAGCCGACCACTATCAACGTCGCGAGCAGGGGGCCGACGTGCGGTGACAGCGCTAATATCGCACCGAACGCCAGTGCGA
This sequence comes from Sphingopyxis sp., assembly GCF_035565275.1. Taxonomy (GTDB): domain Bacteria; phylum Pseudomonadota; class Alphaproteobacteria; order Sphingomonadales; family Sphingomonadaceae; genus Sphingopyxis. The sequence continues at coordinate 2,553 of NZ_DATMST010000297.1, forward strand.
GTAATGCCACGCCGGCGGCGGTGGCGGCAACGCCGCCCCATATGGCGGCCCGGCTGGCGCCGTGGAGCGCCAGTTCCCCGCGCGCTTCGATCAGCGCGAATTCGGCTCTCGCCGTCGCCGAAAGATTGTCGATGACATCGCCGACAATCTTTTCGAGCGGAACCGGAGGCGGAGCCACCGGACGTCCGTCCGGCGCATAGCCGTGGCTTATGCCGTCAAAGCTGGGCGCGCCGGGAGTCGGCGGGGTGTTCGGATCTGCAGATGCCAAGGTCCGGTCAATCGTTCGAGCTGCCCTTGAGCATGCGGGCGAGCACGAAACCGATCACCGTGGCGGCGCCAACGGCGATTGCCGGGTTCTTCTTGACCATGTCGCGCGTCGATGCGGCCAACTCGTCGAGGTCCTTCTTGTCGAGCGACGTGGCAAGGCCGGCAACGGTCGAGGCCGCCGAACGGGCATAATCGCCGTACTGCTTGCCAAACTTGCTGTCGACGGTGCCGGCGCTGTCCTCGAGCAGCTTGGCAAGGCTGCCGACGGCTTCTGCCGCCTTGTCCTTGCCCTTGGTCGCGGCATCGCGCGCCTTCGTCGAGGCCTGGTTCTTCAGCGTCGTCGCTTCCTGCTTCAGCGAGGCAGCCTTCTTCGAGGCTTCGGACTTGATGGTGTCGCGGGTCGCGGCAATCTGGTCGCGGATCGGATGATCCTTGGCGGTGGCCTTCACGGTCGCCGGCTTGCGCGCGGGCGCAGCCTTGGTTGCGGCGGCCTTTGCGGGCGCCTTGGGACGGGGAGCGGCAACTTTCTTCGTGGCGGGAGTAGCGGCTTTGGCCATCGGCTTTGTCCTCTTCTTCTTTTATCGGGCGCCGCGTCAGCGAACGTCCCCTTTGGTCCTGCCTCAATATATAGCAAGGCAAGCCGAATGGTTCCATCCCTCCGCAAAATTCCTATGCAGCGGTTGCACTGACGGCACCCTCTCGATAACAGGCGGGCGCCTTTCTCCACCGGCCCGTTCGTGGCCGCCAGCAGGACAGTTTCCATGACCGCCATCATCGACATTCACGGCCGCGAAATCCTCGACAGCCGTGGCAATCCGACCGTCGAAGTCGATGTCCTGCTCGAAGACGGCAGCTTTGGCCGCGCTGCGGTGCCCTCGGGCGCCTCGACCGGCGCGCACGAGGCGGTCGAACTGCGCGACGGCGACAAGGCGCGCTATCTCGGCAAGGGCGTGACCAAGGCCGTCGCCGCGGTGAACGGTGACATCGCCGAAGCACTGATCGGCCTTGATGCCGAAGACCAGCGCGAACTCGATCAGGCGATGATCGACCTCGACGGCACGCCGAACAAGAGCCGCCTCGGCGCCAACGCGATCCTCGGCGTCAGCCTTGCGGCCGCGAAAGCCGCCGCCGACGCGCGCGGACTGCCGCTCTATCGCTATGTCGGCGGCGTTTCGGCGCGCACGCTTCCGGTTCCGATGATGAACATCATTAATGGCGGCGAGCATGCCGACAATCCGATCGACGTGCAGGAATTCATGATCATGCCTGTCGGCGCCGGCAGCATCGCCGAAGCGGTACGCTGGGGCAGCGAGATTTTCCATACGCTCAAGAAGGGCCTGTCGGCGAAGGGGCTCGCGACCGCGGTCGGCGACGAGGGCGGCTTCGCCCCGAACCTGGCTTCGACGCGCGCTGCATTGGACTTCATCGCGGCGTCGGTCGATCAGGCGGGCTTCAAGCTCGGCACCGACGTCGTGCTTGCGCTCGATTGCGCCGCGACCGAATTCTTCAAGAACGGCAAGTACGAGATCAGCGGCGAAGGCCTGTCGCTCAGTCCCGAGCAGATGGCGGAGTATCTCGCCGCGCTCGTCAAGGACTATCCGATCAAGTCGATCGAGGACGGCATGAGCGAAGATGATTTCACGGGCTGGAAGGCGCTGACCGACCTTGTCGGCGACAAGTGCCAGCTCGTCGGCGACGACCTGTTCGTCACCAATCCGCTGCGTCTGGAGCAGGGCATCAAGGACGGTCTCGCCAACTCGCTGCTCGTCAAGGTCAATCAGATCGGCACCCTTTCGGAAACGCTCGACGCCGTCGATATGGCGCACCGTGCGCGCTACACTGCCGTCATGTCGCACCGTTCGGGCGAGACCGAGGATTCGACGATCGCCGACCTCGCGGTCGCGACCAACTGCGGCCAGATCAAGACCGGCAGCCTCGCGCGCTCGGACCGGCTTGCCAAGTACAACCAGCTCATCCGCATCGAGGAAGAACTGGGCGACATGGCGCGCTATCCGGGAATGGCGATTTTCGGCTGATCGCAAAGCTGCGGAAAACAGTGACCTGACGGCTTGACGCCACGAATCAACTCTGATTCAAGGGCCCGAATGACGCAGCGCCACAAATTCCGCAAATCGATGAACCGGGCCGCCGGTCCCGCGATCGCGGTGATCGTGGTGCTGGCGATGATCGGCTATATCATCTTCGGACCGACCGGCCTTTACGCGTGGGGCGATTATGGCCAGTCGGTCGAGAAGCAGCGCGTCGTGCTAAGCGAATTGACGAAGAAGCAGAACGAGCTGCAAAACCGCGTCAACCTGCTCGATCGCCGGCGCGTCGATCCCGATCTGGCCGAAGAATATGTCCGCGAAAAGCTGGGCGCCTATCACCCTGACGAGGTGATCATTCCGATGGAACCCGAGGCGAAACGCTGAGCGTTTTCGCCGCGATTATGTTGCATACGTAAGGCACGCGGACACCCTCCGATGGCGGGCGTTGCCAAGTGCGGCGCGGCTCTCCTATAGGGAGCCATGCCGTAACGGCTAAATGCAAAGGAACCCGTCTTGGCCAAAGCTCCTGCGCGCACCTCCCCCGCGCCCAAAAAGACTGCATCCACCCCGGCCGCCGCGACCAATCGCGAGCAACCGCGCGAACCCGTCCCCTACGACGCAACGCCCGAAGAGCTGGAGAAATTCTACCGCGAGATGCTGCTCATCCGCCGCTTCGAAGAGAAGGCGGGGCAGCTTTACGGCCTCGGCCTGATCGGCGGTTTCTGCCACCTCTACATCGGTCAGGAAGCCGTTGCGGTAGGCCTGCAGTCGGCACTCGACGGCGACAAGGACAGCGTCATCACCGGCTACCGCGACCATGGCCACATGCTCGCCTACGGTATCGATCCCAAGGTCATCATGGCCGAACTGACGGGGCGCCAGGCCGGCATCTCGAAAGGCAAGGGCGGCTCGATGCACATGTTCAGCGTCGAGCATAAATTCTATGGCGGTCATGGTATCGTCGGCGCGCAGGTGTCGCTGGGCACCGGGCTGGCCTTCGCGCACAAATATCGCGGCGACGGCGGTGTCGCCATGGCCTATTTCGGCGACGGCGCATCGAACCAGGGCCAGGTGTACGAAAGCTTCAACATGGCCGAGCTGTGGAAGCTGCCGATCATCTTCGTGATCGAGAACAACCAGTACGCGATGGGTACCTCGGTCAACCGCTCGTCGGCCGAGGACCAGCTCTATCGCCGCGGCGAAAGCTTCCGCATTCCCGGCATGCAGGTCGACGGCATGGACGTGCTCGCGGTGCGAGGTGCCGCCGAAGCGGCGCTCGAGTGGGTGCGCGCGGGCAAGGGGCCGGTACTGATGGAACTCAAGACCTATCGCTATCGCGGCCACTCGATGTCCGACCCCGCCAAATATCGCAGCCGCGAGGAAGTCCAGGCGGTGCGCGACAAGTCCGACGCGATCGAGCATCTCAAGAAACTGATGCTCGACGCGGGTATCACCGAAGACAAGGTCAAGGATATCGACAAGGAAATCCGCCAGATCGTGGCCGAGTCCGCCGACTTTGCGGAAAGCGCCCCCGAACCTGAACTTCCCGAACTTTATACCGACGTGCTGGTGGAGCAATATTGAGATGGCCATCGAATTGAAGATGCCGGCGCTGTCGCCGACGATGGAAGAGGGCACGCTCGCCAAGTGGCTCGTCAAGGAAGGCGACACGGTGAAATCGGGCGACATTCTCGCCGAGATCGAAACCGACAAGGCGACGATGGAGTTCGAAGCGATCGACGAAGGCACGATCGGCCAGATTCTCGTCGCCGAGGGCACCGACAATGTGAAGGTCGGCACCGTGATCGCGACGATTACGGGTGAGGGCGAGGAGGCTGCGGCTCCGGCTGCCGCACCGGCGCCAGTTGAAGAAAAGAACGTCGCCCCCGCGGAGGCGGAGGCCGCTAGCGTTAGCGAACCCGCTCCAGCGGCCCCCGCCTCCGCGGGGGCGACGGAAAAGGCGGCACCCGCCGAACGCGCCTCCGATCCTGCGATCCCCGACGGCACCGCAATGGTCCGTCTGACCGTCCGCGAAGCGCTGCGCGACGCGATGGCCGAGGAAATGCGCAAGGACGACCGCGTGTTCGTGATGGGTGAGGAAGTCGCAGAATATCAGGGCGCGTACAAGGTCACGCAGGGTCTGCTCGAGGAATTCGGCGCGCAGCGTGTCGTCGATACGCCGATCACCGAATATGGCTTCGCCGGCTTGGGCGCCGGCGCCGCGATGGGCGGGCTAAAGCCGATCATCGAGTTCATGACCTTCAACTTCGCGATGCAGGCGATCGACCACATCATCAACTCGGCGGCGAAGACCAACTATATGTCGGGCGGCCAGATGCGCTGTCCGATCGTGTTCCGCGGGCCCAACGGCGCCGCAGCGCGCGTTGGCGCGCAGCACAGCCAGAATTTCGCGCCTTGGTATGCGAGCGTTCCCGGCCTGATCGTGATCGCGCCCTATGACGCCGCCGATGCCAAAGGGCTTATGAAGGCCGCGATCCGCACGGAAGACCCGGTCGTCTTCCTCGAAAACGAACTGCTCTATGGCCGCAGCTTCGACGTTCCCGAGGTCGATGATTTTGTGCTGCCGATCGGCAAGGCGCGGGTCATGCGGCAGGGCAGCGACGTTACGATCGTCAGCTATTCGATCGGCGTCGGGCTCGCACTCGAGGCGGCTGACCAGCTGGCGGGCGAAGGGATCGAGGCCGACGTCATCGATTTGCGTACGCTGCGTCCGCTCGATACGGCGACGGTGCTCGCCAGCCTCAAGAAGACGAACCATCTCGTCGTCGTCGAGGAAGGCTGGCCGACCTGCTCGATCGCCAGCGAGCTCGCGATGGTTGCGATGGAGCATGGCTTCGACGATCTCGACGCGCCCGTCATGCGCGTGTGCAACGAGGATGTGCCGCTTCCCTATGCACACAATCTCGAAAAGGCCGCGCTCGTCGATACGCCGCGTGTGGTGAGCGCGGTGAAGGCGGTCCTCAATCGCGCCTGACGATCCGGAAACGGCTTTCTATCCCGATATGCGCGACCCGCGCGTCATGGTCGCCGTGCCGCAAGCGCGGCGCGCGGCCATGGCGGCGCTGTGGGGACTGGCCGCGCGTCTTACCAGGTTGCTGCTCGATGCGCGCGAACCGTTGATCGGGCAGATCAAGCTTGCTTGGTGGCGCGACATGATGGTGCTGGTCGCGAGCGACCCCGCGTCGCTGCCCAAGGGCGAGCCCCTGCTGGCCGAGCTTCAGGCAAGCTGGGTAGGGCAGGGCGGCCTCGACGCGCTTGTCGATGCGGCCGAGGCAATGTTGCTCGCGGAAACCGGCGAGGAACGCCGCGCCGCGTCGGAAAGCTTCGGCGGACAGCTTTTCCGGCTTGCGGACGGCGAAGAGACCGGCGGGAAGCGCTGGGGTCTCCTCTGGGGCGCCGGGGTCGAGGAAGGCGAGGCGGAGGCGCGCGAATTGCTTGAAAAGGCAAAGGGCGCCGTCGCGCCGCCGCGCCGGCTCTTCGCCGGAAATCGGGCGCTTTTGATGCTCGACCGCTGGGCGGGAGCGATCACAGCGCGCAACGGCGAACGACATCTGCGCGGCGAGGGGATACTGCTGCTGCGCATCGGCCTGTTCGGCCGCTGACGATTAAAACGCCCGCGGGGGTGGAAATGGCGTCGCCGAGCATCTATCTTGCCCGGAACAAACGGGGTCGCAGGGGACAATGCGATGTTCAACGGGCTGGTCGCCTATCTCGATTCGATCAAGGCGCGCGACCCTGCGCCGCGGTCGCGCTGGGAAATTCTGCTCTATCCGGGGCTGCTGGCGGTCGGCTTGCACCGTGTCGCGCACTGGCTGTTCGAAGCGCGGCTGTTCTTCCTCGCACGCTTCGTCAATCATCTCTCGCGCTTCCTGACGGCGATCGACATCCACCCGGGGGCGAAGATCGGCCGGCACCTGTTCATCGACCATGGTTTTGGCGTCGTGATCGGCGAGACGGCCGAGATCGGCGATAATGTCTCGATCTATCAGGGCGTGACGCTTGGCGGCACCGACCCCGCGAACGGCATCGGTGGCAAGCGCCACCCGACCCTTGCCAACGACGTGATCGTCGGTTCGGGCGCGCAGATACTGGGCCCGGTTACGGTGAACTCCCGCGCGCGCGTCGGCGCGAATGCCGTGGTGACCAAGGACGTGCCTGAAGGCGCGGTTATGGTCGGCATTCCGGCGCGTTCGACGCTGCTTGACGCCAGCGAATATGCCCGCGAATTCGTGCCTTATGGCACGCCGTGCAGCGAGAATTTCGATCCCGCGACGCAGAAGGTCGAGATCCTGCAATGCCAGCTCGAACAGATGCAGAAGCAGCTCACCGCGTTGATCGAGGAGCGCGACGCGGTCGCCGTCGATATCGAAGCGCCGCGGCGCAAGGGGAACCGGAACCGCGCCTGATGGGGACGGTTACGCCACTGCCGTTCGGCCACAACAGAGCGGTTCCGCTACAGACCGGCTTCGAGCGCCCTGAATTGATGCGTATCCTCGACCTTTACGGGCGGATGGTCGCGGCGGGGCACTGGCGTGACTATGCGATGGATTTTCACCGCGATGCGGCGATCTTCTCGGCCTTTCGCCGCGCCGCCGAGCGTCCCGAGTACCGGATAGAAAAACGCCCCGCCTTGCGGAGCCGGCAGGGCATGTGGGCCCTTGTCTCCGAGGCCGGGGCGATCCTGAAGCGCGGCGACGAGCTTGCGAATGTGCTCGCCCCCGTCGAACGCAAGCTCATGAAGCTGGTCGGGGACTGACGCCGTACCGATGTTCCGGGCGGGAGTGTGGATCAGGCCTCTCTCTGTCCGCCTGACCCACACCCGTTCCTCCCGAAGGAGCTTTGTTACGCCGCCGCGAGGCGGCGCAATCTCTTGTCGTCGCCGAGCAGGACGGTCGGGCTGCCCTGCGCCTTGCGACGCTCGACCCAGTCGCGCAGCAATTCGGCGCAGCTATGATCGAGCCCCGAAAGCTGGGCACAGTCGATCGTGACCGGCTTGTCGCGCGGAATGGCGCCCAGCGTATCTTCCAGCTTGGGAAGCTGGACGAAGGTCGCCGAGCCGGAGAGGCTGACCCGCGCCCCTTCCGCATTATCCGAATGATCCACCTTGAGCCGCAGGCTGCGAACATGGGGGATGAGTTCGACGAGCGAGAAGAGAATACCGACGATCACGCCGGTCAGCAGGTCGACCGCCACCACGAGCACGAGCGTCGTTGCCCAGATGACCACCGGCAACACGCCGTGGTGCTTGAGCAGCTCGCGGGCGTGGTCGAGCTTGACCAGTCGCCAGCCTGTCACGACGAGCACCGCGCCGAGCGTCGCCATCGGCATTGCGCGCATCACCGACGGCAGCAGCGCGACGAACGCGAGGATCCAGACACCGTGCAGGATCGTCGAGAGGCGCGAAACGGCACCGGCCTGGACGTTGGCCGAGCTGCGGACGATCACGCCCGTCATCGGTAGCGCGCCCGCACCGCCGCACAGCATGTTGCCGACGCCTTGCGCGCGCAATTCCTTGTTGAAATCGCTCCGCGGGCCATCGTGCATCTTGTCGACCGCCGCCGCCGACAGCAATGTCTCGGCGCTGGCGATGAACGCGACCGCGAGGGCGGCTGCTATGATTTCGGGCGTCAGCCAGCCGGCGAACGACGTCGGCGGGGTAATTGCGGCGAGGATCGAATCCGGAACCTCGACGCGCGCGACGTTCATGCCGAGCATAAGCGAAATCACCGTGCCCGCCACGACGCCCAAGAGGGCGCCGGGGACAAGGCGCATTGATGCCGGACGCCATTTTTCCCACGCGAGCATGACGCCGATCGTGATGGCGGCGATCAGCAGCGCCAGTTCGGCACCGCCCGGGCTGCTCGTATTGAGGCCCAGCAGACGGCCCGGCATCGCGGCGATATTCTCGAGACCGCTTGCGAGTGGCTTGGCGTCGAACAGGACGTGGAACTGACCGATGACGATCAGAACGCCGATCCCCGCGAGCATGCCATGCACGACCGCCGGCGAGATCGCGCGGAACCAGCCGCCGAGCTTCATGACACCGGCAATCAGCTGCACGGCGCCCGCGATCAGCAGGATCGGGCCGAGGGCCTCGATGCCCTGCGTACGGATCAGTTCGAACACGATCACGGCCAGGCCAGCGGCGGGGCCGCTGACCTGGAGGGGAGAACCGGCGATCGCGCCCACGATGATGCCGCCGATGATGCCCGTTATCAGGCCTTTTTCGGGCGGCAGCCCCGATGCGACGGCGATGCCCATGCAGAGCGGCATCGCGACGAGGAAGACAACGATCGACGCCGCGAAATCGCGCGACAGACCACTGGCAGAGCTGGAGGGGAGAGTCTGGCTTGCCATGGTCAGGCGGCTTTCGCCGGACGCCCGTGCATCGCGAGGCGCTGCGCCGCGGCGAGGGCAACGGGCAGCGGTTCGTTGTCGCGGATCGGAACGAACTGGCCGCTGACACCGTCGAGCCCCATTACCGCGCCCAGATGGATATCGACGAACCAGCCGTGCAGCGAAATTTCGCCGCGCGCGATCCCCGCCGCGACCGACGGATGGGTGCGCAGGTGGGCGAGCTGGACGACGATATTCTCGAGGCTCGCGGCGCGGACGAGGTCGGCGTCGTCGAGGTCCGAATAGCCCGACCGCACGACGTGCTCGGCGGCGTGGCTGTGGCGCAGCCAAGCGGCGACGTTGGGCATGCCTTCCATCATGTGCGGGTTCATCAGCGCCTTCATCGCGCCGCAGTCCGAATGACCGCAGATGATGATGTCGCGCACGCCCAGCGCCGCGACAGCATATTCGACCGTCGACGATACGCCGCCATTCTGCGTCGCAAAGGGCGGGACGATGTTGCCGGCGTTGCGGCAGACGAACAGGTCGCCGGGTTCGGCCTGCATGATATGTTCGGGCACCACGCGGCTGTCCGCGCAGGAAATCATCAGGGCCTTCGGGCTCTGGCCGTCGGCGACGAGCTTCGCGAACAGGTCGTTGCGGCTGGGGAAGACGCGCTTTTCGAAATCGAACACGCGTCCGATAAGATCGTTCATGAAACCACTCCTTGCTGGTTGGTTTCACGCACATGGCGATCGAACTTTGCTGCGGTGCAGCGTTAATGTAACGAAATGTTTCTCAGGCGGCCGGAAGGCGCACGCGTGCGGCCAAACCGCCGAGATGGCTCTGGCCGAGTTCCAGCAGACCGCCGTGCATCCGCGCGATCCGGTCGACGATCGACAGGCCCAGCCCGAACCCGCCGGTATCGCGCGCGCGCGCGCTGTCGAGCCGGGCGAAGGGCTGGACCGCCTGTTCGCGCAGACCTTCGGGAATGCCGGGACCGTTGTCGGCGACTTCGATTTCGACCCAGCGGCCGCCGCTGCGCATCCTTACCTCGATCTCGGTCCCGAAGCGCAGCGCGTTGCCGAGCAGGTTGAGGAGCGCCCGCTTGATCGCAATGCCATGCACCGACAGGACAAAATGATCGGGTCCCACATAGCGGACGGGGTGACCGCGGTCGCTCGCCTCGTCAGCCGCCGTTGCGCACATAACCGCGATGTCGGTCAGCGCGACGGGTTCGGTGGGATTGTCGATGTCGCCCGACAGATAGGCGAGCAGCGAGTCTATCATCCGCTCCATCTCGCCGATATCCTGCTCCATTGCAGCTTCGGCCACCGGGTCCCCGATGCTTTCGGCGCGCAGCCGCAGCCGCGCGAGCGGCGTCCGGAAATCGTGCCCGACGGCGGCTAGCGCCTGCGTGCGATCGGCCATCATCGCCGCAATGCGGTGCTGCATGTCGTTAAACGCGTCGATGACCTTGCGGACCTCGGCGGGGCCGCGCATCGGTATGTCGACGAAATCGCGGTTGCCGACGGTTTCGGCCGCGCGCGTCAGGTCGCGCATCGGGCGCAGCGTGTGACGGATGAGCAGGCTGGCGAGCAGCACGAGCGCGACCGCCGGGACCAGCGTCTGCAAGGTCCGGAACAATGTCAGGTCGAGCTTGCGAACATGGTCGCGCGCGCTGAAGCTGACCCAGCTGCCGTCCTTCAAGCGGATCGCGCCCGATATGGTGCTGTGCAGCCCTGGCGACTGGAGATAGAGACGCAGATCCCGATCCCGTATCTCGGGCTCCCAGTCGATTATCTGCTTCGTGATCTGGTTGAGCTTCGGCGACACCGGCGGCGGATTGACCAGCCGTTCCTGCCACACGAGATGATAGCGGGTGGTCGTCAGTTCCGACGCCACCGTGTCGCGCTGCGCTCGCGGGGCTTCCTCGATCAGCTTGCCCGACAGGACGAGATGCTCGGCAAGCCGCCGCGCCTTGTCGCCGTTGATCGAAAACTGACTGGCACGCTCGTACAGAAAAATGCTCGCGGCGCTTTCAAGCAGCACCGCGGCGAACAGGATCGCGACGATCTGTCCGAACAGGCCGAAACCGCGCTTTTCGAACAGCATCAAAGCCGTTCGACCGGAACGTTGAGCATATAGCCGATCCCGCGGACGGTCACGATCGGCGCGGGTTTTCCGGGGTTCGACAATTTGCGGCGCAGGCGGCTGATGAGCACGTCGATGCTGCGATCCGAACTGTCGCCAAGACGCGTGCGCGACAATTCGATCAATCGCTCGCGCGCGATAACGCGCTGGGCGTTGTCGCACAGGCTGACCAGCAGGTCGAATTCGGCGCCGGTCAGCTCGACCGCGGCGCCATCGGGTGAGGTCAGCTGGCGTCGGGGCAGGTCGGCGGTCCAGCCGTCGAAGCGGATCAGGCCGCGCTCGCGGTCCGCGGGCTGGCGTTCGACGGCGTGTCGCCGCAGGACGGCGCGCACCCGCGCGACCAGTTCGCGAACCCCGAAGGGCTTGGCGAGATAATCGTCGGCGCCGAGCTCGAGACCGATGATCCGGTCGGTCTCGGTCCCCTTTGCCGACAGGAAGATGATCGGGATATCGCTCGTCCGCCGGACTTCGCGACAGATGTCGATCCCCGACGTTCCGGGCAGCATGATGTCGAGCAGCAACAGATCGGCGGGCGCCGCGCGCAGCGCATCCCACATCTGCGGCGCGGTGCCGGCGGTACGGACGATATAGCCATGTTCCTGCAGCGCACGCGCGGTCAGGGTTCGGATCGGAGGATCGTCCTCCACCATCAGGATATTCGGCGGTGTCATTGCTTCACCTGGGAGAGGGGCTTCATTTTTTTGGCCCGGACCCGCCCGTCCGTGCCGTGTTGCGGAGTGAAGGGACGCCCTGCCATGCCAGCTCGGGCGAAGGAGCGGCCCACAGGATGCAAGACCCTGCAGATCCGGGCTTCTCTTATCGTGCCTGTCGGCTCAGGCAAGAGGCGAATCGTTTTTTCCGCATCAGCGTGGCCGGAGATTTTCCAGGAAAAAGGGGGCCCGGCTGTCTGGCCGGAGCCCCCGAAAACCGGCTTCCGGAGTGGAAACCGGGTTGTTCAGCTTGCCATTATCCCTGCGCGACGACGCCGGTCGTCCGGATGGTCGCGGGCAGCTGGTTCGCCAGATTGCCGGGGAGCAGATCGACGACCACCGCACGGGCATTCTGCCAGAAGGCCGAGAGCAGCAGCAGCGCAGAACCGATGACAAAAGCGGTCATCGCGACGTTGAGTTCGACCGCGCCGAACTCGCGGAACAGCTGGGTCATCGCGAAAAGCACATAGGCCAGCGCCGAGACGAGCAGCGCGCGGCGATCGATCGCCAGCGCGATCAGCCCGAAGACCACATAGATGCCGACGACGAGCAGCGCGGCACCGCTGCCGATGTCGCTGCCGTCGGTCACGCCGAGCAGGTGGAACACCGGGTGCGCGATCATCGGTGCGGCGAGCAGGTGGAGCCAGAAGGCGACGTCGCTGCGGCGCGTCTGGCGCACGCGGTCGCTGCGGTCCCACCACATGGCGAGGGTGAAGACGCCGATCCCGGCGATCAGCACGAGGATCATCGGCAGCGTGCCGTCGGGGCTGGACACCCCGGCGACGGCGAGCACAAGGGCAACGGCGGTCGCAGCGAGCGCGGCGGTTCCGGCGGCGACTGTGATCGGCACCATGAACCGCTTCCAGTGGAACCAGGTCGCGGCGGCGGTCACCAGCGCCATCACCCCGAAGAGGGCTGCACCGGTCGCTTCGTTGACATTGTCGCCGAAGATCGATTCGCCATGCTTGACGAGGAAACCGATCATCGTCGCGAAGACGCCGCCCGAAAAGGCGAGGACCAGCACGATGCTGGGAAGCGCCATGCGGCGCAGCAGCGTGAAATATTCGGCGAGAAACCACGCCGAAGCGGCAACAAACGCGCCGCCCATCGCGGGATGGATCGAGGCGCCGATCCAGCCCACCGCGACGAGCAGGATTACCGCCGCGATGCTGACGAAAATATCGTTGAACCCGGTGATGAGGCGGAAATGCTCCTCGTCCGCTCCGGGGGCGGCGCGAACCGATGCGATATGCGACCGGAACGCCGCGGCGGCCTCCGGTGTCAGAACCTTCGCATCGACCGCGGCTTGCAGGTCGGTTTCACTATACATCGGGGTCGTCCTTCTGTCCGATCCCCTTGCCCCGTCGGTCTTATCGCATTACCGTATTGCTGTGTCAATACAGTGAGGCGCGGGGCATGGCCGTCATCCCGGCCCGCGCCGGGATGACGGAAGAGGCTTCAGCCGAGCGCCTGCAACGCCCGCATCACGGCCATCGACTGCTCGCTGCCCGACTGCGGAACGGTTTCGCCATTGCGGTCGATGATCTTCTCCCACGCCGCGGCGACGCCCTCGGGGGTGCGTTCGTCCTCGGGGAGGGCGACACCCGGGGTCATCGTGACATACGCCGCGTGATAGGCGCCGGCGCCCGCGCCGACGATCATGTTGGTCGGCGCGTCCTCGCTGACCAGATACAGCGCGGCAGGGGCGACGTTTTCGGGCGTGAATTTCTCGAACAGTTCGGCGGGGAAGATATCCTCGGTCATGCGCGTGCCCGCGACCGGCGCGATCGTGTTGCAGCGGATGTTGTACTTCGCGCCTTCGAGGTGGAGCGTCTTGGTCAGCCCGGCGAGGCCGAGCTTCGCGGCGCCGTAATTGGCCTGACCGAAATTGCCGTAAAGACCGGTCGATGATGCGGTCATCAGGATACGGCCATAGGCCTGTTCGCGCATCAGGTCCCAGCACGCCTTGGTGACATTGGCGCTGCCTGACACATGAACTTTCAGCACCAGATCGAAATCCTCGGGGGTCATCTTGGCGAAGCTCTTGTCGCGCAGGATGCCGGCGTTGTTGATCAGGACGTGGACGCCGCCCCATTCTTCCTTCGCCTTGGCGACCATTTCGACCATCTGCTCATATTCGGTGACGCTGCCGCCGTTCGACATTGCGGTTCCGCCCGCAGCGCGGATTTCCTCGACGACCTGCAGCGCGGCGTCCGAATGGCCGGTGCCGTCGCGCGATCCGCCAAGGTCGTTGACCACGACCTTCGCTCCGCGCCGCGCGAGTTCGAGCGCATAGGCGCGGCCAAGGCCGCCGCCGGCGCCGGTGACAATGGCAACGCGGCCGTCAAATTTGATCGTCATGATGGTCTCCCGCAAAAGGCTGAAAAGTTGTCAATGAAAACGCGACCGTCCTTAGCCGTTCACCCGGGGCAGGCAAGGGGGATGCACCACGCCGGAAAAAAGCCGACTGTAGCCAAATTGTCATTTCAGTGACGCGCTTCTGTCATATACCAGCAATATTAGCGCCACGAACCCGTGACCCTTTCGAATGGAGCTTCGTTCATGCGCCGTGCCCTGATCGCCCCCTTGTTGGCGACGTCGATGTTCAGTTTACCCGCACCCGCGATGGCGCAGGCGATGAGCGCCGAGGAAGCCGCCGCGCTGCGGGCGGAACTCGCGGCCTTGAAGGCGCAGGTCCAGACGCTCGAAGCGCGGCTTGATGCCGCGATTGCCGAGCCTGCGCCCGCGCCGCTTCCCGTGCCGACGCCGCCATCGGTCACCGCAAAGCCCGCGACCGAAATAAGCTGGAAGGGGGCGCCCGAACTGAAAACCGCAGATGGCTGGAGTTTCAAGCCGCGCGGGCGCATGCAGTTCGACGTGGCGGGCATCGACGCGCCCGCAGGCGTTCTGGGAACGCGTGGTGGTTTGACGACCGAAATCCGCCGGGTGTTTCTGGGCGTGGATGGCAAGATTCCGGGCGGCTTTTCATACCGCCTCGAAGCCGATTTCGCCGGTGGCTCGGCCGAACTGACCGACGTGTATCTGACTTATGGCAAAGGGCCATGGTCGGTCACGATGGGGCACATCAGACATTTTACCTCGCTCGAAGACGTGACGAGCGATTTGTTCACCAGCTTTACCGAGCGTGCCGCCTTTGTGCCGGCCTTCGGTTTCGAACGCCGCGTCGGCCTGGGCGCACAATATAAGGGCAAGCAACTCCTCGTGCAGGCAGGCGTCTTTGGTGACGATGCCAACAGTCTTCTGGACGATACGAACAACAGCATCAGCGCCGACGGGCGGGTGGTGTGGATGCCCAAATTCGGCGAAACGCAGCTCCACCTGGGCGGATCGGTCCATTTCCGCGATTTCAATGACCAGTCGTCGACGGCGCGCTATCGCGCCCGGCCCTTTGTCCACACCACCGACGTGCGTCTGCTCGATACCGGCAACATCAGCGCCAAGGGTGAAAACGGCTACGGGCTGGAGGGTGCTTTGACGTCGGGGCCATTCCATGCGTCGGGCGAAGCCTTTTGGCAGACGATGAAGCGCCCCGGCCTTGCCGACCCGACCTTCTTCGGCGGCTATGCTGAAGTCGGCATGATGCTGACCCCCGGGGACAGCCGCAGCTACAAGGACGGGGCGTTCGACCGGCTGAAGCCGTCGAAACCGGTCACCGAAGGCGGGATCGGTGCGATCGAGATCAATGCGCGCTACGATTATCTCGACCTCAACGACGGCGGGATCGTCGGCGGGCGCCAGCGCATCGCCCTGCTGGGTGTGGTGTGGGTGCCGATCGATTATGTCCGCGTGATGGCCAATTATGGTCGGGTCATGATCGACGACGCCGCGATCGCCAGCGCAACAGGCGACCGCGATTATTCGGCCGACGTGTTCGGATTGCGAACCCAGCTTGATTTCTGACTGTCGGCGACATCGGGTGGGAAGCGGACGTTCGCTCCTTCTCCTTCGTCATCCCGGACTTGATCCGGGATCCATAGCCGCACCATCGTATGGATCCCGGATCAAGTCCGGGATGACGATGAGAGATAGGTCGGCTTCCGGTCGTCAGACGCTCTTGCCTGCATCCAGCGCATAGCCCGCCGAGCGGACGGTGCGGATGATGTCCGCGGTGCCGGGCAGGTTGATCGCCTTGCGCAGGCGGCGGATATGGACGTCGACGGTGCGAAGCTCGATATCGCTGTCCTGACCCCACACGCTGTCGAGCAATTGCCCGCGCGAAAAGACGCGGCCCGGATGCTCCATGAAATGGCGGAGCAGGCGGAATTCGGTCGGCCCCATCGCGACGATCTGGCTGTTGCGCACGACCTTGTGCGCGACCGAATCGAGCTCGATATCGGCATAGGTCAGCATCTCGCCCGCGAGCGCGGGGCGCAGGCGGCGCAGCACCGCCTGGACGCGCGCGACGAGTTCGCGCGGGCTGAACGGCTTGGTGACATAATCGTCGGCGCCGGTCTCAAGCCCGCGGATGCGGTCCTCTTCCTCGCCGCGCGCGGTGAGCATGATGATCGGGACGTTCGCCGACTTCGGGTTACGGCGGAGGCGCCGGCAAACCTCGATCCCCGGCAGGCTTTCGATCATCCAGTCGAGCAGCACGATATCGGGCACGCGTTCCTCGACGAGGACGAGCGCCTGTTCGCCATCGGGGGTCTGGCGGACCGAAAAGCCCTCGCGTGCGAAATGCCAGACGATGAGTTCGGCGATCGCCTCGTCATCCTCGATCAGCAGCAGGTCGGGCTGCGGCATCAGCCTTGCTCCTGCTCGGCGGCGCCATCTTCGGGCTGTTCGCCGCGCTCGCGTTCTTCCATACGTTCGCCGGTCACGACATAATAGACCATCTCCGCGATGTTCGTCGCGTGGTCGCCCATGCGTTCGAGATTCTTGGCGACGAACAGCAGATGCGCGCTTTCCGAAATATATTTCGGATTTTCCATCATGAAAGTGACGAGGGTGCGGAAGATGCTGTTGTAGAAATCGTCGACGCTCTTGTCGCGCACCGTCACCCGCACCGCGAGTTCGGCGTCGCGCGCTGCAAAGCTGTCGAGCGCGTCGTGGATCAGCTCGACGACGATGTTCGACATCGACATCAACAGCGGGATCGCCTCGATCGACCGCGTCTGGTCCATCAGCGCGACGCGCTTGGCGATATTCTTGCCATAATCGCCGATGCGTTCGACGACCGAGACGATCTTCAGCGCCGCGATCATCTCGCGCAGGTCGTCTGCCATTGGCGCCCTGAGGGCTATCGTCTGGACCGCGAGTTGTTCGACCTCGGCCTCCAGCGCGTCGATCTTCTTGTCGTCGCGCACGACCTGTGCGGCGAGGTCGAGGTCGCCATTGTTGAGCGCGTTCATCGCCTGGAGCAGCGCCTGTTCGGCGCGCCCGCCCATTTCGCTGATCAGCCCGCGAAGGCGGTTCAGATCCTCGTCGAAGGCTTTGACGGTATGATCGTTCGTTAATGCCATCACTCTTGTCCTTTTGCGCCGCGGCTTAACCGTAGCGGCCGGTGATATAGTCCTTGGTGCGTTCCTGCTTCGGGTTGGTGAAGATGTCGGTGGTCTTGCCGTACTCTACCAGCGTCCCGAGGTGGAAAAAGGCGGTGCGCTGCGACACGCGGGCCGCCTGCTGCATATTGTGCGTGACGATCACGATCGCATATTTGCCGCGCAGTTCGTGGATCAGTTCCTCGATCTTGGCGGTCGCGATCGGGTCGAGCGCCGAGCAGGGTTCGTCCATCAGGATCACTTCGGGGTCTACCGCGATCGCGCGCGCGATGCACAGGCGCTGCTGCTGGCCGCCCGACAAGGCGGTGCCGCTTTCCTGAAGGCGGTCCTTGACCTCGTCCCACAGGCCGGCACGCACCAGCGCGCGCTCGACGATGACGTCGAGGTCTGCCTTGTTCGGCGCGAGGCCGTGGATGCGCGGGCCATAGCCGACATTGTCATAGATCGACTTGGGAAAGGGGTTCGGTTTCTGGAACACCATGCCGACGCGCGCGCGCAGCTGCACCACGTCCATCGACGGCGCATAGATATCCTCGCCGTCGAGCTCGATCTGCCCCGTGACCCGCGCACTCGCGACCGTATCGTTCATGCGGTTCAGCGAACGCAGGAATGTCGACTTGCCGCAGCCCGACGGGCCGATGAAGGCGGTGACGAGGTCGGTGCCGACGTCGATCGACACGTCGTTGATCGCCTGTTTCTCGCCATAGAAGACGTTGACGCCGTGCGCCTTCATCTTGGGGTCGGTAATGGTAAGATCGTCTTGGGTCATGATCACCAGCGTTTTTCGAATTTGTTGCGAAGATAGATCGCAAAGGCGTTCATCGACAGCAGCACGACAAGCAGCACGATGATCGCGGCGGAGGTTTTCTCGACAAAGCCCCGGTCGACTTCGTCCGACCAGAGGAAGATCTGCATCGGCAGCACGGTTGAGGGCGAGCAGATGCCGCCCGGAACATCGCCGATAAAGGCGCGCATCCCGACGAGGAGCAGCGGCGCGGTCTCGCCCAGCGCGCGCGCCATACCGATGATCGTGCCGGTCAGGATGCCGGGCAGCGCGAGCGGAAGCACATGGTGGAACACCACCTGCACCGGGCTCGCGCCCACCCCCAGCGCCGCGTCGCGGATCGACGGCGGCACCGACTTGATCGCGTTGCGGCTGGCGATCACGATCACCGGCATCGTCATCAGCGCGAGCGTCAGCCCGCCGACGAGCGGGCTCGCTTGGCAGAGGCCGAACCAGTTGATGAAGACCGCGAGCGCGAGCAGGCCGAAGATGATTGAAGGCACCGCGGCGAGGTTGTTGATCGACACCTCGATGAGGTCGGTCCAGCGGTTCTTCGGCGCATATTCCTCAAGGTACAGCGCCGCGAGCACGCCCGTCGGGAAGGCGATGAGGAAGGCGATGAAGATCGTCAGCACCGAACCCTTGAGCGCGCCCCAGATGCCCGCGACCGCGGGATCGGTGGCGTCGGCGTTCCTGAAGAAGGGCCAGTGGATGCCGGTCGACAGCTTGCCGTCCTTCTCGAGCGCATCGACCTTCGCGCCGAGCGCGCCCTTGGCGCCTTCCTTGGCGGCGATATCGACCTCGGACGATGCGGGCAGGTCGAACACCGTCCTGGCGTTCAGCAATTCGGGATTGTCCTTGATCGCGCTGCGGACCTCTTTCCACGCATTCTCGGAAATCAGCTTCGATCCGTCGGTTCCCAGCGCCTCGTCGGCGGCAAAGGCGACGATGTCGGCCAGCCCTGCATTCGCGATCACCTGATCGGCGTCGGCATCGCCGAGCCGCGTCTTGTCGACCGTCAGCGGCATCGCCCTGAAATCGACGGGCACTTCGACATGCGTGTACATGAAGCCGCGCGCGCCGTTGCCGACCATCACGAAGAGCAGGAAAGCGAGGAAAGCGCCCGAGAGCAGCACCGCGCCCAGCCCCATCAGCCTGAAGCGGCGTTCGGCGGCGTAGCGGCCCGCGATGCGTTTCTGCATCACGGCGCCTTTCCAGTCGGTGGGGGCGGTCTGCCTATTCATAAGCTTCACGATACTTTTTGACGATGCGCAGCGCGACGATGTTGAGCAGCAGCGTAACGATGAAGAGGACGAGGCCGAGCGCGAAGGCCGCCAGCGTTTTCGCGCTGTCGAACTCCTGGTCGCCGGTGAGCAGCTTGACGATCTGCGCGGTCACCGTGGTGACGCTGGCAAAGGGATTCGCGGTCATGTTCGCGGAGAGGCCCGCCGCCATCACGACGATCATCGTCTCGCCGATCGCGCGGCTGACCGCGAGCAATATGCCGCCCATCACGCCCGGCAGCGCGGCGGGGATCAGCACCTGGCGGATCGTCTCGTTCGGCGTCGCGCCCAAAGCCAGCGAGCCGTCGCGCATCGCCTGCGGCACCGCGTTGATGCTGTCGTCGGCCATCGACGACACGAACGGGATGATCATCACCCCCATCACGATACCCGCGGCGAGTGCGCTTTCGGTGCTTGCGTTGGGAATACCCAGCATCACCGCAAATTCACGCAGCGCCGGAGCGACGGTCAGCGCCGCGAAATAGCCGTAGACCACCGTCGGCACGCCCGCGAGGATTTCGAGGATCGGCTTCACCCATTTGCGCACCGCCGGCGCGGCATATTGGGTGAGGTAGACCGCGGTCATCATGCCGATGGGAATGGCGACGATCATCGCGATGATCGCGCCGATCAAAATCGTGCCCCAGAACAGCGGGATGCCGCCGAAGGTGTCGGGCTGCGGCGCGCCGCTCGTCGGCGCCCATTCGGTCCCGAACAAGAGCTCGGCGGGCGAGACGAGGCGGAAGAAGCGGATCGATTCAAAGAGCAGCGATAGCACGATGCCGAAGGTCGTGAGGATCGCGACGAGCGACGCGAGCAGCAGGAACAGCATCACGATCTTTTCGACGCGCGTGCGCGCCCGGAAATCGGGTTTGATCCGCGTGAAGGCATAAAGCCCGCCCGCGAGTGCCAGCGCGAGCATCGCGGCGATGCCGATCCACGCATATTTGTGGCTGGCGTCGGCATAGGGCTTCACCAGCGGCGCCGCGGCGGGCAGCCGCACCGCCGCCTGCCTGCCTTGCGCGACGGCGCGCGCATCGGACAGGATCGCCCCGCGCTCGAACCCGAACGACGGCAGGCTTTGCGCGGCTTCGCTCGTCAGCACCTGATTGGTGATCAGCGCCGGCGACATCGACGACCAGACGGCAAGGAACAGCGCGGCGGGGGCGAACAGCCACAGCGCGACATACCAGCCATGATATTGCGGGCGCGAGTGGAGCTTTTCGCCCGCACGGCCGGCAAGCAGGTTCGACCGCGCGCGGCCGGCGAGCCAGCCGATCAGCGCCAACCCGGCGATCAAAAGCAAAAGGGCGGCGGCGTTGAAGGTCACGTCGCTGGATCCGTCCTCGTAAAAGGCCAAAAAATCGGCGGCCGGGCAGGGCGAACCCGCCCCGACCGCCAGCGGGAGGAAATTATTTGAGCTCGGCGCCGTTCAGCGCGGTCATCGCCTTGCCGTTCGACGCCGCGATATCTGCGATCGCCTTCGGCGACACGATCAGGCCCTTGGCGTTCAGATAACCGCCGTCGCCCGCGCCCTTCAGGAACTCGGCGACATATTCGGCGAGGCCGGGGACGACGCCGACATGCGCCTTCTTCACATAGATGAACAGCGGACGCGATCCGGGGTAGCTGCCGTCGGCGATCGCGGCATAGGTCGGGGCGACGCCCTGCACCGGAACCGCCTTGATCTTGTCCTTGTTGGCATCGAGATAGCTGAAGCCGAAGATGCCGAGGCTCGTCGGGTTCTTGTCGAGCTTCGAGATGATGAGGTTATCATTCTCGCCCTGCTCGACATAATAGGGC
>NZ_DATMST010000298.1:0-12992 GCF_035565275.1 Sphingopyxis sp.
CGCCCGGTCAACAGGGCATCGATTTGCCGGAGTTCGTCGCCCGCGAGCACATTCTGGTGTCCTCGGGCGGTTTTATCGGCATCACCGATGAGGGGCTGGCGGCGCGAGGGGCTGGCCGCGGGCGAAGAGGTCAAGGCCGCGACCGATCCGCGCCCGGCGAGCGATGCGACGATCGATGCCAACCGGCTGCTTGCTGCACTATCTCCGCAGGAGCGCGCCGCGCTCACGCTCTGCTTCGGCGATGGCTGGTCGCACGGTGAAGCGGCCGCGATCATGGGGGTGCCGCTCGGCACACTCAAATCGCTCGTCTTGCGCGGTCGCGCCAAGGCGCAGAAGATGATCGGCGAAGGAACGGACGCATGACGGCGCCGGAAGACCGGAACATCGACGCGGTGCTGGCCGCGATACTGGCGCCGTCCGGGCGATCGGGCGATCGCGGCTTTGCGGCCGGTGTCGAGCGCGCGATCGATGCGCAAGCGGCTTATGCCAGTGCGCGGCGGCGTTTCTGGCGCAGTTTCGCGTTCGAGACGCTCGCGATCGGAGCGTTGCTCGCGGCGCTGTGGATACTGTCGTCGGCGTCTTGGCTCGCGCCGCTGGCGGGCGCGACGCGTTGGGGCCTCGCGCCACCCTTGCTGCTCGTCCTGCTGCTGTGGTTCGGGACGCAGCGCTGGCGCCAAGCCTAGCTGGCGGCCGGATCTTCGCCTTCAAGTCCCTGATATTTGAGCTGGAGATAGCGTTCGCGCGTCGCGAGCTTGTCGAGTTCGCCCGCGGCGAGGCTGCGCGCGGCATTGCCGATCTCGCTTTCGAGCATCTTCAGGCCGCCAACGAGCGTCTCGTCGGGGGTGCGGCCGGCGTGGGCTTCGGTGCGCAAACCGGCAGGGATGCGCTGATAACCCGCGACGAGTTCGGGCAGGTCCTCGCCGACGAGCTTGCGGATATTGGCCGCGGCGGGGCTCGCCGCGTCGAGCGTCTGGAGCTGCGGTGCGAGCAGATCGAGCTGGACGCCGATGCCATCGACGAGCTGGCGCGCGGGGGCGGGCAGCGCGGGGCGCTGCGCTTCGAGCCATATTTCGGTGCGACCCGCGAGCTGCTTCAGATCGGCCTTGGGCAAGTCCTGCTGGCGGGGCTCGGGAAAGGGCGGCCATTTGCCGAACAGCACCGCGACCCCGATCAAGAGCACGAACAGCGCGAGCAGCCCGGTAAAGCCGAGCGGCTGGATCAGCGCGCCGAACACTGCGGCACCGACGAGCAATATGCCGCCCGCGATCAGCATGCGGCCAAGCTTCCTGTAAAGGTGCTGGCGGCGCAGCGCGACGCTCTTCGTTCCGATCGGGCGGCGGCGTGTCCGCGACCGTTCGATCGCCGATGCCGCTGAAAGCCGGACCTTGTCGACCTCGCTCATGCTCATCTTTTGCCCTAGCCTTCGAGCGCGGCGAGCGGACTGTCGGCGCCGCCGACGCTTGCCTGCGCCTGGCTCGCGCCCTCGGCGCGCGCGATATAGCCCTTCGACTTGGCGACTTCGCCCTCAAGCGTGTTGACTGTCGTCTTCATGCTGTCGAGCGCCTTCAGCTTGAAGGTGTCGATCGCGTCCATCGTATCATAGATATTCTGGAACGCGCGCTGCAGCGTCTCCATCGGGATCGTGCTCGACGCCGCCTGTTCGTGGATGCGCGCCGTATTGTCCTTCAGCATCTTCGACGTGCCGTCGATGATGTTCGCGGTCGTCGTGTTGAGCGCGGTGATCTGTTCGAGCACCAGCTTCTGGTTCGTCATCGCCTGCGCGACGGTGATCGCGGTCTTCAATGCGCCGACGGTCGTCGTGCTCGCGCGGTCGACGCCCTTCACCAGCTCGACATTGTTCTTCTTGACGAGATCGAGCGCGAGATAGCCCTGCACCGTCACCGCCATCTGCGTCAGCAGATCCTGCGTCCGCTGGCGCGCGTAGAAAAGCGCATTTTCGCGCAGGACCTTGGCTTTCGCGGGATCGATGCCGTCGAGTTCGTTCGCCTTGGCTTCGAGTTTTTCGTCGAGCGTCTGGGCGATGTGGACCATCTGTTCCAGCTTGCCCATCGATTCCCACATCTTGCGGCGCTCGACGTCGATCGCCGCATTGTCCATCAACAGTTCGTCCTTGCCGTTGGAAAGCGCCGTCAGGATGCCGCCGATATGCGTCTGCGCGCTGCGGTACTGCGCGAAATAATTGCTGACCTTGCCGCCGAAAATCTTGTCGAGGAAGCCGCGCTTGGACAGCAATTTGCCGTTCGCCGACGGGTCGAGCCGTTCGACCGTGGTGCGCAGCTCGATCAGATTCTGACCGATGTCAGTGTCGCGGTCCATCGCGCGGATCGGGCGGTCGAGGAAGCGGTTCGAATGGCTCGCCGCCTCCAGCATCTCCTTGCGGCCCATGTTGGTGATCTGGTCGACCTTTTGCCCGAAGGCGGGTGAATTGACGTCCTGCGCGACGAGATCGTCGATGAAGCCGTCGACGCGTTCGCCGAGCTTCGACTTCTGGTCGGTCGACAGCGGGACGAGTCCGGCAGCCTTTTCGGGAGAAACCGAGGGGACGGGGTCGGGCGGGGTCAGCTTCAGCTCGTCGGTCGCGGTTGCCGTCGCAGTCTCTTCGCTCATTCCATTTCCTTCCAGGCCCAAGGGAAATCCCGGACCGCTTGCCTATATGGCATGCGGACCTGTGTTATTCAAGCACTACACCAGCCGGGCCTTTTGCCAGTCCCGGAGCTATCCACGCCGAGAGGATCAGCTGCGCCATATGATAGACGAGGAGCGGGACCAGCACCATGCCCGCGATCGCGGGCGGGAAAAGCGTCGCGGCGAGCGGCGCGCCGACCGCGATGCTCTTTTGCGCGCCGGCAAAGAGCAGGGTGACCCGGTCGGGCCGCGCAAGGCCGAGCAGTCGTCCGAACAGCCATGCGCCGCCGAACGACAGCGCAAGCAGGATCGCGGCAGCAGCGAGGACGACCACCACCTCGCGTGCGTCGAGAAGCTGCCAGATTCCGGCGACCACCGCTGCCGAAAAGGCGACATAGACCGCGATCGCGACCGTCGTGCGGTCGAGAATGGTGACGAGCTGGCGGTGCGACAGCACCCACGGACGCAGCCGGCGCTGGGCGATCTGGCCAGCGATAAAGGGCAGCAGCAGGATCGAAACGATACGCAACACGCCGTCGTTGTGGATTTCGCCCGCATTGCCGGCCAGCGCGGCGAACAGCAGCGGCGAAGCGGCGACCCCGATCAGGTTGAGCACCGCCGCCGCGACGACGCTGGCGGCGACATTCCCTCCCGCCATGCTGCTCGATGCGGTCGCCGACTGGACGGTCGAGGGCAGAATGCCGAGAAAAAGGAAACCCAGCGCAAGCGCCGCGGGCAGGACGGCCGCGGTCGCCAGTTGCGCGCCGAGCCCAAGCAGCGCCATGATACCGAAGCAGAAGACGAGCGCACCGCCCTGTAACTTCCAGTTTCGGATGCCGTGAAGAACCTCGTCGCGCGGCAGGCGCACGCCGTTGAGGAAGAAGAGAAAGACGACTGCCGCGGTGGAAACCGCTTGGGCGACCGGCACCGCCGCACCGCGTACCGGAAGCAGGCTGGCGAGCAGGATCGTCGCGAGCAGCACGGGGACGAAGCGGTCGGGGAAGACGCGGGACAGCATTGGCAGGATCGATGCCGCGGCGCGGCGGGCTTGGCAAGGCTGTGCAAGGCGATAGACAGGCGGGATGGCCTATATCCTGATCCTCGCCGCGCTTCCCGAAGAGAGCGACGCGCTGTTTCCCGGCGAAGGCGTGCGTGAGCACGGCCCCTTCGCGGTCCGCCGTCTCGCCGCGCACCGCCATGATCTCGCTATCGCCACCTGCGGGCTCGGCAAGGTCAACGCTGCGCTTTGTGCGGGTCTGCTCGGCGCGGATACCGACATGCTGCTGATGAGCGGTACCTGCGGCGCGCTTGCCGCTGGGCCGGGGGCCTACTGGCTCGCCGAGGCGGTGCAGCATGATTATGGCGCGAACCACCCCGGCCGCTTCCGTCGCTATCGCGCCGGCGATTGGCCGATGGGCGAAGCCGGCGAAGCGTATTTCGCCGCGATGTCCGACCCGGGGCTCGGCCTGCCGCACGCGCGTATCGCGAGCGGCGACAGTTTCGTTGCCTGTCCCGACGCGGCGGCGGACCTCCGATCGCTCGGCGCGACGCTGGTCGATATGGAGGTCGGGGCGGTGGCGCAGGCGGCCGCGCGGCTTGGCAAGCCGTGGGCCGCGATCAAGGCGGTGACGGACGAAGCGAACGGCGAAAGCGCGGGCGATTTCCACGCCAATCTCGTTCGCGCCGCTCGCTTCTCGGCGCGGGAAATCGAACGCTTGCTCGAACGGCTTTGACCACCGGCAATTTTGTTGCGCCGCAGCACCGCTTCTGTTAGGGGCGCGGCGTCTCGCGGCGCTCCGGGCGCTGCCCCCTTACATCAAGGCTTATCCGCATGTCTTTGCGCAATATCGCCATCATCGCGCACGTCGATCATGGCAAGACCACCCTCGTCGACCAGTTGTTCCGCCAGTCGGGCACCTTCCGCGACAACCAGCGCGTCGAAGAGCGTGCGATGGACTCGAACGATCTCGAAAAGGAACGCGGGATCACCATCCTTGCGAAGTGCACCAGCGTCGAATGGGGCGAAGGGGCCGACCAGACGCGCATCAACATCGTCGACACCCCGGGCCACGCCGATTTCGGCGGCGAGGTCGAGCGCATCCTGAGCATGGTCGACGGCGTCATCCTGCTCGTCGATGCCGCCGAAGGCCCGATGCCGCAGACCAAGTTCGTGACCGGCAAGGCACTCGCGCTCGGCCTGAAGCCGATCGTCGTCGTCAACAAGATCGACCGCAGCGACGCGCGCGCCGCCGAAGTGCTCGACGAAGTGTTCGAACTCTTCCTCGCGCTCGAGGCCAATGACGAACAGCTCGACTTCCCGATCCTCTACGCCTCGGGCCGCGGCGGCTATGCTTCGGAAAGCCCCGATGCGCGCGAAGGTACGCTCGAGCCGCTGTTCAAGACGATCGTGTCGCACGTCCCGACCCCGGGCCTGCCCGAAGACGCGCCCTTCACCTTCCTCGCGACCTTGCTCGACCGCGACAATTTCATCGGCCGCATCCTGACCGGCCGCGTCCAGTCGGGCACGGTCAAGGTCAACCAGGCGATCCACGCGCTCGACATGGACGGCAAGGTCATCGAGACCGGCCGCGCGTCGAAGCTGCTCGCGTTCCGCGGGCTCGACCGCGTTCCGGTCGAAGAAGCCAGGGCGGGCGACATCGTCGCGATCGCGGGCCTGACCAACGCAACCGTCGCGAACACGATCGCCGACACCAGCGTCAGCGAACCGATCGCCGCGCAGCCGATCGATCCGCCGACGCTGTCGATGCGCTTTGCCGTGAACGACAGCCCGATGGCGGGCCGCGAGGGCAGCAAGGTCACGAGCCGCATGATCCGCGACCGCCTGCTCCGCGAAGCCGAAACCAACGTCGCGATCCGCATCACCGAAAGCGCCGACAAGGACAGCTTCGACGTCGCGGGCCGCGGCGAGCTTCAGCTCGGCGTGCTCATCGAGACGATGCGCCGCGAAGGCTTCGAACTCGGCATCAGCCGCCCGAAGGTGCTGTTCGGCGAGGACGACGCCGGCAAGCGCACCGAACCCTATGAAACCGTCGTCATCGACGTCGACGACGAACATAGCGGCACGGTCGTCGAGAAGATGCAGATCCGCAAGGCCGACCTCACCGACATGCGTCCGTCGGGCGGCGGCAAGACGCGCATCACCTTCAGCGGTCCGTCGCGCGGCCTGATCGGCTATCATGGCGAATTCCTGTCCGACACGCGCGGCACCGGGATCATGAACCGCCTGTTCGAGAAATATGGCCCGCACAAGGGCCCGATCGAAGGCCGCAAGAACGGCGTCCTGATCTCGAACGGCAATGGCGAAGCCGTCGCCTATGCGCTCGGCCCGCTCGAAGAGCGCGGCATCCTCTTCGTCTCGCCCGGCGAGGCGCTCTATGAAGGCATGATCATCGGCGAAAATGCCAAGCCCGACGATCTCGAGGTCAACCCGATGAAGTCGAAGCAGCTCACGAACTTCCGTTCGACGGGCAAGGACGACGCGATCCGCCTGACGCCGCCGAAGCGCATGACGCTCGAGCAGGCGATCGCCTATATCGACGACGATGAAATGGTCGAAGTGACCCCGAAGAATATCCGTATCCGCAAGGCGCTGCTCGATCCGCACGAGCGCAAGAAAGCGTCGCGCAAGAAGGAAGCGGCGTAAGGATCAGGGGGGCGGTCAGCGATGGCCGTCCCTTTTCTTTTCCAGTTGCGTCAGCGAACCCGGGACGCGCCCGGTTTCGGGGTGGCGGGCTGCCGTTTGCCTGCCCGCTTTCGTCATCCCGGACTCGATCCGGGATCCATAGCCGCACCGTCGTCATGGACCCCGGATCAAGTCCGGGGTGACGATGATTGACAGGGCGGTTCCGGTCGCAAAAGGTCGTTCCCCTATCAGGTTCGTATAACCGCTTTCGATTGACGTTCTCGCGCCCTACAGGCGGGCGATGCTTCGCCTGACCGAACTCACACTGCCGCTGCACCACGCGCCGGAGGATCTGCCCGCCGCGATCTGCAAGCGGCTGCGGATCAGCCCGCGCGAACTGGTGCGCCATGTCGTTGCGCGCCGCGCGCACGACGCGCGCGACAAGACGAACATCAAGCTGATCTATTCGCTCGACGTCAATGTGAAGGACGAGGGCGCCGTGCTCGCGCGCTTTCGCAAGGACCGCAATGTCCAGCAGACGCCGAACACCGCGTATAGATTCATCACGCAGGCGCCGAAGGGGATCAAACGGCCGGTCGTCGTCGGCGCGGGGCCGTGCGGGCTGTTCGTCGGGCTGATCCTCGCGCAGATGGGGTTCCGCCCGATCATCCTCGACCGCGGCAAGGTCGTGCGCGAGCGCACGAAGGACACATGGGATTTGTGGCGGCGCGGCGTGCTCCACCCCGAATCGAACGTCCAGTTCGGCGAGGGCGGCGCGGGCACTTTCTCGGACGGCAAGCTCTACAGCCGGATCAAGGACCCGCGGCACCTCGACCGCAAGGTGCTGACCGAATTCGTCAAGGCGGGCGCCCCGCCCGAAATTCTGACCGAGGCGCACCCGCATATCGGCACCTTCCGGCTGGTGACGATGGTCGAAAGCCTGCGCGAGACGATCGAGGGGCTGGGCGGCGAATATCGCTGGCAGCACAAGGTCGACGGGCTCGACATCGCCACCGACGGCGCGGGCGGGCGCCGCGTCCAAGGGGTGCACCTCAGCAATGGCGACTATGTCGAGGCCGACCGCGTCGTCATGGCGATCGGCCACAGCGCGCGCGACACCTTTGCGATGCTCCACGCGGCGGGGGTGCATGTCGAGGCGAAGCCCTTTTCGATCGGCGTGCGCATCGAGCATCCGCAATCGTGGATCGACACGTCGAGGTTCGGGGCGGACGCGGGCAACCCGATCCTCGGCGCCGCCGAATATCATATCTCGCACCACTGCAAGAACGGGCGCACCGTCTATAGTTTCTGCATGTGCCCCGGCGGCACCGTCGTCGCCGCGACGTCGGAGGAGGGCCGCGTCGCGACGAACGGCATGAGCCAATATTCGCGCAACGAGCGCAACGCCAATTCGGGCTTCGTCGTCGCGATCGACCCCGCGCGCGACTATCCCGGCGACCCGCTCGCCGGCCTCGCCTTCCAGCGGCACTGGGAATCGCTCGCCTTTGTCGCGGGCGGATCGAACTATCGCGCGCCCGCGCAGCGTGTCGGCGATTTCCTGAAAGGGCGTCCGTCGACCGCGCTCGGCAGAGTCGTGCCATCCTATCGCCCCGGCGTCACGCCGACCGACCTCGCGGCGTGCCTGCCCGATTTCGCGGTCGAGGCGATGCGCGAGGCGATCCCGGTGTTCGGGCGCCAGATCGCGGGATACGATCATCCCGACGTCGTGATGACGGGGGTCGAGACGCGCACCTCCTCGCCGGTGCGCTTTACCCGCGGCGCGGATTTTCAGAGCCTGAACACCGCCGGGCTGTTCCCCGCGGGCGAGGGCGCGGGCTATGCCGGGGGCATCTTGTCGGCGGCGGTCGACGGCATCAAGGTCGCCGAGGCGGTCGCGCGGAGTCTGATGCCATGACGCTGATCCTGTTCAACAAGCCGTGGGGCGTGCTGTCGCAATTTACCGACAAGAGCATGACCGCGAGCGCCGACGGCGCGCGCGCGACGCTGTCCGACTATATCGACGTTCCCGGCGTCTATCCCGCCGGGCGGCTCGACAGGGATAGCGAAGGCCTGCTGATCCTGACCGACGACGGCGCGCTGCAGGCGCGCATTTCGTCGCCGAAACACAAGACGCCCAAAACCTATCTGGCGCAGGTCGAGGGCGAGCCCGACGATGCCGCGCTCGACGCGCTGCGCCGCGGCGTCACGCTCAACGACGGCCCGACGCGCCCCGCGACCGTGTGCCTAATCGACCCGCCCCAGCTCTGGGACCGCGACCCGCCGGTGCGATACCGCAAGAGCGTGCCCGACAGCTGGATCGAGCTGACGATCACCGAAGGCCGCAACCGCCAGGTCCGCCGCATGACCGCCGCGGTCGGCTATCCGACGCTGCGGCTGGTGCGGTGGCGGATCGGGGGGTGGGAAATTGGGGATTTGGGGCTGGGGGAATGGCGGGTGGTCAATTGATCTCGATCTGTTTTGCTAGCCTTGCAACCATTCGAAAAGTTTCTAAAAGTCGGATGCATAATAGCCGAGTAAATAATCGGCAATTTTGGAAATGGGGATTCAACGGGCGGGGCATCTGTGCAATTCAATCCGGAAAGCAATGGAATTGACGCGCCGAGCGTCCACACGCCCTTAAATAGCGCGATTGCCCATTCGGGCAAGCTGCTGCCTCCCGAGCAGCACCTACTCCTATTCACAGCCGATGATTGGGAGAATTTTATTCGAGAGTGGGCGCAGTTTCAGAAAACAAAATACAAGCTGGTAGATCGGCTTGGTGGCGCCGATGATTATGGTATCGATGTGGCCGGATTTGTCACTGACAAAGGGTTCCAAGGAGAATGGGACAACTATCAGTGCAAATATTACACCGGAAATCCGCTCGCTCCGGGAACGGCGATTCCTGAAATAGGAAAATTAATATGGCATGCTTTCTGCAAGAAGATAACTCTACCAAGAAGTTATTATTTCTTTTCGCCTAAAGATTGCGGCCCATCTCTTAAGAAGCTTCTCTTGGATTCGGAAAAATTGAAGCAGAAGGTGTTCGAAAAATGGGACGAATGGTGTTCGAATTCGATCACTTCCACGCAAAAAATTGATTTAACTGGAGATTTCGCAGATTTCGTCGATAAAATCGACTTTTCGATTTTCCAGTACAAGCCTCGGCATGACGTAATTGAGGAACATAGGAAAACCCCATATTACGTTATCCGCTTTGGTGGCGGGCTACCGAAGCGCCACGCTCCGGATGCTCCGCCAGAAATGCCATTCGCAAGCGAATCGAGATACATCTCACAGCTTTATGAGGCCTATTCCGATAAGGAAAAGTCCGCCGTTGAAGCTGGCAATATCAACGAATTTCCGAAGCTTCATGCGCACTATCAACGCCAACGCGAAGCCTTTTTTCATGCGGAATCGCTAAAAAGCTTCGCGCGCGATTCGGTGCCTGAGGGCACATTTGAGTCGCTTCAGTCAGAGATACACTCCGGAGTGATCGACACTTGCGAAGACGATCATGAACACGGCTTCGCTCGCATGAGGGCGGTGATCGAAAGGGCCAACTCAATTCAGTTGACAGAGAATGGTCTGATACAGGTGACTAAAATCCAAGATCGGCATGGAATGTGCCACCAGCTTGCTAACGAAGACCAGTTGACTTGGGTCTCATCGAATGATTGAAAGCCGCCTCACGGAACAAGTATTCAACAGCGCCTTTGAAACTGGCATCCGAGCACTTTGCGCGTTGTCCGCAGGCCATCCGAACGAGTACGATCTACAGCAGCTGTTGGCTTTTGATCACGTGATTGTTCATTCAGGCGATATGCCCTCTGGCCCGCCAAGCCTTCATCCGAACGTCAAGCAGCGCAATGGAGAGCTGTTGGTTCGACGACCTATAGTTTTAATGGGGTTGGCTCTGATGGAGTCGAAATCTTTGATCGTTACGCGCCCGAAGAAAGGACATATATGCTATGCATCTACGGACCTTGCTCCGGTATTTCTTGAGAGCTTAGAGAACTCATATTTGCATATGCTGAAAGTGAGAGCGACTTGGGCGGTCACAGTTCTAGAAGAATGGGGCGATCGCTCATTCTTCGGCGTCTTCAATGCTGCATTCGACAGGTGGTCTAGCGAGTTCCAGATCGCTGATATCAGCTTGGGTGGAGCATAGCTATGGTTAGCTCAATGTACTTTACTCATTTAGTCTTCCAAGGGCCTCGAAAGCTGCCCGCAGCTATTGAATTCGGGCCGGGGCTCAATTTGATCTATGGCCCTTCCAATACCGGAAAATCGTCGATCCTCGATGCTATAGACTTCATGTTTGGGCGAGTCAGCCGTCCGTTAAAAGAACTGCCCGAGCATGATGGTTACGAGGACATATTCCTCGGCATCAATTTCGCTGAAGACGGCGCGTATACCGTGGTACGAAGTCTTCAAGGTGGGAACTTTACCTGCTTCGAAGGGACGCATTTTGAGCGGCCAAGTGATCAGGTGGGGACAGTCCTTCGGCCAGGCGATGCGTCCAAGAAGATGGGTTCGTTACGGGATTTTATCCTCGAACGGATCGGACTGGCAGGCAAAGAGCTCAAAAAAAATCAGAGGAATGAAAAGGAGCGCCTGACACTTAGAAATCTGTCTCCGTTAATAATTATAACTGAGCAGGATATTCAGCGCGAGTCTTCTCCATACATTCGAGAACAATACACGAATGTTACTGTCGATAAATCAAGACTCAGATTCCTACTTACCGGCGTTGATGACAAATCATTAATTCCTGAAGAAAAGGAAGGTGAGGTCATTTCTCGCCAAGCCCGACTGCAACTGCTAGCTGAATTTATCGATGAGAGCGAAAGCCGGATCGACAGGCTAGACGGAGGGGAGAACTTCCGAACCGAGCTTGAAGAACAGCAGTCGCGCCTCGAACGGGCTATAGATCAGGAAAGGCAGGTGTTGAGCGCGTCTGAAGTTGAATACAGGCAAGCGTTGAATGCTCGGAATTCCATACGTACGAGCTACGCCGAGGCGGAAGAACGGCTAGCCGAAATCTCGGAAATGCTGGCTAGGTTTGACCTACTTGAACGGCAATATTCAACCGACCTGCAAAGGCTGGAGAACATTCGGGAAGCCGGCACTTTGTTCTTTGCACTTCCATCAGAAAATTGCCCTTTCTGCGGATCAAAGCCCGAACATCACGACCCTAAGAGTGATTGCCAAGCAAGTACCGAGGCAATCGTGTCCGCAGCCGAGGGCGAGCAAGCTAAGATCCGTTCGTTGCAAGGCGAACTGGGAGATGTGATTGAGACATTGAAAATTGAGCACAGGCAGGTGCACTCTCAGCTCCCTGAGATACGGACCAACCTCTTAGAGGCTAGCGCCGCATTGGTCGACATTAGTCCACAAATCTCCGCACAAAGAAGCCGCTTCTCGGAATTTCTTGACAAGAAA
The DNA here is from genome assembly GCF_035565275.1 of Sphingopyxis sp. Classification (GTDB taxonomy): domain Bacteria; phylum Pseudomonadota; class Alphaproteobacteria; order Sphingomonadales; family Sphingomonadaceae; genus Sphingopyxis. The sequence continues at coordinate 11,735 of NZ_DATMST010000298.1, forward strand.
TCTGAGGTGGAGCGGAACATGGAACTCTTTGAAAATCTAGATAGGCTCCAGCAGAAACAAAGGGAAATTGAACAAGAAACGCAGAGAGAGGCCAACGAAGACGATCCCACTTCCCCTCTGCCTGTAAAACCTCTTTTTGATCTGTCACGGTATGTCGCAGAGCTTTTGGATGATTGGGGATTAGTCGAATCTCCTCAAGTGCATTTTGACAAAGAAACGCGCGACTTTGTGATCAATGGCAAGCACCGGTCCAGCAACGGAAAGGGGCATAGAGCGATAACGCACGCCGCAGCGACGTTGGGCCTATTGAAATTTACGGAAGCGAAGAAGCTCCCCCATCCCGGTTTCGTCATCTTGGATTCTCCCTTGTTGGCATATGAGAAGCCAGAGAATGAAGACGACGATTTATCCGGCACAGACGTCAATTTGAAATTTCTACGATCTTTGGCAGGGTGGACGAGTTGCCAAACGATCATCTTAGAAAATAAGAAGTCAATTCCCGCCGAGTTTGAAACGGGTGAAGGGGTGACGAGGTTTACCAAGTCCGAAGCATCTGGGCGATATGGCTTCTTTCCGATCGAATAATTTACCGGCGGAGAAGGAGGCAATTCGCACTTGCTTCGATAAGAACAAATCATAAACAAACCCCTTTCCTACATTCCTCCGCCACGTCATATCCTGTCCGGTTTGGCAGACAGGAGGGCTTATCATGCAGAACCGGACACCGATCGCGGCGGAGGCTCGGCCGCCGCTTCCCGACTTTACGCCGGTGCCGCGCAAATATCGGCACGACGGGTGGACGCCCGAGCGGCAGAAGGCGTTTATCGCGGCGCTCGCCGATACCGGGTCGGTCAGCCGCGCCGCGGCGATGGTCAATATGGCGCAGACGAACTGCTATACGCTGCGGCGCGCGGCGGGGGCGGAGAGCTTTCGGCGGGCGTGGGCGGCGGCGCTCGATTTCGGGGTCGCGCGGCTGAAGGATATCGCGTTCGAACGCGCGATCGACGGCTATCTGGTGCCCGTCTTTGTCGCGGGCAAGCTGATGGGGTTCCGGCGGCGGCACAATGACGCGCTGCTGATGTTCTGCCTGCGCCATCACGGACAGGAAGCGGGCGGCAAGCGGACGACGATCAACTATTTCTCGACGCGTGCCGGGGCCGTCGCTGCGGGCGGCCAAGGTGATGGCGGGGGCGGTGGAGCGGTGGCTGCAGGCGCGATGGCCGAGGCTTCGACAACGACGGTGCGGACGGTGATCCAC
>NZ_DATMST010000299.1:0-13059 GCF_035565275.1 Sphingopyxis sp.
TCGCGGGACGCAGCTGGATGCGTTCGAATTCCTTCTCGCCTGCGAAATATTCCTTCGACAGCGGCGGGCGCTCATAGGGAAGCTCGGGTTCGTCGCCGATGATCGCGATGCTGCCGGCAAATTTCTGCGTGCGCAGCATCACCGCGACCTGCGCGCCGCCATGCCCGGCCCCCACGATCACCACATCGAAATGCATCGCGCCTTCTCCCGCTGCTTGTGGCGGTGTCCCTTGCACGCGGCCGCAGACGAGGCAAGTCGCGGCGACCTCTTCATACCGAAAGAAAAACTTGGCGGAAGGCGGTCGGCCACGACGAACCGTTCGTCGCATCCGGGGCCATTTGTAAAGATTTTGTTAACCTCGTTGGCGCAGATTTCAGGCGGGGGGCACGAAGCGGCGCCAGCCGCGCGAATGGAGAGTTCGCGGTGCTCGAATTTAATGCAAGGCCGGCATCGGTCATGGGGCCATTGGGTCCATTGACGATCGATGACCTGCCGTCATCCTGCACGACCTATTGGGTCAGCCGCCGCAAGGCCGAGGTTCTCGCCGCAATCGACGGCGGATTGCTGAGCCTGAAAGACGCCTGCGAGCGATACCGGCTGAGCGCCGAGGAACTCGCCACCTGGCGGCGATCGATCGAACGCGCCGGGATTCCGGGCCTCCGGGTCACCAAGGTTCAACATTATCGCGATCAGCTTGTCGGGTGATCGATCGATGCCGCGCGTCCCTCACTTACGCGCGCGGTACCTGGTGGACGGCGCGAGCTGACTGGTCCCACTCGCGCCGTCCTCTTCCATCCGGGCACCCGATACGGCAGGCCTGAACGCATCTCCGGCTACACGCCGCGCAACCAGCGGGGCATCAAGCCGTTATGCTGCCATGGATAACCAGCGACGGGCCATGTGCAGGATCGGTTTTTCCCGCTGCAGAAATGCCGCGCGGTGAAGCCTATGTCCGCAACACCGGACGGCCCACCTGTCGCGCCCGATGGCATCGATCCGCAGCGACGCGTCGGAGCCGGCCGCGTCGCGACCCCGCTGGCTTTCGCCGCGCTCGGCGGACTGCTCGCGGCGGGCCTGTCCGGACTGTTCGGCGGCGATGCGCCGACCATTTCTTCGCGCAATTTCGGGCCCGCCGATATGTCGGTCCGGGTTCCGGCGATCCTGCGCAACGGCGAATTCTTTGAAATGGAGGTGGCGGTCGAAAGCCGCGCGCCGATCGAGGACGCCTCGATCGCGTTCGACCAGCCGCTGTGGCGCAACATCACGATCAACACGGCAATGCCTGCGGCTTCCGAAGAGCGTTTCGAAGCAGGCGGGTATCGCATGTCCTTTGGTCGCCTCGATCCCGGAAAACGGCTTGTCGTGAAGCTCGACGGTCAGGTGAACCCGCCGATGTTCAAGGGCACGGCGGGGCGCGTTCGTCTCTTCGACGGCGACCGCCCGATCGGCGACATCCCGATCCGGATCAAGGTCATGCCCTGATGGACATTATCGCCCGTGCCACCGTCATGTTCGTGTTCCTGTACCTGCTGCTGCGGCTGCTGGGGAAACGCGAACTCGGGCAGATGACCCCGTTCGAGTTCGTCATGCTGATCGTCATGGGCGACCTGATCCAGCAAGGGATCACGCACAATGACTTCAGCCTGACGGGCGCGACGCTGGCGATCGGCACCTTCGCCTTCTGGGCGCTCTGCCTCAGCTGGATCACGCATCGCTTTCCCGCCACCAAAGACCTGCTCGACGGACGGCCGCGCGTGCTCGTGCGCGACGGCGAATATATCCGCGCGAATTTCGGTCGCGATCGCCTGACCGTCGGCGAAGTCCAGTCCGAGATGCGCCTCGCCGGGATCGCGTCGGTAACGGACGTCGCCTGGGCGATCCTCGAGCCGCAGGGCAAGATCAGCTTCATCAAGAAATCGGGTGGAGAAAGCCGGCAACAGGATGAAGACGGCGGCGTATGATCACGCAGCCGCATCAGGGACGATAGGGGATCGAGTCCGGCGCGATCACCCCGACATCGCGCGCGTAACGATCCCATGCCGCCGCGAGCGCGTCGCGGCGCGAGGGGTCGGTGAGCGACAGGTCGCGCGTCTCGCCCGGATCGCGCGCGAGGTCGAACAGGCGCCATACGCCGTCGCCGATGTCGGTCAGCTTCCAGTCGCCCTGACGCCAGGCACGCGAGCCGAAAAGCTCGGCACCGAAACCGTCGTTGGCACCGTAAACGCGAGCGGCCGGATTTTGCAGCCAGCCGGCCCATGAGCGGCCGGTGATCGGCCGCACCGCCCTGCCCCCGATCCGGGTGACGGCAGGATCGACCCCCGCAAGGTCAAGCAGCGTCGGCGCGACGTCGGCAACCGAGAGGAACTGCGTGTCGGCGCCCTTGCGCTGCGGGATGCCCGCCCCGCTGATAAAGGCGACCGCCCGCGTGCCGCCTTCGCTCTGATAGCCCTTGGTCAGCCACGAGGGCGCAGTCGCTGCCTGGGCCCAGCCGGCACCGTAGGTGACATAGGAGGACGCCGCGCCGCGGTTGTCGAAGCCATTGTCGGCGGTCTTCAGGTTGCGCGCCAGCATCTGGGCGCCGGTCGTCTCGACGTCGAGCGCTTCGGCGCCATTATCGGCGAGGAAGACGATTACCGTATTGTCGAGCTCGCCCGATGCCCGGAGCGCATCGATCACGCGTCCGACATTCCGGTCGAGCCGGTCGACCATTGCGGCATAGATTTCCATGTTCCTGGACGCCGTGCGCTGTTGGTCGGCCGTGAGCGAATCCCAGCTGCCATCGCGGTTGCGCGGCGTGTGCGCGGCGACATCGGCGGGCAGGATGCCCAGCTCGCGCTGCCGGGCGAGCCGCCGTTGGCGCAGCACATCGAAGCCGGCGTCATACTGGCCCTTGTAGCGCGCGATATCCGCCGGCGGCGCCTGCAGCGGCCAGTGCGGCGCGGTGAAGGCGAGATAGGCGAAGAAGGGCTTTTCCGGAGCGGCAGGCCGCTCGCCAAGAAAGCCGATCAGACGGCTCGCGAAATAGTCGCTCGAATAGAAATCGGCGGGAAGCTTCGTGATGCGCTTCCCCGTTTCGGTATAGGTAGCGGTACCGCCCTTTTCGGGATCGGCATCGGTGCCGAAATGATTGTGTCCGCCCTGCAGCAACGCGAAGCTGCGCTGGAAACCGCGCGCGTGCGGATCCTGTTCCGCAGTCAGGCCGAGGTGCCATTTACCCGAAAACAGCGTGGCGTAGCCGCCTGCGGACAATCGCTCGGCAAGCGTCGCGACGTCGCTGCGCAGATAGCCTTCATAGCCGGGCTTGTCCTTCTGGTTCGGGCCGATCAGCTCGGCCATCGTACCGAGCCCCGCGAGATGATTGTCGGTGCCCGAAAGCAGCATCGAACGCGTCGGCGAGCAGGTCGGCGCGGTATGGAACCCCGCGAGCCGAATGCCTGCGAGCGCGAGCCGGTCGAGGTTCGGCGTGCGGATCTCGCCGCCGAATGCGCCGATGTCCGAATAGCCGAGATCGTCGGCGACGATGACGAGCAGGTTCGGTCGCCGTTCCTTCGCCTGCGCGGGCGCGGCAGCGAAGGCAAAGACCAGAAAAACGGACATAAAACGCTTCATTCGGACACCTCGTCAAAGGAAGGGCGGCGCGCCGCGGGCAAATGGGACCCGGGCACGCCGCAGTCTGAGCCGGCGCCGTCAACAGAAGGGAGAAGGAAGGCCCGGCGCCGGCCGATTTCGTCAGGCGGGTTCGTACTGAACCGCCTTTTCCCTGCGCACCGTACGGCTCCGGCGGCCGTCGATCGCGACCGGTACCTCGCCCGCGATCGTTGCCCGGCGCAGCGTCCGGCGCTGGAGCCCGAAATCGGCGGTCGCGCGGTGCTGCGTCGACTGATTGTCCCAGATGGCGACATCGCCCTCGCGCCAGCGCCAGCGCACGACATTCTCGGGCTTGGTGATATGATCCTGCAGCGTCTGGAACAGACGGGCGCTGTCGGTGGCGTTCAGTCCGACGAACTGCTTGACGAAGTGACCGAGAAGCAGGCTGCGCTGGCCGCTGACCGGGTGGACACGCACCACCGGATGCTCGGTTTCATAGACGGTCGAGGCAAAGACATTGCGATGCTCCTTGATCCGCTGCGCCGCGCTTTCGCCGTCGGGCGCCGATTGCAGGATCGCGGCATAATCATAGAGGTTGGTGTGCGTCGCCCAGAGGTTGTTCACGAGCTGGCGCAGCACTTCGGGCAAGCCCTCATAGGCGGTTTCGCCATTCGCCCATTGCGTGTCGCCACCGGCTTCCGGAATGGTCAGCGCGCGCAGGATCGACGCCCTGGGATAGGCATCGACGAAGGTCACATCGGTATGCCAGCTCGACGCGGCATAGCCTTCCTTGCTGTCGAGCTCGAGAAGGTAGCGCGATCCCCCGGCGACCGGCACCGTCGGGTGCGCAACCGGGTCGCCGAGCTGTGCGGCAAAATCCTCATGCTCGGCATCGGTCAGATGCTGCTGGTCGCGGAAGAAGAGCACCTTGTGCCGCACCAGCGCCGCCTGAATGGCCTGCACCGTCGCCGCGGGCAGGTCGCCCGACAGCTGGATGCCGCTCACGATCGCGCCGATCGTGCCAGTTACCGGGGTGACGTCGAGATCGATACTCTTGTCGCGGGCGTTGGCATAGCTGTTGTGAAGGTCCGTCATTGTCAGTCTCCTTTGGGGGTTGGGCGGCAGGTCATTCGGCAAAGGCGCGATCGGGCGGTCCCGGATCGGGCGGTCGGCGAATTCGGGGAATGCGGCGTGCGTCACAGCTTCGTCCGGAGCGTGAGGCCAACCGTACGCGGCTCGCCGATCAGCGCAGTGACGATGCCGGTATTCTGCGGCGACAGCGTCTGGAAATAATCCTTGTCGAACAGGTTGCGCGCCCAGACCGACAGGTCGAACAGGCCGTCATCGGTCCTGAAGCCGATCCGGGCGTTGGCGATGCCGAAGGCCGGAACATCGGCATAGGCGCTGTTGCTCGACGAGGTGTTGAACGTCGAGCGGTGCGAATAATCGGCGTGGGCATAGAGTGACAGGGCACGCCCGCCGAGCGTACCCAGCGGTGCCGACACATCTCCGCCGAGCGTATAGGTAAATTTGGGCACGCCGGGCAGCTGCGCGCCGGTCAGATCCTGCTTGCCGTCGATGTTGAGCCGCTCGGGGGCTTGCGGTGCGTTGGGATAGTCGCTGTATGTCGTATCGGCATAGGCCGCGGAGGCATAGAAGCTCAGCCGCTCGGTCGGCGCGACCGACAAATCGCCTTCGAACCCGCGCGAGCGGACGCCGGGAATGTTCGCGATATATTGGCGAAAGTTGACCGTATCGGCGACCTGTTCGGTGATCGCGGTCTGATAGTCGCCGATCTCGGTCCAATAGCCGGCGACATTGAGCGTTACCTTGCGGTCGAGCCACTGGGTTTTCAGGCCGACTTCGTAGCTGTCGACCTTTTCGGGCGCGACATCGGGGTTGATGCCGGCCGGAAGGCTGGTGAGGTTGAGCCCGCCCGACTTGTTCCCGCGCGAATAGGTCGCATAGGCAAGCGCATCATCGGCGAATTGCCACGACAAGGTTGCGAGCCCCGACAGGCTGTTGTCGGTGAAGCTGTTGGAAATATTGGCATTGGTCGGATTGAACTGCTCGCGAATGGCGAGTGCGGGGATCGCGATCGCGTCGGGCAATGTCGACAGGTCGATTCCCGCGACATGGATCTGGCGGAAGGTTCCGCTCTTCTTCTCGTGCGTGAAGCGCAGGCCTGCGGTCAGCGTCAGCCGGTCGGCGAACTTCCAGTCGAACTGGCCGAAGAGCGCGTAACTTCTGGTGCGCGGGTCGGATGTCGAATTGGCCTCGAAACCATTGAGCGCGGCGTTGCTCACGGCAACGGGAACGGCAGGCAGATTCCACAAGCCGGCGGCGGGCCCGTAGGCGGTTGCCCCCTTCCCCCGGATCACCTGCCAGAAATAATAGGCGCCGACGACATAGTCGACCGGTCCGCCGCTGTCCGACGCGAGGCGGATTTCCTGGCTGAACTGGCGCTGGCGGTTCGATTGCTGCGCCTTGGTAATCACGGGAAGCGAGGTCGAATCGCCGTCATTCGCAGGATTCCAGTCCCACCAGCGATAGGCGGTGATCGAGGTCAGCTTCGCCGCGCCGATATTCCAGTCGAGCTGCCCGGATACGCCGTATCCGTCCATGTTCGACTGATAATGGCCGTCGGCTTCGCCGCGCCGCGCGAACGGGTCGATCGTCGGGAAGCTGTAGCCGGGAAAACGCGCCGCGCGCTGCGCGAAATTGTTCGGAATGACCGCACCGTTTTCGTAGGTGCCGAAATAATCGGCAAAGACGTTGAGGACGTGATTTTGTTTCTGCCGCGCGAAGTCGCCGATGATCCGGACCTCGACGTCGGACGATGGCGTCAGAAGCAACTGTCCGCGCACGCTCCAGTTCGAATAATCCTGGGCACGCTCGTTCTGCGTCGTGTTGTAGAGGAAGCCGCGGCGCTCGGTCACCGAACCGCTGAGCCGAACGGCGAGCAGATCGTCGATGATCCCGCCCGATGCCGAGGCGCGAAGCTGGTAATATCCATAATCGCCGACGCTGGCCTCGCCCGAAAATTCGGGATCGAAGCTCGGCTTCTTCGACGTGATGTTGATCGCGCCCGAGGTCGTGTTCTTGCCAAACAGCGTCCCCTGCGGTCCGCGCAACACCTCGATCTGCTGAAGGTCGACAAGGTCGAATTGCGACTGGCCGACGCGGCCGTAATAGACATTGTCGATGTAGAAGCCGACGCCGTTTTCGAGCCCGTCGTTGGTGAGCGCGACATTGCTGCCGAGCCCGCGGATGTTGATGTTGGTATTGCGCGGGTTGAAGCTGAACACCTGCAGGCTCGGCACGATCTGCTGAACCTGCGTCAGCGTGTAATTGCCCGTCGCCGCGAGCGTTTCGGAGCCGACGACCGACAGCGCGATCGGCACGTCCTGCGCGCTTTCATCGCGGCGGCGCGCCGACACGATGATCGCGCCGCCGTCATATTCGCCATAGGCGGCTTCGGCTTCGGCTTCGGCAGCGTCGACCGCTCCGGTGGTCGCAGCGTCCGTGCCAGCCCCGAGTTCGGCCGCAACGGCGGGTGTGACGGGCAGCAACAGCGCCGCACCGACAAGAAACTTCAAACGATGATCGGGAGAAAAACGGTTCATTATATCTGGCCCCCGGGCGGCAATTCCGCCCCCTTTTTGATGTGATGAATGGCGGCGCGGTGCGCCGGGCCGGATCGGGCAGCCGCCAGCTCAGCCCCCCACAGCGCACGGGCGGCGCTGCGCAGGGACGCAGGATAGCGAGCCAGATCCGACAGGTCGGATCGGGTCAGCAGAGGCATGTTTCACCTGTCGCCGGCGCACGCATGTGCCGGACGCAAAGCCGCAAGGCGCCCTCGCGAAAGGGAGGCGCGGCCGGGATGAAAGGATGTGCCGACAGGAGAACGCCCGGGCGCGGTCGGTCCGCTACCCGGCGCGCGATGTCATCGGCGCTTGTCTATGAACTGGTGCTACACATACGCATCGCAATACCCCTTCTGGGGGGAACGCAATGCCTGGCGCTGTCGCCCGAGCATCACGCGCTTTAGCCGTTGGTAACGCGGAGCAAGCTGCTTCCCGGTCAAAAGCCGCGGGTCGAGGGGAGAGCCGTCACCCGTCTCGACCAGCTCCGAGTGACAAACTCAACTTAATCGATTGATTTTAGATTCGTCAATGGTGACGACGGCTATTTGCGGCGAAGAAAATCTTTCAGGAGACAAGTCGAGGCTTATTCGCGCGCGTCGGCAAGCGGTCCGTTCAGGGGCGGACGAGATCGAGCCGGCGCGTCCAGGGATCGCCTCCGGACCGCGCCACACCATCAGCGGCAAAATCCATCACCTCGCCGGGACGAAAGCGGGGCCAGGTCGCCAGCCCCGACCCGTCCGGATTTCCGTTCTTCACGAAATTGACGACGAAGGCGTTGATCGTTGTCGCCATTTCCCGGTCGAATGCGGTGGTGGCGGAGCCATATCTGGTCGCCGCCGTGTCCAGAAAATAGGGAATGTCGCTCGCGTGCGCCGCGCCGTTCGATCCGGCGCACGCCGCCTCGGCGACATAGGAAAAACGGTAATGATAGGCAGGCTGGCCAGCATCGGCCACGCGGGCGCGACATAGCGCGCCGGCTCGATCATGAACCGGTCGCCGCCGACCTTCAGCATCACGTCGAAAAAGGCGGCATCGCCTTTCGGGTCGTAAATCGCCTTGGCCCCCCGCCGCGTGCCATTCGGACAAGGCCGGCGTCACCAGCTTGGGACCCAGCCTGTCAGGCATCTTCGGCAAACCCGCGGCGCAGGCAAAGGGCTTTCGCTACTCGTCCGCGCTCGCGAAAGCGAAGCTGCGATGGGACCGCAAGACGCTCGACGCCTTCATCGCCAACCCCAAAGCGGTCGTGCCGGTCAATCGCATGAGCTATCCCGGCGTCTCGGTCCCCGCGAAACGCGCCGCGATCATCGACTATATGCAAGGCCTGCGCTGACGCCGGCCAAACGAACACAAGAGTGAAAGGGACAGGATTATGAAGGGTCGCCACATCGCACCGCTCCTGATGATATCGTCGGCCTTCGGGGCCGGGGGCGCCGCCGCGCACGATCATGCCGCACACAAGAAGGCGCCGGCCGCGGCGCAATGCCTCGGCCTGCCGGTCGGGAAGATCGCGATCCAGACCTATGTGTTCGCCAGCACGCTCGCGGACATTTCCGTCCCTGCCGAATGGGACACCCTGCCCGTCGGCGAGAAATTCGAGCGACTGAAACCCTCGTTTGCCAAACTCGCCGGCGCGAAACCCGATCCCGCGCGGCTGGCGGTGGTGCTCAAGCAGATTTCGGCGATCGGCTATCGCAATATCGAGGGGTTCGACCTGATCGGCGCCGAAGACCCCATCGCCTATGCGAAGCTGCTCAAGGACAACGGCCTTCAAGCGGTGGCGAGCCACGCGAATCTCGACAAGAACAAATGGCCCGCAACCCTCGCCGCGGCGAAAGCGCGTGGACAGCGCTTCATCGGTTCGGGAGGCTTCGGTCCGCCGGGGCTCGACACGCTCGACCATGCCCTTGAGACCGCGCGCAACCTCAACGCGCTTGGCGAAGCGGCGGCCGCCGAGGGGATCACCCTTTACGTCCACAATCACACCGGCGAATTCGACGGCCGCTTTCCCTATGACCATGGCGACGGCAAGCCGGTCATGACGAGTGCGTGGGAGATCGTGGCCGCGAACACCGATCCGCGCTTCGTCCAGTTCGAAGTCGACATTTTCTGGGCGCGGCTCGCATTCAAGCCCGACCGCCTCGATGACCTCCTCGCCTTCCTCGAAAAATATCGCAGCCGCATCGCGCTGCTGCACATGAAGGACCTCGCCGCCAACGGCGCCGTCACCGACTTGGGCACCGGGACGACCGACTGGCGCCGCGTCATCGAGGCCGCCGGCCCCCGGATCGCCTATTATATCTACGAGTTCGATTTTCCGTCCGATCCCGCGAAATCTGCAAAAATCGGCTTCGACTATCTGAGTTGCGGGCGCGCGAAATAGCCGGAAAAACGGACGCGACCGGATCGCCTCGACGGATCGGGTCCGGGTCGATAGCCCCTGCATCGAGCAGGGGCCGCGCGTCCATGTCGTCCGGCCCCCGATATATCGGCCAATCGCTCCGTGCTCGCGAGGAACATCGCCTGCTCCCTCGCCGGGAGCGCCGCGAAGCGGAGCGCGAATATCTCCTGAAACATATCGGACTTCCGCCAGACGGGGTTTCCATGGCAGCTTTCTCGAGTTCGGCACAGCGTTGATACCCGGCTATTCGCTGCATCCCGGCGACGCGGCGATGCACGAAGAGGGCTGGCGCATTCCCTTCCTGATTGCCGGCGCGGTAGCGGGTTCCATGGCGCTGGGCCTGCTCTGCGTGCCGCAGCTCGCGACCATCTCGGCGACGTTTCGGACCGCAGTGCGCTTTGCGGGCTTCGCCATCGCCTATGATATCTCGACCTCGATTTTCGGCGGCACAGCGCCGATGATCGGCAGCGGCGTGATCAGCCTGAACGACGATCCGCTCATGCCCGCCCATTACATGATGTTTGCCTGCCTCGTTGGCCTCTTCGCGCTGCGCGAAGACCCGTTCGCGCGCAGCAGCAGCCGGCCCGTCAACGAAGGCTGACGCCGTTCCGATCGCAGCGTATCAAAACTTCCCGCGCAGCGTCAGGCGGACCGTCCGGCCGAGCGGATCGATTTCGTCGCGCCTATACCCAGCAGGCACGGTGCCGTCGTCCAGCGTGACCCGGCGGTAGCCGTTGAAGAGATTCTGGACATCGACCGACAGCCTGAGATCGCCGATCACACTCTTCTTTTTCCAGGCGTCGATCAGGCGACCGGGCTCGACGAACGCCGACAAATTGAACGTCAGGGGCGGTTTGAAGACAAATCCTCCCGCGCCGTCCGTCCCCCCGCCCCGCAGGCGCCCGGAACTGCTCCAGTTGCCATTCAGGGTGGCACCGATTCCGCGTTTGCCCAGCGATGTCTGCAGCGACACGTTATGGCGCGATTGTCCGCCTTCGCGCAGCTGGTCGATCACGGGCACGCCTGCCCGGGTCTGCAATTCGTCACTCAGCCGCATGCGGTGATTGATCGAAAGACTGAACTGCAGCGGATCACCATTCGGCGCGCCCGGTTTCCCGGCGCCATCCACACGGAGCACGATACCCGTACTCAGATCGGAATTGCTATCGCGGGCAATGTTGATCGCCCGCGCATCGACCGCGACGAGCCGTCCCTCCGCATCGCGCGTCACACGCTCGGGAAAGGCCGCCTCGATCACGGGCGTCAGTTCGGGAAAGGACGCAAGGCCGCCCTTCGCGACCGATTGGCGATAGCCGAGATTGAGTGTCAGCACCTGGCCACCCAGCGGTCGCACCATGGCACCCAGGGTCAATTTTTGCTGACGGCCGCGCTTCAGATCGGGATTGCCGCCGGTGATCCAGAGGGGCTCGGCGATTTCCTGACGCGCATAGTCGAAGATGCGGTTCACCGTGGTGAGGACCGGCGCATCGAGCTGATCGAAAGAGGGGGCGTTTTCGGTAAAGTCGACGGCGCCGCGAAGCTGGACGGCCCGCCATGGCGACCAGCTGACACTGCCGCCGAATCCCTTTTGCGGCCGGCTGTTCGTCATTGTCTGCGCGCTGGCGGACAGATCGACGGTCAGATCGCCGAGCCACCCCGCCCCGGCGCCGTCATTGCGCGAAATCGGGACGCTGACCGACATCTGGCCGCTCGACTGGCTGCGCGTCAGGCTTCTTGCCGCGATCAGATCCCCCGACGCGTCGAACTGCCGGCTTTGCGTGCTGTTACGGCCCGCATTGGCGGTCAGATTCCACGCGAGCGGCCCCGCCGGAAGATCGACGATCGTCTTGCGCACGTTAAGCCGGGCGCTGAGGTTTTCGCCCTTCGTCCGGCTGCGGGTCGCGATCATCAAGCCTTCGTCCCATATGCCGAAAGGGTTGAAGCCCGGATCGGCGGCGTCGATCAACTGTTGGACGCGCGCAATATCGACGCCGTTTTCGATGAAATTGTCCGCCCGATTGCGCGAATAGCTCGCGGCAAGGCTGGTCTGCCAATCGCCGATACTGCCGTTCAGCGTCAGCGTCGCGCCGAGCGAGGTCGAACCATTGTCGATGCGGAGCGCGCGTTCACCCGCAAAGGGTCGCGTCAGGACGACATCCGATGCAAATGGCGAAGAGGGATGACCCGTCGGGAGCACGACCGACGCCATCGGCAGGCCCCGCTCCCCGTCGCTGCTGCTCCGGTTCGCATTGAGGTTGAGCGAGGCGGAAAAATCGCCGATCGGCCGCGTTACGCCGATGTTGAGCCCGGCGTTACGCCGGGACGATTGCAGCGTTTCATAGCGATTGGGATTGACGGGATGGAGCCTTCCCGCGCTTTCGGCGAAGTCGTCGAGGTCCGGGACCCCCGTCAGCGCGCCCGGCGGGATGGCAGCCGCGATCACCACTTGTCCCGCGGCGAGGCTCAGCGCGGGATCGATCTCTCCGCCGTCGGGCGCGGAGATGAAGCCGATGCTGTCGAATATCCCGTCGCGCGGCGGGATATTGCGGGCGGTCTTGCGGAAGGCGCTGTCCGCGCCAAATCGCACCTGCGCGTTCCAGCGCGTGTCGCCGCTGATCGCGGTCCGCCGGACCGATAGACTGCCGCCATATTGGCCGCCGCCGGTCGCGAAATCGGCACCCGCATCGGCGTTGAGCATCGAGAAATTCTTCTTGAGCACCAGGTTGACGACGCGCTTGCCCGCCGGTTCGCCATATTGCGTCGCGGCTTCGGGTTTCAGCACCGCGAGCCGGTCGAGCGCCTCGGCGGGATAGGCAAGGATCGAGCGGTCAAACCCGGCCGGCTTTCCGTTGATCAGGATGACAGGCTCTTCGCCGCTGCCGTCAATAAAAGGCGCCAGGCGCGTCAGCAGATCCTGGATACTGTCAGCGCCCTGCGCCGCGATCTCTTCCTCGCTGAATTCGGATTCGGCCGGAACCTTGGCTTCGCCGCGACGGTCGGCCGTGACGACGATTTCGTCGTGATCATCCGGCGAAGGAATAACGCCCGGCGGGGAGGTTTCTCGCGAAACCGGCCCCGCCGCGACGTCCCCCTTATCGGTTTCGGCGCGAGTTTCCGAGCTATAGATCGTGCATAGCGGCAACAGCGCCAAAAGCCGTACATGTCTCGTTATCTGGCCCATTGCTCAGAAGTTCATATCGCGCTTCCCGATCAAAGTCGAAATGCCGCATCTGCCTGCTTCTCGGACCTGCGGGACACCTGCCTTGGCCGGCCGGGATCGGATATCCCCGCACGAAGTCGAAATGCTCGCCGCACCGGTTCTGTCACCGTGAATCAATGCGCCATGCGCATCGAGCATATCATTCGGAACCGACCGCATATCTGTCATAAGTGGGCGCATCCACCGGATGCGCCCATATATTTATT